>JADGRJ010000020.1 GCA_017881025.1 Rhizobacter sp. | reverse complement strand
CGCAACGCCGCCCGGCGGCCTGCGGCGCACCTGCCCAACGGGTGATCTCGGCAAAGCGGCGCCCGCCGCGTTGCAAATGCTCGCCGTGGCAGCGGCTACGGCTGCGCTTTGCGCCTTGCGGGCGCCGCTTTGCCGAGTCACGCGAGCCCTCCCATAGCGTTAGCAGGCCCTAGCGTTGCGCAAACACGGGCTTGCGCTTCTCCGCGAAGGCAAGGACGCCTTCGCGATAGTCCTCGCTCGCGTTGCATCGATCGATCGCTTCCTGCGCGTCAGCGGCTTGCTTGTCGGCGGGGTTGCGCAAATATGAGTTGATGGTGCGTTTGACGGCGGTGGCCGTCAGCGGTGCGTTGTCGGCGATCGCGAGCGCCAGCGTGCGCACCGCCTCGTCCAGTTCGGCGGCCGGGACGACCCGGCTGACGAAACCCATGCGCAGCGCTTCAGCGGCGTCGAAGATGCGCGCCGAAAAGAAGATGTCGTAGGTGTTCTGGACGCCCATCAGAGCGACGAACCGGTGCACGCCGGTCTGGCTGTAGCCCAATCCGAGGCGGCCGGCAGGCATGCGGAAGCGAGCATCGTCGGCGCAGATGCGGATGTCGCAGGCCGCGGCCAGGCCGAGACCGCCGCCCATGCAGATTCCCCTGATCTGCGCGATCACCGGCTTGCTCACCTGCACCGGCGCGAGGTAGGACGCCTCGACCGCCTCGTTGTAGCTCCGCTGGGCGGCCGGATCGGTGCGGTCGCTTGCGAACTGCGAGACGTCTGCGCCCGAGACGAAGGCCTTGTCGCCGGCGCCGACCAGGACGATTGCGCGTATCGAAGTGTCGACATCGAGCTGCGTCATCGCGGCGGGAAATTCGCGCCACATCTGGCCCGTCATCGCGTTGTACTTGTCGACGTTCGAAAAAACGATGGTGCCGACGGCACCGTCTCGCTGCTGCAGGATGTCGGCCACAGGGTTCTCGCTTCAGTCACGTGCGGGGCAGCGTGGAACGTGATGACAACGTGCAAGCCCGAGCGACGAGCCACATCGTCCCACGCCCCATCATTGCAGAGGTCTCTTTGTCTCCCCACGATGGAAAACCCGGCCGTCGCAGGGAATCATTCGTTTCGCAGGGCTCTGCAGCGCCTCAGAAGGACGTCCACACTCATTGTCGAGGAGCGTTCAGTAGATCAGCACAAAGTCGATGAAACCACGCTCGACGTTTGTGGCCACAAGCTTGACGCGGATCCGCTGACCCACGTCGAGCTCCGGCACCCGTGCCACGAGCTTGCCCTCGACGGGGGGCGTGAAGATGCGAACCCATGTGTCGCTCACCGAGCGGCCGGTCACGATCGCGTCGAACTGTTGGCCGACATGCGATTCGAGGAGCATGGCGGCCTCGGACTTTCGGACGCTGCGCTCGACCTTCTGCGCACCATCTTCCTGCTCCGTGCAGTGCTGGGCGAGCGCCTCGAGCTCGGCCAGGCTGTAAGGCGGCTCGGTCCCGGTCAGTACGCCCTTGAGCATTCGCGACGTGATCAGGTCGGGGAATCGGCGGTTCGGAGCGGTGGAGTGCGTGTACTCGCGCGTGCCAAGGCCGAAATGCCCTATCGGCGCGTCGCCCGGTCGCTCCGCCACGTACTCACCCGAGCCCATCAGCTTGACGATTGCGAGCGAGAGATCGGGAAAGCGAACAGGATCGGCCTTGTGGCGCCTGGCGAGAAACGCCGCGAGCGCCCGCGAATCCGGCACCTTCGGCAACGACTCGCCCAGTTTCGCGGCCACCTCGGTGATCCGCAGCCAGCGCTCGGGAGATCGAACGACACGACGCAACGAGGCGACGCCCGCGCTCGCCAGAAAGCGGGCGGCATGCTCGTTGGTCGCGATCATCAGCTCCTCGATAAGCTGACGCGCCCTGTTCTGCACCTGCTGGCGAATATCGACAACGCGGTCACCCTCGAACACGGCGCGCGGTTGGAAGGTCTCCAGTTCGAGCGAGCCCTCGGTGTGACGTCGCGCGCGCAACCGTTGTGCGACTTCGTCCTGAGTGCGGAGCTGGAGGTCGAGCGCGCCTACCGCGCGGGCCGCCTCGGGCAACGGGCCGTCACCGTCGATCCACGCAGCCACGGCGTCGTAGGCAAATTTCGCTTTGTTGCGCACCTTTGCGCGATAGACGGTCGCCTCCGCGATCGAGGCGTCAGCGGCAACGATCAGCTCGGTCACCAGGGCGAGCCGGTCCTGATCTTGGTTGAGCGAAGTCAGGTTCGTCGATAGACGCTCAGGCAACATCGGGAACACCTTTGCCGAGGTGTACACCGATGTGGTGTTGAAGCGGGCGTGCTCGTCGATGGCCGACCCCTTCTTGACGAGCGCGCCGACGTCGGCCACCGCCACCAGGATCCTGACCGAGCCGCCGCCGAGCAACTCGCACGCCGTCAATTGATCGAGATCAAGCGAGTCGTCGTTGTCAAGCGAACACCAGGGCAGCGCAGTGAGATCACGGATGCGCGGGTCGGTGTCGCTGCCCGGGCCGGTGATCGACGACAACTGTTGCGCGACGCCAGGCGGAAATGCCGGCTCCAGCCCGCGCTTGGACATCGCTTCGGTGGCGATGCGAACGAGGTCGATCCGGGGACGAATGTGCGCTGCGTTCATGGATCAATGTAGCTTGGCAAGCGCACTCCGCGCGACGAGCGCCCACGTATGGCGGGCGATCTGCTCGTCTTCCTGCGAGGCGAGCACCTCAACCGTGCAGCGCGACGCGGCGTCGTGGATGGGATTGCGCGCGGATTCGTTGCGGGCTTGGTCGAGAGTGACGCCAATCCAGGACAAGCCGTCGCAGATCGCAGCGCGGACGAAGGCATCGTTTTCGCCGATGCCGCCCGTGAAGACGATCCTGTCGACGCCATCGAGTGCAGCGATCATGCCGGCGATCTGCTTGCGCACCGCGTAGCAGAACATCTCGATGGCGAGCCGCGCGGCGGCGTTTGAAGTGCCGGCTTCACGCAGGAGCCGCATGTCGCTGCCAACTCCGGAAATTCCGAGCAGGCCGGACCGACGGTTGACCAGCTCCTCGACCTTGTCGGCATCCAACTTCTTCTGACGCATCAGGTAGACGAGAACGCCCGGATCGAGATCGCCGCTGCGCGTGCTCATGATCAGCCCGCCCGTGGGTGTCAACCCCATGCTGGTGTCGATCGATTTGCCGCCCTTGACCGCGGTCACGCTCGCGCCATTGCCGAGATGAGCGATGACAAGGCGGTCGGGAAGAGCATTCGCGAACTGATGCACGATCGATTCGCAGGACAGGCCGTGAAATCCGTAACGTTGGATTCCTTCCGATCGCAGCTCCCTGGGAATCGGTAGCACGCGGGTAACGTCCGGCAACTCGGCGTGAAATGCGGTGTCGAAGCACGCCGTCTGCGGCAGCCCGGGAAAGTGCTCCTGTGCGAACCGGATGACCGCCAGGGCCGATGGCGTATGCAACGGCGCGAACACGTTAGCCGCTTCGAGTTGCTGCAGGACCGTGTCGTCGATCAGGCAATGCTCGCGAAGCTTCGGGCCGCCATGCACGATGCGGTGCCCGATGGCGGCAGGGGCCGGCACGCCGGAATCGGCGAGAAGCTTGCCGACGCGGACGATGGCTTCGCGCTGGCTCGCAAAGGCGAAAGTCTCGGACACGAGCTCGTCGTGACGTGAGCCCAGGGCGCGAAATATGCTCCTGCTCTCACCGATCGATGCGGCCTCCCCGGAGAGCATCGTTTCGATTCCCGAGTGCGCGACGCGATACAAGCCGAACTTGAGCGAGGAGGAGCCGCTGTTCAGGGCGAGCACCGTCAGCTCGGCTCCGGCGTCTGCCTTTTCGTATCCCGAACTTGGCCTTTCGGTCATGCCTTCCAGCGCCAGTCCAGAACCTCCGGCATGTCGTCGCCATGCTCGCTGATGTAGAGCTTGTGACGCTCCATGGTCGTCCAGTAGCGTGCTTTCGCAGCCTCCACCTGGTCGCTGAACCGCGGAATTCGCGTGATGGCGTCGAGGGCGAGTTGGTAGCGGTCGAGGTTGTTCAGCACGACCATGTCGAAGGCGGTGGTCGTGGTGCCTTCCTCCTTGTAGCCGCGCACATGGATGTTGTCGTGGTTGCGTCGGCGGTAGGTCAGCTTGTGGATCATGGCCGGATAGCCGTGAAAGGCGAAGATCACCGGCTTGTCCGTGGTGAACAGGGCGTCGAAGTCCTGATCTTCCAGACCATGGGGATGCTCGGACTGCGGCTGCAAGACCATCAGGTCGACGACGTTCACGACGCGGATCCGGATGTCCGGAACGTATGCTCGCAGGAGGGTGACCGCGGCGAGTGTCTCGAGCGTCGGCACATCTCCGGCACAGGCCATCACCACGTCGAGGTCTTCGGCATCGTTGCTCGCCCATTGCCAGGTTCCCGCACCGACGGTGCAGTGGCGAACGGCCGAATCCATGTCGAGCCACTGCCATTCCGGCTGCTTGCCGGCAATGATCAGGTTGACGTAGTTCCGGCTGCGCAGGCAGTGGTCCGCGACCGACAGCAGGCAGTTGGCATCAGGCGGCAGATAGATCCGAACGACATCGGATTTCTTGTTGGCGACATGGTCGATGAAACCGGGATCCTGGTGCGAAAAGCCGTTGTGATCCTGGCGCCAGACATGTGATGTGAGCAGGTAATTCAACGACGCGATCGGCTTGCGCCATGGGATCTTCCTGCTCACCTTCAGCCATTTGGCGTGCTGGTTGAACATCGAATCGATGATGTGCACGAACGCTTCGTAGCACGAGAAGAGGCCGTGGCGTCCCGTCAGGAGGTAGCCCTCGAGCCAGCCCTCGCACATGTTCTCGCTCAGCACCTCCATGACGCGGCCGTCGACGCTCAGATCGACGTCGACCTCCTCGACTTCGGCCATCCATGTCTTGCCGGAGACTTCGTAAACGGCCTCCAGCCTGTTCGAGGCGGTCTCGTCCGGGCCGAAGAGACGGAAGTTCTGCTTGTCGAGATTCAGTTTCATCACGTCGCGGACAAACTTCCCGAGCACCCGCGTCGCTTCAGCCTGGACGCCCCCAGGCTCGAGCACCGCCACGGCGTAGTCGTGAAAGTGGGGCATCGACAGCGGTTGCAACAGCTCTCCGCCATTGGCGTGCGGGTTGCAGCCCATGCGGCGGTGACCGGTCGGTGCCAGCTCGGCGAACTCCTCGCGGAACTTGCCGCGGTCGTCGAACAGCTCCTGCGGCCGATAGCTTTTGAGCCAGTCCTCGAGCTGCGTCAGATGCTCGGGGCTCTTGAAATCGGCGATCGGAACCTGATGCGCGCGCCAGGTTCCCTCGACCGGCTTGCCGTCGACGAATTTCGGTCCCGTCCAACCCTTCGGTGTCCGGAAAACGATCATTGGCCAGCGTGGCCGCTCCGGCCTTTCGGTGCCGCCAAGAGACCGCGCGGCGACCTGGATCCGGCGAATCTCTGCCAGGACGGTATCGAGCGTTCCGGCAAGACATTGGTGCACCAGCGCCGGATCGTCGCCTTCGACGAAGTGCGGCTCGTGGCCGTACCCGCGCAGCAGATCGGTCAGGTCCTGGCGACCGATGCGGGCCAGCACCGTCGGATTGGCGATCTTGAAGCCGTTGAGGTGAAGGATCGGCAGCACTGCCCCGTCGCGCGCGGGATTGAGGAATTTGTTGGAGTGCCAGCTGGTGGCCAGCGTGGCCGTCTCCGCCTCGCCGTCGCCGACGATGCAGGTAACGATCAGATCCGGGTTGTCGAAGGCGGCCCCATACGCGTGGACCAACGAATAGCCCAGCTCTCCGCCTTCATGAATCGAGCCAGGAGTCTCGGGCGAGACGTGACTCGGAATCCCATACGGCCACGAGAACTGGCGAAAGAGCCGCTGCAGTCCGTTGCGGCTGCGTTCGATCGCCGGATAGTGCTCGGTGTAAGAACCCTCGAGATAGCTCTGCGCCACGATGCCCGGCCCGCCATGGCCGGGACCGATGACGTACATCATGTTGAGATCGTTCGCCTTGATCAGCCTGTTGAGATGGACATAGAGAAAGTTCAACCCTGGGGTCGTTCCCCAATGCCCCAGCAGACGGGGCTTGACGTGCTCGAGGCGGAGTGGCGTTTCGAGCAGCGGGTTGTCCTGCAGATAGATCTGCCCGACCGACAGGTAGTTGGCGGCGCGCCAGTAGGCGTCCATCTTCCGGAGGAGGTCGGGCGAAAGTGGACCGGTCATCTGCACTCCCATCACGCGCGGACGAGTTGCGCCGCCAGCAGCGGGTGGCGACCGAAATGCGACAGGGCACGGCGGCGGCGCAGAAAGCCGCTGAACCCTTGGGTCAGCACGTTGATCATGAATGCGTTCGGCGCCGCTGCCGCGTCGCGACAACCGATTCGGCTCCGGTCAGCGCGCCACGGGGTCTCGCCTGGCTTCTTCCCGTTTTATCTGGTGCGGTGCAATGCGGGCGACCTCGGTCAGCTCATCTGCCAAGAATTTGGTCACGTCATCGGCCGTTAGAACGCCGACCAGGTGGTTGTGCGCATCGACCACCGGCAACCGGCGAATGCCTTTGCCGCGCATGTGCCAGATGGCGTCGTAGACGAGTTCGGACTCGAATGCAGTCGCGATCTCCGCTGCGACCAGATCCTCGGCGTGCAGGTGATCGGGATTGACGCCCTTGGCCATCACTTCGATGACCAGATCGCGGTCAGTCACGACGCCGACAGGTGTGACGACGCCTTCATGCTCATCGACGACGATCACGTCGCCGACGTGGTGATCGCGCATCAATTGGGCCAGCTCCATCGCGCTGGCCTCACGCCGGCAGGTCACTACCGAGCGCGTACATATTTCCCCGATGTGCATATCAGCCTCCGGCGCCTACAGCACCCCGAATTCAGCCTCGATCATCTGCAAGATGATAGGGCGCGAGGGCCGTCGCGTCTGTGCGGTGGGGATACTCCCGGCCCTCGGAACGCTGGCGCTTTGCCGGAGAATCGTCGGCAAGTGAGCGATCGTGGGGCGATCGCCTTGCCGGGCCGCGCACGGGAGTCGGTGTTTTGAAGGATCACGCGGGAAACTCCGAGCTGATGCGCCATGTTCAGGCGAATTCGTTTGGCTACTTCGTTCACGAAGTCAATCGAGCCAACGGCCTCGTCCTCGACAAGACCGAGGAGGACTGGCCGTCCAGCATCGCCGCCGTGGGTATGGCGCTCACTGCGTACCCGGTGGGTGTCCACCGCCATTTCATGAGTCGGGAAGAAGCGGTCGAGCGCACGCTCACCACGCTGCGGTTTTTCGCCGCCAGCGAGCAGAGCAGCGCCGTCGACGCGACCGGCTACAAAGGCTTCTACTACCACTTCCTGCACATGGGCAGCGGCAAGCGAGCCTGCCAGAGCGAGCTTTCCAGTGTCGATACCGCCATCTTCATCGCCGGTGCCCTGACGGCGGCGGCCTACTTCGACGCTGCGTCGGAGGATGAGGCCGAGATCCGTTCCCTCGCGAAGATGCTGTACGAGCGCGTCGAGTGGGACTGGATGCTGCAAGGCTCGACGACTCTTTGCCACGGCTGGAGGCCTGAGTCCAAAGCGGGCTTCCTTGAATACCGCTGGGAAGGCTACGACGAGGCACTCATCCTCTATCTGCTCGCGCTCGGCTCGCCGACCCATGGCATCGGCGCCGAGTGCTACGCCGCCTGGTGCACGACCTACGATTGGAAGACGGTCTACGACATCGACTATCTTTACGCCGGGCCGCTCTTCATCCACCAGCTGTCGCATGTCTGGGTCGACTTTCGCGGCATTCGCGACGCCTACATGCGCGACAAGGGGAGCGACTACTTCGAGAACAGCCGGCGGGCGACGCGGATCCAGCAGCAGTACGGCATCCGCAATCCGCTGGGCCTTGCCCACGTCGGCGAGCTTTGCTGGGGCGTGACCGCGAGCGACGGACCCGGCCCGGCGGTCAAGAAGATTGCCGGCGTCGAGCGCCGCTTCTTCGACTACCTGGCGAGGGGCGTTCCGTATGGCCCCGACGACGGCACGCTCGCGCCATGGGCGGTCGTCGCGTCGTTGCCGTTTGCGCCCGAGATCGTGCTGCCGACGATCATGAACTTTCGCCGCCTGAGTATCCAGGTGGCCAATCCCTACGGCTTCAAGGCGTCGATCAACCCGATGTTCGCTGGGGTCAACAACGACGGCGTCGGCTGGGTGTCTAAGTTCCACTTCGGTATCAACGAAGGTCCGACGGTGCTCATGATCGAGAACCATCGCAGCGGCCTCGTCTGGGCACTGATGCGCACCTGCCAGCCGCTCGTCGCAGGCCTGCGCGCCGCCGGCTTCGGTGGTGGCTGGCTCGGTTGAGCGAACGTCAGGATCAGGACGTCTGCAGGATCGCGCCGTCGACGAAGACGTCGACACCCGTTCTTGGCGTGATTGCGCGCGCGGGAATCGATTCTCCGGCTGAACACGGAGCGTCTCGGTCATTTTGGAGGCGCCAGCTCTCGAGCAACCGGGTTCGAATGGAGGGGGCTGGCCCTCATGCTACAAGGTCGCATGAAGCCGCTCGTCGTCGCCCCGTCGATTCTTTCCGCCGACTTCGGTCGCCTCGCCGAAGAGGTCCGCGCGGTCGACGCGGCTGGTGCCGACTGGATCCATGTCGACGTCATGGACGGGCGTTTCGTCCCCAACATCAGCTTTGGTCCCGTCGTCGTCGAGGCGGTGCGCCGGGCGACCGGCAAGCCGCTGAACGTGCACCTCATGATCGTCGAGCCCGAGCACTACATCGAAGATTTCGTGCGCGCCGGAGCCGACCACATCCTGATCCAGTCGGAACCGGCGTCGACGATCCACCTGCATCGGGTGCTGTCCCGAGTCCGCGAACTCGGCAAGAAAGCCGGGGTGGTCCTGAACCCGGCAAGCCCGCTCGCGTTCGTCGAGGAGGTGCTGCATTTGTGCGACATCGTTCTGGTGATGTCCGTGAACCCCGGCTTCGGCGGGCAGTCGTTCCTGCCCGAGGTCTTGCCGAAGATTCGCGAGTTGCGGCGTCGTTGCGTCGCTCGCGGGCTCGACCCCTGGATCGAGGTCGACGGCGGCCAGAACGGCGAAAACGCCTGGCAGGCCGTCGACGCCGGCGCCGACGCGCTGGTCGCGGGCTCGACCGTTTTCGGGTCGCGCGACTATGCGGCTGCGATCGCGCGCCTGCGCTTGCACGCGCGCCCGGGTTGAGCGAGGGTCGCGAGCCAGCGCGATTGCAATCGTTCGGGCGTGGGAGACATCCTACGGGTTGGTCGCCTCTTGGCTGCTAGCCGAGCACCAGTCCAAGCAATAGCTTGACTAGCTGAGCCTTCCAACGGCGTTCTACCCTACTCGACGTCGCGTCGACCTTCGTCGATCACATGCAGGCCGACGGTGAGAAGCAGACAGTCCTAGTCGATGTCCGGCGCGAGCCGCAGACCATCGTCCGCCTGATCACCAACGAACTCTCGACGGAGACCAACGATGCAGCTGGGAATGATCGGTCTGGGGCGCATGGGCGCGAGCATGGTGCGACGCCTGCTCAAGAAGGGCCATGAATGCGTGGTCTTCGACGTGCACGGCCCGGCAGTGACGGCCTCGCAGAAAGACGGCGCTACCGGTGCGGCATCGCTTGCCGACATGGTCGCGAAGATGAGCAAGCCACGCGCGATCTGGCTGATGGTTCCCGCAGCAGTGGTCGACCAGGAGCTCGCGCAACTCGCGCCGCTCCTCGACTCCGGCGACATCGTCATCGACGGCGGCAACTCCTACTACCGCGACGACATCCGCCGGGCCGCCGAGCTTGGTGCAGCGGGCCACCACTATGTCGACGTCGGCACCAGCGGCGGCGTCGCCGGCGGCGATCGCGGCTACTGCCTGATGATCGGCGGCGAAGTCGAGATCGTCGCCCACCTGACGCCGATCTTCGCCGCGCTCGCGCCCGGCGTCGATGCGGCTGCGCGCACGCGTGGGCGCAGCGGCGATGTCGCCCCTGCCGAGCAGGGCTTTCTGCATTGCGGGCCGCACGGCGCCGGTCACTTCGTCAAGATGGTTCACAACGGCATCGAGTACGGCGTCATGGCGGCCTATGCCGAGGGCCTCAATATCCTGCGCAACGCCAACATAGGTAAGCTGGCGCGCGCTGTCGACGCCGAGACGACGCCGCTGCGCAACCCTGAGTTCTATCAATACGAGATGAACTTGCCCGAGATCGCCGAAGTCTGGCGCCGTGGCAGCGTGATCGGCTCGTGGCTGCTCGACCTGACCGCCAATGCGCTGCGCGCCGATCCGAAGCTGGCAGCCTACGGCGGCCACGTTTCCGACTCGGGCGAAGGGCGCTGGACGATCGAGGCGGCGATCGACGAAGGCGTGCCGACGCATGTCCTGAGCGCAGCCCTGTACGAGCGGTTCGCGTCGCGCGGCGGCGCCGACTTCGCCAACCAGGTGCTGTCGGCAATGCGCCATGAATTCGGCGGCCACGTCGAAAAGCCCGCCGAGGGCTCGCCATGAGCGTGGCCGCCAACGCTGGACGAGGCCAGGATGCGCCGCACTCCGACGCGCTGGTCATCTTCGGCTTCACCGGCGACCTGGCGACCAAGCAGATCTTTCCGGCGCTCTACCGGATGGTGAAGACAGGGGCGCTGACCGTGCCGGTGATCGGCGTCGCCTCGACGAGCCTGAGCGTCGAGCAGGTGCAGCAGCGCGTTCGCGACAGCATCGAGGACCACGGCAAGATCGACGACATGCCGGCATTCGATCGGCTGCTCTCGCTGCTGCGCTACGTCAGCGGCGACTACAAGCAACCAGCGACCTTCGAAGCGCTGAAGGCCGCGCTCGGCAACGCGCAGCGGCCGGCGCACTACCTCGCCATTCCGCCCGCGCTGTTCGAGACGGTGATCAATAGCCTGGGCGCCGTCGGCTTGGCGAAAGGTGCGCGGGTCATCGTCGAAAAGCCGTTCGGCCGCGACCTTGGTTCGGCCATCGAGCTTGGCGCAGTCGCGCAGTCGGTCTTTGCCGAGTCGTCGATCTTCCGGATCGATCACTACCTCGGCAAGGAGGCGATCATGAACATCCTCTACTTCCGCTTCGCGAACTCCTTTCTCGAGCCGATCTGGAATCGCAACCATGTCGCCAGCGTGCAGATCACGCTGGCCGAAAACTTCGGCATCGGCCAGCGCGGCAGCTTCTACGAGAGCGCGGGGTGTCTGCGCGACGTGATCCAGAACCACCTGTTCCAGATCGTCGCCCTGCTGGCGATGGAGCCACCCGCGTACCAGGGTTATGCGGCCGTGCAGAGCGAGAAAGCGGCGGTCTTTCACGGCATGCGACCGGTGACCGCAGACGACGTCGTGCGCGGTCAGTACGAGGGCTATCGAAACGAAAAGGACGTCGCTGCCGATTCCGACGTCGAGACGTTCTGCGCCTTGCGCCTGCACATCGACTCCTGGCGTTGGGCCGGCGTGCCGTGGTATCTGCGTTCCGGGAAGTGCCTGCCGACCACCGCGGCCGAAGTGCTCGTGCAGTTGCAGCCGCCGCCGCAGGCGCTGTTCGACGATTCGCGCCCCCAGGGCGGGCGCGCCAACTATGTCCGCTTCAAGCTGCAGCCGATGTCTGCGGTCGCCCTCGCGGCCCGGGTCAAGCGGCCCGGCAAGGGCTTTGTCGGCGACCAGCGCGAGCTGTACCTGTGCGAAGAAGCCCTCAGCGAAGGGTCGACCTACGAGCGCTTGCTCGGCGACGCGATGGTCGGCGACGGCGCGCTCTTCACCGGCCAGGACGCGGTCGAAGCGGCCTGGACTGTCGTCGATCCGGTCCTCGTCGTCCATCACGCCGCGCTGCCCTATGCGCCGGGCAGCTGGGGCCCGGCCGCAGCCGACGCGCTGATCGCCGCCGACGGCGGCTGGCACAACCCCGTGGCCGAAGACGAGCATGCGCCATGCACGTAACCGGCCCACTCCAATGACTCCCGAAGTCGTCGTCTTTCTCGATGTCGACAACACCTTGCTCGACAACGACCGAATCATTGCCGACCTGCGTCTTCACCTCGAAGAGGAATTCGGCGTCGCCAGTTCCGACCGCTACTGGGCGATCTTCGAGAAGCTTCGCAACGAGCTCGGCTACGCCGATTACCTGGGCGCTCTGCAACGCTACCGGCCAGAGATGGATCAAGGCGGCGCCGGCGACCCGCGCCTGCTGCTCATGTCGAGCTTCCTGGTCGACTATCCGTTCGCCGATCGGTTGTACCCGGATGCGCTCGAGGTCGTCGCCTGTCTCGGCAAGCTCGGGCCGACGGTGATCCTGTCGGACGGCGACGTCGTCTTCCAGCCGCGCAAGGTGCAGCGCTCGGGCCTGTGGGATGCGGTGGGCGGTCGGGTGCTGATCTACATCCACAAAGAGAAGATGCTCGAGCAGGTGCAACGACTCTACCCGGCCCGCTGCTATGTCATGGTCGACGACAAGTTGCGCATCCTGGCGGCGATGAAAGAGGTCATGGGGGACCGCCTCGTGACGGTCTTTCCGCGCCAGGGCCACTATGCCCATGACCCCGCCGCCATCGCCACCTATCCCGTTGCCGATCTCAGCGTCGAGCGCATCGGCGACCTACTTGAATTTGACACCGGGAAGCTGCTCGGCGCCGCGACGAAGGAGAAATCATGAACCCCAACCTGCAAAAGCTTCACGCCCTCGGCCAGAGTCTCTGGCTCGACAACATCACCCGCGAGATGCTGGGCGACGGCACGATGGCAAGCTACATCGCCGAGTTCTCGGTCACCGGGCTGACCTCGAACCCGACGATTTTCGAGCATGCCATCGGCACGGGCGACTTCTACGACGAGCAGATCGCCGAGTCGTCGAGCCGGGGCAAGTCTGGCGAAGAGCTGTTTTTCGAGCTTGCGATCAGCGATCTGAGGCGAGCGGCCGACCTGTTTCGCCCGATCCACGACGCCTCGCAAGGCGTCGACGGCTGGGTGTCGCTGGAGGTGTCGCCGGTCATCGTCAACGACGCCGCCAAGACCACCGAGGCCGCCGCCCGACTGAGTGCCACCGCCGCGCGGCCCAACCTCTACATCAAGATCCCCGGCACGGCAGCCGGGGTCGAGGCGATCGAAGCATCGATCTTCGCCGGCGTGCCGATCAACGTCACGCTGCTCTTTTCGTGCGAGCAGTACCTGGCGGCGGCGGCTGCCTACCTGCGCGGCATCGAGCGCCGGCTCGCCGCCGGGCTCGATCCGAAGGTCGAATCGGTGGCGTCGCTCTTCGTGTCCCGATGGGACGTCGCGGTGAAGGACGAAGTCCCGCCCCAATACCGCAATCGTCTCGGCATCGCGATCGCCAAGCGCACGTACAAGGCGTATCGCGACCTGCTCGCCTCGCCACGTTGGCAAAAGCTCGCCGCAGCCGGCGCCCACCCGCAACGGCTGTTGTGGGCGAGCACGGGGACGAAGGATCCGGCTGCGCGCGACACGCTCTACGTCGAGGCGCTCGCCGCACCCGACACCGTCGACACGATTCCCGACAAGACGCTGAAGGCATTTGCCGATCACGGCAAGGTCGAAGCCGTGCTTGCCGTCGACGGCGGCGATGCCGAAACGGTGATCGCTGAGTATCGAAAGCTGGGCATCGACGACGCCGCGCTGGCACTGCGCCTGCAACAAGAAGGCGCTGACTCGTTCCAGAAGTCGTGGGACAGCCTGCTCGCCGGCATCAAGGGCAAGAGCGCGCAACTGGTCGGAGCGGCAGCGAGGTGAATTCGCCGCTCGACGCGACTGCCCAACGCGGTGCGCTTCGCGCCGAGCTGGCCGTGAAATAGCAGCAACCCGATGGCCACCCACATCAGCCCTCTGGCCGGCAAGCCCGCTCCGGCATCGTCGCTCGTTGACATCGCCAGGCTGGTCACCGCGTACTACTCGGAAGTCCCGGAGCCGTCGGTCGCCGCCCAACGCGTCGCCTTCGGCACGTCGGGCCATCGCGGCTCGTCGTTCGCGGTGTCGTTCAACGAGCGGCACGTGCTCGCGATCACGCAGGCGATCTGCCAATACCGGGCCAAGCAGGGCATCGACGGGCCGCTCTTTCTCGGCATCGACACGCACGCGCTCTCGCAGCCCGCATGCGCCAGCGCCCTCGAAGTGCTGGCCGCCAACGGCGTCGAGACGATGCTTGCGACCAACGACGAGTACACGCCGACGCCCGCCGTCTCGCACGCGATCCTGGTCTACAACCGCGGCCGCACGGCGGGTCTGGCCGACGGCATCGTCGTGACCCCGTCGCACAATCCGCCCGACAACGGCGGCTTCAAGTACAACCCGCCGAACGGCGGTCCGGCCGGCACCGAGATCACCGGATGGATCGAAGCCGCAGCGAACGGTCTCCTCGGAGCGTCGATGCAAGGCGTCAGGCGCGTCCCGTACGCCGAGGCACTGCGGGCGGCAACGACGCACCGGCACGACTACATCGGCAGCTACGTCGCCGACCTCGACAACGTCATCGACTTCGAAGCGATCCGCAATGCCAAGGTGCGGATGGGCGTCGACCCGCTCGGTGGCGCCGGCGTGCACTATTGGGCGCGCATCGCCGAGCACTACAAGCTCGACCTGACGGTCGTGAGCGACTCGGTCGATGCGACCTTTCGTTTCATGACCCTCGACTGGGACGGGCAGATCCGCATGGATCCATCGTCGCCGTACGCGATGCAGCGCCTGCTCGACATCAAGGATCGCTTCGACATCGCGTTCGCCTGCGATACCGATCACGATCGCCACGGCATCGTCACCTCGAAGGCCGGCCTGCTCGCTCCGAATCACTACCTCGCCGTCGCCATCGACTACCTGTTCCAGCACCGGCCGCAGTGGGCAGCCAATGCCGCCGTCGGCAAGACGGTCGTCAGCACCCGCCTCATCGACCTCGTGACGAAGCGCCTCGGCCTCAGGCTCTACGAAGTGCCGGTCGGCTTCAAGTGGTTCGCGGACGGCCTGCTCGACGGCTCGCTCGGCTTCGGCGGCGAAGAAAGCGCCGGCGCTTCGTTCCTGCGCCGCGACGGCACCGTCTGGACCACCGACAAGGATGGGCTGGCGCCGGCATTGCTCTCCGCCGAGATCACCGCGCGCTGCGGTCGAGATCCGGGCCAGCTCTACGCCGAGCTCGCGCAGGAGTTCGGCAACCCGCTGACCGATCGGGTCGAGGCGCCGGCGACCGTCCAGCAGAAGAAGCAGCTCGCGGCGCTCACGCCTGCGCAACTCGGCGCGAGCGAGCTCGCCGGCGAAAAGATCGATAGCGTTCTCGGCAACGCGCCCGGCAATGGCGCGGCGATCGGCGGCATCAAGGTCATCGCCAGGAGCGGCTGGTTCGCGGCCCGACCTTCGGGCACCGAAGACATCTACAAGATCTACGCCGAGAGCTTCGCCGGCGCCGACCACCTGCAACGGATCCTGGAGGATGCGCAGGCGATCGTCGACCGCGCGATCGCGCCACCGGCCGCCGCCGGTGGCGGCAACGCCGCGTCGAAGAAGGACCACTGACATGCAAGCACAGCGACTCATCGCTACCGCTCAGGCGCTGATGGCCGGCGACCGGGGCCTGCTCGCGATGGACGAGAGCACCGGCACCTGCAACAAGCGTTTCGCGGAGCTCGGCATCGCGCTGACCGAGGAAGCGCGCCGCGCCTATCGCGACATGATCGTGACGACGCCGCACCTCGGCGACGCCATCAGCGGCGCCATCCTGTACGACGAGACGATCCGCCAGAAGACCCTTCGCGGCCTGCCTTTCGCGCGTGCGCTCGAGGACGCCGGGATCATCCCCGGCATCAAGGTCGACGCCGGCGCCAAGGCCCTTGCTGCGCATCCCGGCGAGCTGGTCACCGAAGGCCTCGACGGGCTGCGCGAACGGCTGGCCGACTACGCCACGATGGGGGCGCGCTTTGCGAAATGGCGCGCGGTCATCACCATCGGTGGCGCGACGCCGAGCCGGGGGTGCATCGAGGCGAACGCCCACGCGCTGGCTCGCTATGCGGGCCTCTGCCAGGAAGCAGGGCTGGTGCCGATCGTCGAGCCCGAGGTGCTGATGGACGGCGACCACCCGCTCGAGCGGTGCGCGGCGGTGACGCAAGCCGTCCTGCTTGCGGTGTTCAACCAGCTCGACACCCAGCAGGTGATGCTCGAAGGCATGCTTCTCAAACCCAACATGGTCCTGCCCGGGGCAGCCTGCACCGAGCAGAGCACTGTCGACGATGTCGCCGATGCGACGGTCCAGTGCTTCTCGCGCGCGGTGCCGGCAGCAGTGCCCGGAATTGCCTTCTTGTCGGGCGGGCAGGCGGCGGGACTGGCCTCGGCGCGCCTGAATGCGATGAACGTGAGGTTCAAGTCACGCCTGCCCTGGGCGCTCTCGTTTTCGTTCGCGCGCGCCATTCAGCAGCCAGCGCTCGCGGCGTGGCGCGGCGTGGCGGCGAACGTTCCGGCAGCACAGCAAGCTCTCTTTCATCGCGCCGACTGCAATCGCGCGGCGCGGCGCGGTGAGTACGACGCCCAGGCCGACGCTCCTCGACAAGCCTGAAACGCAGCGAAGGGAATCCCATGTCAGACACGCTCGAGCAGCAATGCGTCGATACCCTGCGCTTCCTGTCGGTCGACATGGTGCAGAAAGCGAACAGCGGCCACCCCGGCCTGCCGCTCGGCGCCGCGCCGATGGCCTATGCGCTGTGGACGCGGCAGCTCAAGCACAACCCCACCAGCCCGCTCTGGCCCGACCGCGACCGCTTCGTGCTCTCGGCCGGCCACGGCTCGGCGCTGCTCTACAGCCTGCTGCATGTGACCGGCTACGACCTCTCGCTCGACGACATCAAGCAGTTTCGCCAATGGGGCAGCAAGGCGCCGGGGCACCCGGAGCGTGGCCATACGGCGGGCGTCGAAGTCACCACCGGCCCGCTCGGCCAGGGCTTCGCCAACGCGGTCGGCATGGCAATCGCCGAGGCGCATCTGGCGGCGCGCTACAACCGCGACGGCCACACGATCATCGACCACCGCACGTGGACCATCGTCAGCGACGGCGACCTGATGGAAGGCGTGGCCTCGGAGGCCGCGTCGCTGGCCGGCCACCTGAAGCTCGGCAAGCTGATCTGTCTCTACGACAACAACTCGGTGACGCTGTCGGCGGGCACCGACATGACCTTTTCCGAGGATCGGCCGAAACGCTTCGAGGCTTACGGCTGGCACACGATCGAAGTCGGCGACGGCAATGACTTGAACGCGATCGAAGCGGCGCTCGCCGCGGCGCGCGCCGAGACGACGCGGCCATCGCTCATCCTCGTGCGCACGCATCTCGGCTTCGGCTCGCCCGAGCAGGACAGCTTCAAGGCGCATGGCTCGCCGCTCGGTGTCGCCGACGTGAAGAAGACCAAGGAAGAACTCGGCTGGCCGACCGAGCCGCCCTTCTTCGTGCCCGGGCCCGCCCTGGCCAGATTTCGCGAAGCGCTCGTGCACGGCGCGAAGGCCGAGGCGGACTGGAATGGCCGGATGGATGCCTACGCGAAAGAGTTTCCCGATATGGCAAAGGAGCTTCGTTCGCGCCTGAACGCGGAGCTGCCGGGCGGCTGGGACGCCGACATTCCGGCCTTCCCTGCCGATGCGAAAGGCATGGCGACTCGCGTCGCGGGCGGCAAGGTGATGAACGCGATCGCCCCGAAGCTGCCCGCGCTGGTCGGCGGCTCGGCCGACCTCGATCCCTCGACCCACACCGAGCTGAAAGGACAGGGCGACTTCAATCCGCCGCTGCTTCCCGGCCAGGACAGCGAAGGGTCGGACGCGGGCGGTTGGGGCTACACGGGCCGCAACGTCCACTTCGGAGTTCGCGAGCATGCGATGGGCGGCATCGTCAATGGCCTGGCCGCGCACGGCGGCTTCATCGGCTACGGGTCGACCTTCCTGATCTTTTCCGACTACATGCGGCCGGCGATCCGCCTTGCGGCGCTGATGAGGCTGCACGTCATTCATGTCTTTACGCACGACAGTCTCGCGCTCGGCGAGGACGGGCCGACACATCAGCCGATCGAGCAGCTCGCCAGCCTGCGCGCCATCCCGGAGCTGACCCTCATCCGCCCGGGCGACGCCAACGAAACCGCGATCGCCTGGAAGGTCGCCGTGGAAATGCGCGATCGTCCGGTATTGCTTGTCCTGACTCGGCAGGATGTAGCGACGCTCGATCGCGGCCGATATGCCAGTGCCGAGGGTTTGCGCCGCGGTGGCTACGTGCTGAGCGACGCGACAGACGGGCGGCCCGGATTGATCCTTATCGCCAGCGGCTCCGAGGTGGGTCTCATCCTCGCCGCCGCCGAGCGACTGCGCACGGATGGCGTGGCCGTTCGCTGCGTATCGATGCCGAGCTGGGACCTCTTCGAGGCGCAGCCGCAAAGCTACCGGGACGAGGTGTTGCCGCCCGAGATAACGGCGCGTCTAGCCGTTGAGCTCGGCGTCGAGCAGGGGTGGCACCGATATACGGGCGCGCGCGGCGACATGCTCGGCATCGAACGCTTCGGCGCTTCGGCTCCGGCCGAGGTTCTTCTCGATAAGTTTGGTTTCACGGTCGACAATGTGGTGCTGCGCGCCAGGAAACTGCTCGCGATGTCCAGCTGAACCGCAGGGGCGCCAGCGCCACGGACGGTGGCCGTGCGGGGGTTTCGCGATCTTCCTTTCCTTCACGCTTGGCGTGAACGAGACCCGTCGCCAAACTGGCCCCGTCCCTCGCTGCGCTGTGCGTTGCTTCCGCCGAAGCGGGTCGACACGCCGGTCACCCGCCACGCCCGATGCCGGCCACGAACCAGGTGAAGACATCTGCCAAGAAGGTAGAAAACGAGCCGGGCCGAACCATGCACCATGGACGTCGTTCATTTTTGGGGGTATCGGCGGGGGTAACCCAGCTTGGGAAAGGAACTACCTGGCGGGTTCTAGAGGGGCGGCGAGCCAGAGTCGGTTCCCTTCACCGCTCCAGGCAACAGGGCCGGATACGACTGTGAAGTCAGCTTGTCCGCACAAGCAATCCAGGCCAACTCGCTCCCATTCTTGGAGATGAAGTTCGACTGAATTTCATCGAGATGCAATTGCAGCTCTTGCCGCATCTCGCGGCGCCAGCTATCGGCCTATTCTGTTGAAGAACTCCGTTGGCGAGGTTGAGCGCGCGGCGCTGCGAAGACGACGGGTCGTTCATGTTCTCTTCGGGGCCGAACCGCCGCTACGTCGGCAGCGCGGCGCATCGGCCGGGTGCGATCGAAGCGCGCGCTATCCTGCCGGGCGGCGAGAGCGGCGTCCTCGGCGACCGCTTCTACGCCAACATGCTCGGCCGCGGGCTCACCAACGACACCTATCCCTTCCGCCAGGACCTCGCCGACGTGCTGCGTGCGCTCGACAGCCGCACCGTCTATCGGCCGGGTCCCTGACGCGCGCCTAGAACGCCCACGTGCCGGCGACGAAGGCGACGCTGCGCGTGCCGACCTGCGCGATGACGGCGCTGCCCGGGCCGCCGTAGACGCGCAGGCCGCCGTCGAAGCGGACGCGGTCGCCCTGCCAGCCGAGCGACGCGGTGACGACGCGGCCGCGGTCCTCGGGCATGTAGAGCAGGTCGAGCGCCGGCTGCCACTTGTCGAGCGTCTGGCTGGCGCGCACGAAGAGGTTGGCGCGGCGCAGATTGCTCGCCGTGTCGAGCGCGCTGCCTTGGTAGGCGAGGTTGCCGGCGATCGCCGCCACGGGCGCTCGTGAACCGACGAGCGCGGCGAGACTGCCGTTGCGCGCCGTCCAGGCCTTCCACTGGGCGTTCGACAGGGCAGTGCCGTCCCACCACGCCTCCGCCAGGACGCTGAACTGCTCGGCGTTGGTCCAGGTGCCGCCGACGAGCGCCTGCGTCGCGTTGCGCACCGTTGCCGGCAACCAGGGATTGCCGCGCACGAGGCCGCCGGGCGCGCCGGCGATGGCGGCGTCGTCGCTGCCGATGCTGTCGGCCGCGTGCAGCCAGCGCACCGAACCGTGCAGCTCGACCGACTCCGTCGCCACCCACGCCGTCGCAGCGCCGACGCTCGTTCCGGTCCGGATGCCCTGGCGCGCGAAGCCGTGCCAGTCGACGGCGCCGTCGCGCCTGTACACGCGTGCCGCGAGAGCCGGTTCGTTGCCGCCGACCGACGTGCGCGGCTTGGTCGGATTGACGAGCACGAACGACCACGCCGTGCTGGCGTCGAAGTATTCGGCCATCGCCAGCGGGCGGCCCTCGGGCGTCGTGGCGAGCAGCGTGCGCCGCGGCTCGCGCTCGACGACGTCGTTGGGCCGAAAGCCGTAGCCGACGTCCCAGCCGACGGTCTTCTTGCCGGCGCTGAATTGCCAGCTCGTGCCACCGCCCGCCCAGTACGCCTCGTTGACGAAGGCGCGGTTGTTGAACCCCTGCCCGTCGAGCCGCTGCTGGCGAATCGTGCCGACGCCGAAGAGGCCGTGGCCGCTGGCGCGCAATTCGGTCTCGATCGCGGGTCCCGACGCCGGCAGCGGCACCAAGCCGGGCGCGAGGCTGTCGGCGAGCGCCAGCGGCCCGCGCGACGAGCGCTCCTGAGCGAAGTACTCGGGTCGCACCTGGCCGCTGAACTCCGGCGCCGCGACGCACGCGCCGGCGGCGGCGAGCGCGACGGCCGCCGTGAGCGGGGACCGCAGCACCGCTACTCCAGCGCCGGGTTGCGCGCCAGGAACATCGGGTTCAGCCACGCCTCCGGCACCGTGTGCTCGCTGCGGCCGAGGTAGCGGACCTGCGTCTCCTTCTTGTTCGTGAGCTGGTCGCGCAGCAGCATCGCGGTGACGGCGGTCGGCGCCTGCGCCTTGTCCATCACGAAGCGCGCCTGCTTGGCGAGCTTGTCGGACTGCACGTAGAGATCGGCCTTCACCGGCTCGTGGCGTGCCTTGCCGATCCAGAGCTCGATGTGCTGGTAGGTCACGCCCTTCCTCGCCGCCTGCAGGCTCAGATGCAGGCACGGCTGCGCCGGCTCGCCGCACGGCTCCTCGCCGGCGACGGTGCCGGAGTAGTCGTCGGCCCACGACATCGTCGCGATGTCGCCGGTGCTGGCGTCGCCGAGGAGCTTTTGCATCGGCGAGATGCGCAGCGGCCGCTGGCTTCCGGGCATCAGCAGCCAGTAATCGTCGCCGAGCATGAGGACCTTCTGGCCTTTCTCGGCGGGGCTTTGCATCAGCACCAGCGACTGGTGGTTGGCCTGGGCGAAGACCTTGTAGCGGCGCTCCTTGTCGGGCGTCCCGTCGGTGTTGAAGACGCTGATCTGCGTGTCGACCTGCATGTTCGAGCTGCTCATGCGGTACCTGTCGGCAGCCTTGAGAAGGGCCGGCACGTCCTCGGCGAGGGCTGGTGCGGCGGCGAGGATGAGGACGGTCGCGCAAGCGATCCGGAAGATGCGGGAGGTCATTCGGGGCTCCGGAGGTCAGGTATGGGCGAGGGCGTCGACGAGCGGCATGTGCACGGTCTTGCGGCCGATCCAGGCCGACGCGAGCATCGCCAGCGCGACCATCGCCAGCACCGTCGCGGCGAACATCGCCGGGTCGAGGGTGACGTTGAGCGGATAGCTGCGCGAGCTGCCGGGCGGCGGCGGCATCTGTACCGGCACGACGTAGAGCAGCATCGAGACGCCGGCAGCGAGCAGTGCGCCGACCAAGGCGCCGACGCCGCCGAGCACCATGCCCTCGAGCGCGAGCGTGCGCATCAGCTGCGCCGGCAGCGTGCCGAGGGCGCGCAGCGTGCCGATCTCGCGGGTGCGCTCGATGATCGCCATCGCCATCGCATTGGTGACGACGAAGACGACGATGACGCCGATGATCAGGCCGAGCGCGCCGAAGATGCGGTTGTAGAGGTTCTTCACCGCCTGGTAGAAGAACGCCTGGTCGAGCCAGGTCTGCACTGTGAGCTTGGGGAAGGCGGCGGCGACGCGCGCCTGCGCCGCCGGCGTCGCCGCCATCGTCTTCAGGAACACGCCGATGGTCGAGACGCGCTTGGTGTTGAGGAGCCGCTGCGCGGTCGGGATGTCGGTGTAGACGAGGCGCTTGTCGATGTCGGGCACGCCGGTCGAGAACACCGCCTTGACGCGCACGTCGAGGGCGTTGAGCGCACCGTCGGTCGTGCTCGCGAGCAAGGTCAGACTGCTGCCGGGCGTGGCCTTCAGGCTCTTGGCGAGGCCTTCGCCGAGCATCACCTCGGCCTCGCTCGCGCCCGATTCGAGCACCTGTCCGGCGAGCACGTTGAGGAACGGCCCCTTGACCGCGAACTCGCTGTCGGGCTCGACGCCGGCGGCGAGCATCACCGTCGACTTGTCGCCGTTGCTGATCAGCCCGCTGAAGGCGATGCGCGGCAGCACCTGACGGACGTCGGGGTCGGCGCGCAGCGTCGCGGCGAGCGCCGTGGCGTCGTCGAGGCCCCACTGCAGCGGCGTGTCCTCGTCCTTCGTGAACTGCCCGGGCTGGCCGACGATCAGGTGGCCGGTGTTGCGGGCCGCCGATTGCGCCAGCGCGTCGTAGGTGTAGAGCGCGAAGCCGCCGGCGACGAGCACGGCCGCCGTGCCGAGCGCGGCGATCGCCACCGTGACGAGCGAGCGGCGGCGGTTCCTCATCGTGTTCTGGATCGCGAACGTGAGCCACCTCATGCCAGCCTCCCGTCGAGCAGGGCGACGACGCGGTCGCAGCGCTGCGTGAGCCGCGCGTCGTGCGTCGCGATGACGAAGGCGGCGCCCTCGGCGTGGCAGCGCTCGCGCATCAGCTCGAGGACCTGGTCGGCGGTGTGCGAGTCGAGGCTCGCGGTGGGCTCGTCGGCGATGACCAGGCGCGGCCGCTTGACGAGGGCGCGCGCCACCGCGACGCGCTGGCGCTGGCCGCCGGAGAGCGCATCGGGCCGGTGCTTGGCGTGCGCCTCGAGACCGACCGCGGCCAGCTGCGCGGCGACGCGCTCGCGCCGCTCGGCCGCCGGCACGCCGGCGATGAAGAGCGGGTAGTCGACGTTCTCCTCGACCGTCATCACCGGCACGAGGTTGAAGCTCTGGAACACGAAGCCGAGGGCGTCGCGGCGCAGCAGCGTGCGGGCGATCTCGTCGAGGCCGGCGACCGGCCGGCCGTCGAGCAGCACCGCGCCGCTGTCGGGCACGTCGATCAGGCCGCAGAGGTTGAGGATCGTGCTCTTGCCGCTGCCCGAGGGGCCGGTGAGGGCGAGCAGCTCGCCACGCTGCACGGCCAGGTCGACGCCCTGCAGGGCGCGGACGACGTGCTTGCCGAGCCGGTAGGTCTTGAACACCTGGCGCAGCTCGACGACGGCCGCGTCGCAGGCGCCGGCGACCGGCGCGGCGATCGACGGCGTCGCGCGCGGCGGCGCTTCGGCCAGCCCGCTCACGGCGCCAGCTCGCGCAGCTTCGCCTGCGCCGCCTCGGCTTGCGGCGCCTTGCGCTCGACCACTTCACGCCAGAAGCGACGCGTATCGTCGGTGCGCTTGTCCTTTTCGGCCAAGGCCGCGGCGCGCATCAACACTCCGCCGGCGAAGCCGACCGGCGCCTGCGCCAGCAGCGGGCTCGTGACGACCTCGTTCAGCAGTCGGGCGCCGCGCGCGCCGCGATTCATGAACCCGGGCACGGCGAGGAAGGTGTTGGCGGCGACGTACTTCACCTCGAGCGTCGCCGGCGTGCCGCGCTGCAGCGGCGCGTCGCTCGCCGGCGTGAGCATCGCCAGCGCCTTGTCGATCATCGCCAAGCCGTCTTCGGCGAAGGCGAGCTTGCGCATCGGGATGATGGTCGTCGTCGACTTCATGGCCGTGCCGGCACCGGCGTAGGCGAGCAGCACTGCGTTGCCGGGCTCGGCCTTCGCCAGCGCCTCGAACGCCGTCGTTGCCGGCTCGACCTCGTCGGTCTGCCCGGCGGAGGCCTTGGCGAAGTGATCGAAGGCGCTCTGGAAAGCCGCATCGGATGCGGCATGGGACAGCGCGGCGACCGCCAGCGCGGCGAACAGCACCGCAGTGCGAGCGGCGATGACGCTCGGCCGGCGCGGGATTGGGGTCATGACAGCCTCCGGTTCGAACACACGATGGCCGCAGACTAGCGACGGTCGCTGCCGCCTGCAGCCGGTGTGCGACGCGCGGACGGCTGGCGGCGCGAAGCGACGGCACGGCGGCGCGAACGGCGGGCGATCCGCCCGACCCTGGCCGGCGCGCGCCGCTGGCCGGCCACGAAGCTCGCCGCCAGGATGGCGACGACGGCGGCGCCGAGCCATGCCTCCTTGCCCTCGGCCCACACGTCGGCGGCGGCAACGAAGCGCGTCGCCATCAGGAAGCCGGCGGTCGCCAGGCCGACGCCCGCGACGGCGAGGGCGAAGATGCGCGAGGCGATGCGGGCGCTACGCTCGCTCGTCTGGATGAGGCGCGAGATCCACCAGCCGTTGTCCGTCGGTGACGAGCATGCCCGTGGTGAACAGCAGCGTCGGCGGCCAGCCGCCGAAGCGCGCCGCCGTGACCGCGAACAGCGCCGCCTGGCTGAAGACGTCGAACGATCGGCGTGATCGTCCTGCTCGCGCTCGTCTCAGGCCGACGAGCCGATGAGAACGGGCGGGCGGGCCGGCGGGGCGCGGCATGGACTCTCCTCTGCACGACGGGTGCAGTCGCGACGAATATAGCTGCGGGCCCGATCCGCCGGCGCCGCGGCGACGCTGCTTCGCGCTCGCGGCGTGCAGCTCGTCGCTTGGCGCGGCCGGCCGCGCGCGACTCGACCAGAATCGCGTCATGGCGACCTCCCCGAGCGCCCCCTCGTCCGCCGCGATCCCTTGCGCGCCGTCGCGCCGCGACCTCCTGCGACGCTTCGCGATGCGCGGCCTGCGCGTCGAGGGCGCAGCCGTGTTGATCGCGGTCTGTCTGTGGGCGATCGGCCACCAGGCATTCGACACGACGCTCGTCTACTCGGCGTGCATCTCGACGATGTGCTGGCTCTTCATCGACATCGGCCGCTACGTCGTCGCGTCGCGCTGGCCGAGCTTCGGCTCGCGCTCGGCCTCGGGCGGCGGCGAGTGGCCGGGCTGGGCCTGGATGATCGTCATCGTCGTCGTCGGCGCGATCCTCGGGTATGCGGCCGGCAACGAGATCGCCAACCGGATCACCGGCCTGGCGCTGCCGGGCCCGTTCAACGCCAGCCTGCGCGAGATGATGTCGCTGCTCGTCCTGGCGCTCGTGCCGGCCGTGACCATCACCTACTTCTTCCAGTCGCGCGAGGTGATCGCGATGCAGCGCGCCGAAGTCGAGCGCGCCGAGCGCCAGGCCGCCGAGCAGCAGCTGAAGCTGCTCGAGTCGCAGCTCGAGCCGCACATGCTCTTCAACACCCTCGCCAACCTGCACGCGCTGATTCCCGTCGATCCGGCGCGTGCGCAGGCGATGCTCGATCGCCTGATCGCCTTCCTGCGCGCCTCGCTCGCGGGCTCGCGCGTCGGCGTGCAGACGCTCGCCAAGGAGTTCGACCGCCTGCGCGACTACCTCGGCCTGATGCAGGTGCGCATGGGCGCGCGGCTGGCGACCAGCTTCGCGCTGCCGGCCGAGGTCGCCGATGCCCAGGTCCCGCCGCTCCTCCTGCAGCCGATCGTCGAGAACTGCATCAAGCACGGCCTCGAGCCCAAGCGCGAAGGCGGCCGCATCGACATCGCCGCGGCGCGCGAGGGCGACGCTCTCGTGGTCCGCATCCGCGACTCCGGCGTCGGCCTGTCGGCAGCGCTGCCGACGGGCGACGGCGGCTTCGGCCTCGACCACGTGCGCGAGCGGCTGGCGACGCTCTACGGCGCGCGAGCGTCCTTCGAGCTGGCCGCTGCCGACGACGGCGGCACGCTGGCGACGGTGCGTCTGCCGCTGGCGATCGGGTCGGCGTCCGACGCCACGCCGATCGCCGCTGCTGCCGAGGCGGCCGGCCTGGCAAGGAATTAGGCCGCCCGCCGACCGCGCCGGCGTTCAGTTTCGCCGGCCTGCTCCGATAGAGAGCGATGAGTCCCCGCCGCCCTGCATTCGCTGCTCCTGCGCTGGCCCCGGTGGGCCGGGACGGCGATGATCGCCGCGACGAGCGTCGGCGGCTCGGTGGCAATGACCGCGGCGCTGATGTCGGCGCTCGGCCTTCCCTCTGGATGCCTCCGACGCTGCAGGTGGCCGTCTCTGTGCCCCTGCTCGTCGCCACGCCGGTAGGGTGGATCATTCTGGGCATGCTCGAGCAACTGGAGCGGGCACGGGCCGAAGCGGCCCGGCTGGCGAGCACGGACCTGCTGACGGGCGTCCTCAACCGGCGCATTCATCGAGCTCTCGGAGCGCGAGCTCGAGCGCGCCCAGCGCGCCAACACCGCCGTGTCGATCATCCTCCTCGACATCGACGATTTCAGACAGGTCAACGACCGTCACGGCCACCACGCCGGCGACGAGGTGTTGAAGGCCGTGGCGCAAGCCTGCAGCACGGCGCTGCGTCCTTCGGATCGCTTCGGTCGCTTCGGTCGCTGCGGTGGCGAGGAATTCGTCGTCCTCTTGCCGCGGGCCGCCAGCGCTGGCCGGACTGCGGATCAGCGCCGGCATCGGCGTCGCCTCGACCGACATCGGCATCTTCGACGTCGACGAGCTGATCCGCCGGGCCGACCGCGCCATGTACGACGTCAAGCAGCACGGCAAGGACAACGTCCTCGCGGCGACCTCGCCGCCCGCGGCCTAGCGTCGCCTCGCGGCGGCAGCTGCCGCCGGCGCCCTGGAGGAGCCGTTCGCGCCGGCCTGCTCCCGTCCGCCGCACGCCGCGCGACGGGCGCAGCGCCGCGCACAGAATGGCGACATGACGACCCTGTCGATGCCTGCGCCAACCCCTCGTGCCCTGATCGCCGAGGACGAGCCGCTGCTCGCGACCACACTGCGCGCCGAGCTGGCGCGGCTCTGGCCCGATCTCGACGTCGTCGCCGTCGTCGGCGACGGCCAGAGCGCCGTCGAGCAGGCACTGGCGCTGCGTCCCGACGTCTGCTTCCTCGACATCCGCATGCCCGAGATGAGCGGCCTCGAGGTCGCGCAGGCGCTCGCCGAGGACTGGCCCGACGACGGCGCACCCTTCCCGCTCGTCGTCTTCGTGACGGCCTACGACCAGTACGCGCTGCAGGCGTTCGAGCGCGCCGCCTTCGACTATGTGCTCAAGCCCGTCGACCCGGCACGGCTCGCGCAGACCTGCATGCGCCTGCGCGATGCGCTGGCGGCGCGCGCCCCCGCCGGGGCGGCATCGACCGCGATCGGCGCCGCCGACCCGGCCGGTCTCGCCGCCGCCGTCGAGCGACTGCGCGCTCTGCTGGGACCGGGCGATCCGTCGGCGACGGCATCGCAGGAGCCGCTGCGCGTCATCCAGGCCGGCATCGGCAACGCCATTCACATGGTGCCGATCGACGAGGTCGTGTATTTCGAGGCGGCCGACAAGTACGTGCGCGTGCTGACGGCGACGCGCGAGTACCTGATCCGCGTCGCCCTGCGCGAGCTGCTGCCGCGCCTCGACGCGAGCCGCTTCTGGCAGATCCACCGCGGCACCGTCGTGCGCGCCGAGGCGATCGCCTCGGCCGAGCGCGACGACAACGGACGCGTCACGCTGCGCCTGCAGGGCCGGCCGGAGCGACTCGTCGTCAGCCGCCTGCACGCGCCGCGCTTCAAGGCGATGTAGCCGGCACCTTCAAGAAGAGGAGTTCAGCCATGGACCGCGACCCGATCGACCCCGACCGCCTCGTCGAGCGCCGCGCACGCCGACGCGTCGACAGATACAGAAGCGCGAATCCGTCGGGCCTAGCAAATCACCGGGTCTGAAGCGCTCGGCGGCAAGATGCCGATCGGGGCTGCCGTTCCCGGGTCAAGGCGAGCGCCACACCGCGAAGAAGGCTCTGGTCTTGCTCCAGAACGACAGTCGCTCATCGGATACCGCATCCAGGAAATCCGACAGTCGCTTGGACTTGACCATGGTGTACATGGTCAGCGCCACGGTCAGCACGAATACGACGAGAAAGAAGACCGTCCTCGTCGTCAGCGGCTCGTCCGCGGCGGCGATCAGGTTCATGCCGAGGAAGCCGGTGCTGACCGTGCCGATCAAGCCGAACACCGTCACCACGGTCAGGCGAACGACGGTGTTGGCCTGGCGACGCAGGGCATCCGCGTCGAGATAGGCGTTCATGTCGCGGATGCGCTCCTTGACCTCGTTGTAGAGGCTGTCGATCTGCAAGTGTTGGGTGCACAGGTGGAAGAGGGCCTTCACCTGCGCCTGCTCGCTGACTTCGTGAAACCAGTACCGGTGCGTGAAGCCCAGGAAGCCGACGTAGCTGAGGCGGATCTGGC
>JADGRJ010000395.1 GCA_017881025.1 Rhizobacter sp. | reverse complement strand
CCAATTTCCAAAGATCGGCTTGCCGATGCTGCGCGGAAACAGGTCATCGAGGAAGAAATGGACCTGCGCCATGATGCCCGTCTTTCCTCCCGTGCGGCCATTTATTGGAACGATCGCTTCAAGGCCGAACTGCAGGTATCGGCCGGCCCAGATTATGCCGGGGTTTACGCTGCCGGTGAGGCCGTCGCCGCCGCGATCGATCGGCTTGGCCAGCGAGAATTCGACGATAGGGATCATCCGGTTAAACGGCTCGGCCAGACCTACGTCCTTCACGAAGGATTGCAGATACGGCAGGCTGTATTGCACCGCAAAGCCGAGCTTGAGCGCGTTCGGGTGCCGCTCGATCAAGGTGTTGCCGCTGTCGTCGAGCGTGGCGGTGCTCGCTTTGGCAGGCACCGCGATACCCACCGTGCCAGTGAATGCGATCGGACGCAGGTATTTCGCGCTGTCGGGCAGATCGCCCATGCCCTTACCAAGAAAAAGCGTCGGCGTTATGGTGCTGAACGATTCTGCGCCGATCCGCCTGGCGCCCGACTTTCCGATGTCCCAGTCGGCGCCGGCGGACAAGATCGTTTCGTGCTCGTCGCTCTTGTAAAACTGGTATTTCAGATTTGCCGAGAGATTGTCGAAGCCGGAGACTGCGTCGGCGCCCTCGGGGTGCTGGCGCAGCCAGGTGGCGCCGAACCCAATCCCGAAATTCGGGGTGATGCGCTTGGTGACGTCCACCGAGGTGCCGGTTTCCAGCGTCGCCGGAGAATCGCCGCTCGCGGCCGTCTTTCGCCGCGACACCGTCGGCAGAGAAAGCTCATCGGCGACGAACGGATCGTCGGTCGCGAGGGTGGCAGGAAAGAACCGCTTGCCGGCAAATCCGTGCGCAAAGGCGGATTCGGCGACGGTCGTGCTTGCCAGGGCACAGACGAGGGTTAGCAATACCGGCAAATGCCCAACAGCGCGCGTCCTGATGCGCAGGACAGCGTTTGAAAGCGACTTCATGATCGACCCCTGATTGTTGCTGCTGATGGTGTACGACGACCGGGCGCGCGGGTTCTCTGCGCGTCGCAGTCACGATGCCTCGGGACAGCTACAGGGGAAGGGGCGGTGCGCGCGGTGCTGCGAACGCTATGATCGGGCTGGTGGTCCAGGTGGTTCGATCCGCAGCAAATGCCGGCAGCGAACGCTGATGCGGAGCCGGCAAGAAAAAGCATGATTGCGATACGACCGGCAGTCTTGCGAGGTTGGGCGAGACACAGCAGGCGTTGTCGCAATGGCAGGGGCTGCCCCGGTGGTCCCCGCACGGCAGCGTGACGGCCGAAACATCGACCACTCGAGCGAGCTCGCTATGCATGCCATCGTGCTGTTGACGATGCCCCTCGTGTGCCTGCGCCGCCGGCATAAGCAGGAATAACGATAGCCACAGCAATAAGCATTGCAATGGGTTTGCGTACCGCCTTCGCATTCGCGTCGTTTCCATAAGCGCACGTTGCACAGTGACAATTGACGGACAGCGATCCGCCTGACCGTTTCGTAGGGTGCCCCGACTCTAACGAGCACCTGGAATATCGTCAGTACTCTATAGAACGTATATTGGCGGCAGGTTTTCCCCCATTCAACGCTGCACCAACGTTTGCGAAGCACCCACCGATGCAACCTCTCAATGAAAAAAGGCGCGGCGGCAGTCGGAGCAGAAATGAAGGGTAAATAGAGACGCCGAAAATACGTTCTCACGCATTGCCAGCCCGGCGCGGGCGCGCAAACGGTGACGGGCTACATTGAACGGCTGCCTGCCTGAAACGCTTGCGGCCTGTCGCATCGACTCCGGTCGGTCGGGCGGGAACGTGGTGCCGTTACGATGTTGGTTACGCTGAGACGAAGAAGCAAGACGCGACGCAGCGTGAGCGTCCGGATTCGGCGGCTCCCCGACCAGGGCTCGAACCTGGGACCTGCGGCAAGACGGCCCGTCGCGCAGGGGGCTAGCGCAACGAAGCGTTCAACTTCTCCAGCACCCCGGCGCCAGGACAAAGCTCCTTTGCGCCAAGCTGGTTGAACGGCGTGTCCACGGTGTTGAGGTGGGCGTGAAGATCTTCCGCGTCGGGATGGATATAGAGCAGCCCGGTGACGAGTTCGCCCTTGGCCTGGTGCTCGGCGATGTAGTTGAGCGCCTTGACCCGGTCGAGCGGGTCGTACTCGGGATGCGTCTTCCGCAGACGCAGGATGGAGCCATCGTGCTGCGGCACGACGATCACGGCACCGTCCTGGTAATCGACGTTGATCGCATCGCGCGTCGGCCAGAAGTCGAGCCGGTTGACGCTCTCGTTGTGCTCGCGCACGTAATCGTAGCTCTTGGTGCTGCCCTCGTGGTTGTTGAACGCGACGCAGGGGCTGACGATGTCGATGAAGGCCGCGCCCTCATGCGCGATCGCGCCCTTGATCAGCGGCACGAGCTGTTTCTTGTCGCCGGAGAAGCTGCGCGCGACGTAGGTTGCGCCAAGCTGCAGCGCGAGCGACACCGTATCCACCGGCGCATCGCGATTGACCACGCCGCGCTTGGACTTGGAGCCGGCGTCGGCGGTGGCGGAAAACTGGCCCTTGGTCAGGCCGTAGACGCCGTTGTTCTCGAGGATGTAGGTCAGGTTCACGCCGCGGCGCATGATGTGCGCGAACTGGCCGATGCCGATCGAGGCGGAGTCGCCGTCGCCGGAGACGCCGAGGTAGATCAACTCGCGGTTGGCGAGGTTGGCGCCGGTCAGCACCGACGGCATCCTTCCATGCACGCTGTTGAAGCCGTGCGAGCTGCCGAGGAAATAGTCGGGCGTTTTCGAGCTGCAGCCGATGCCGGAGAGCTTGGCCACGCGGTGCGGCTGGATGTCGAGCTCCCAGCAGGCCTGGATGATCGCAGCCGAGATCGAGTCGTGGCCGCAGCCGG
>JADGRJ010000394.1 GCA_017881025.1 Rhizobacter sp. | reverse complement strand
TAGGCATCCCCCTCATCAAGATCGACGAGGTGATGGCCGAGCAGGCCGTCGCTGCCGGGCCGCGGATCGGCGTCGTCGCCACCGTCAAGACGACGCTCGAGCCGACCGTTCGGCTGATCAAGGCCAAGGCCGCGACCGCGGGGCGCGCCATAGAGGTTACCGAGGCGCTGGCAGAAGGAGCCTTCCAGGCGCTGCTCGACGGCAAGGGCGACCTGCACGACGACATCGTCAAGCGAACGATCCGGACCCTAGCCGACAAGGTCGATGTCATCGTGCTGGCCCAGGTGTCCATGGCGCGGCTGGTCCCCTCGCTCACCGACCTGAAGGTGCCCGTCCTGTCCTCACCGCAAAGCGGGGTCGAGGCCGTGCGCGTGGCCCTCGAAAAACTCAACTGAGACGATCGCCGAGGGCGATCGACACCTGCAAGCGACACACACTCCACCGAAGGAACTGCAATGGGAAAGAACATCATCGTCACCGGCGGCAGCGGCATGGCCGGCAAATGGGTCGTCAAGGACCTGCTCGACCACGGGCACCAGGTGCTCAACCTGGACCGCGTTGTCCTGCGCGATTCGCTGGCCCGCACTGTCATCACCGACCTCACCGATGCCGGCCAGGTCTTCAATGCTCTGTGCAGCACGATGGTGCGGCATGAGTTCAGCGAGTCGATCAAGCCGATGCCGATCGACGCCATCATCCACTTCGCCGCGATCCCGCGGATCATGACGCACCCGGACAACGAGGTCTTCCGGATCAACGTGATGAGCACCTACAACGTGCTCGATGCGGCGTCGAAGTACGGAATCAAGAAGGTGATCGTCGCTTCGAGCGAGACGACCTACGGCATCGTCTTCGCCGACAACTACCGCATGCCCGAGTACCTCCCGCTCGACGAGCAGTATCCCGTCGATCCGATGGACAGTTATGCGATGTCAAAGGTGGTCAACGAAGCCACAGCCAAGGCATTCCATGCCCGCACGGGCTCGGACATCTACTGCCTGCGCATCGGCAACGTAATCGATCCGGTGGACTACGCGAAGTTTCCGGAGTACTTCAAGGATCCGGGCTTCCGCCGCCGCATCACTTGGAGCTACATCGATGCGCGCGACCTGGCCACCGCATCACGTCTGGCCGTCGACAAGGACGGCCTGGGCTTCCAAGTGATGAACGTTGCCGCCGACGATGTCTCGTCCGACCTGCCGACGGCCGAACTGCTCAAGCGCTTCTATCCGACCGTACCGCTCAAGAAGACGCTGGGCGAATTCGAAACCCTGCTGAGCAACGAGAAGATCAAGCGCCTGCTCGGCTTCAAGCAACAGTTCAACTGGCGCAGCCACGTCAAGTGAGCCGCCGCCGCTATCAGCGGACGCTGGCCCGGCGAACCGGGCTTCGATGACCGCGGCGGCGCCGGCAGCCAGCAATTCGGCTGCGCCGTGCGCTTCGTCAGTCGAGCGTGAGGACGGTGCCCGCGTTTGCGCCCGGAATGCGGGCAAGGTGATGCACCCGGCAACCTTCGCGAGCGGGCCTTGGGAGAGATGCATGCGCGAATACAGCCTCGCCGCCATCCCTGGCGACGGGATAGGGCCCGAGGTGATCGCCGCCGGGTTGCAGGTGCTGGCCGCGAGCGCCGCGGTCGATGGGGGCTTTCGCCTCGCGGTCGAGCGTTTCGACTGGAACTCCGAGAACTTCCTCAAGCGCGGCCACTACATCCCCGAAGGCGGGCTGGAGCGGCTGAGGTCTTTCGATGCGATCTTCTTCGGCGCCGTCGGCAGCCTGGAGGTTGCAGACCATGTATCGCTGTGGGGGCTGCGGCTGCCGATAGCCCAGGGCTTCGACCAGTACGCGAACGTGCGTCCGGCGCGCTTGCTTCCGGGCATCAAGAGCCCGCTGGCCAACGGCGCCGACATCGACTGGGTCATCATCCGCGAGAACTCCGAGGGTGAGTACGCCGGGCACGGCGGACGCGCGCACCGCGGGCTGCCGATCGAAGTGGGCACCGAGACCGCGGTGTTCACCCGCGCCGGGGTCCAACGCATCCACCGCTTCGCCTTCGAACTCGCGCGCAAGCGGCCGCGCAGGCAGCTCACGCTGGTCACCAAATCCAACGCGCAGCGCTTCGGCATGGTGATGTGGGACGAGATCTTCTTCGAAGTGGCGCGCGACTACCCCGACGTGCGGACCGATCGCGAACTCGTCGATGCGGTTACCACGCGTATGGTGCTCAAGCCGAAGTCGCTGGACGTCGTCGTAGCCACCAATCTGCACGCCGACATCCTGTCGGACCTCGCCGCAGCGCTGTCGGGCAGTCTGGGCATAGGGGCCACCGCCAACCTCAATCCGGAGCGGCAGTTCCCGTCGATGTTCGAGCCCATCCACGGCTCGGCCTTCGACATCACCGGCAAGGGCATCGCCAATCCGATCGCCACGTTCTGGACCGCGTCGATGATGCTCGAGCACCTCGGCGAGGCGGCAGCGGCGCGACGGCTGATGCAGGCCATCGAGGCGACGACGGCAGCCGGCGTCCACACGCCGGACCTCGGCGGCAACGCCACGACGCGCGACGTCACGGACGCCGTCTGCGGCGCGCTGCGAAGCTGACGAGCGACGCGATCCCGGCGTTGTTCATGCGTCCTGGTCTTCAAGCGGCCCGCCGGGCCACCAACGTGCTCTTCCTGCTCAACGGGCTGGCGTTCGCGACCTGGGGCGTGCATGTGCCGACCATCAAGCTGCAGCACGGCCTGGACGAGGCCGCCGTCGCGCTGGCCATGCTGGCCGCCGGCGTCGGTGCGCTGGTCGCGGTGCTGCTGGCCGGCGCGCTGGTCGGGCGCTTCGGCGCCCGGGCCGTCTGCGCGTTGGCCGGCGTGCTGACCGCCGCCGCCATCGCTGCGGTGCTGCGTCTGCCCAGCTACCCGGCCGGCGTCGCCGGGCT
>JADGRJ010000393.1 GCA_017881025.1 Rhizobacter sp. | reverse complement strand
GCGCGCCGGCCATTGCGACCAGGCGATACCCCCCGCTGTTGCCACGAGCGCGGCAAGCACGAGAGCGATCTTCGTTGTTCGTCGCAAGCAGGTCCCGATCGCATGAGTTGGGCGGCCCCTATCGTATGCGGCCTCGAAGGCACGACTGGACAGCCTGAGCGACCCGGATTGCGCCCGCTTCGGCTACTCTGGGTGGTCCAAGCTGCAACTCCCATGTTCGCCTTCTTCGAATCCCGTATCCGCCCCACGCTGGCCACGGGCACGGCGCCTCCAACCGGCCTCGTCGCCTTCTACTGGCACTTCGTCCGCCAGACCCGCGGCCTCTACGCCGCGATGTTCGTCACCGGCCTCGCGGTCGCGCTGATCGACACCTCGATCCCCGTCTTCATCGGCCGCCTCGTCGCCTTGATGGAGACGCCCGATCGCCTCGCCGCGTTCCGGCACGCGCTGCCCGCGCTCATCGGCATGGCGCTCCTCGTCGTCGTCGGCCGCCCGCTCGCGCTCCTCGCCGACAGCCTCGTCCGCAACAACGCCGTCGTTCCCGGCGTCACCAGCCTGATCCGCTGGCAGAGCCACTGGCACGTGGTGCGGCAGAGCTGGCCGTTCTTCCAGAACGACTTCGCCGGCCGCATCGCCAACCGCGTCATGCAGACCGGCAACGCCGTGCGCGAGTGCGTCGTCTCGAGCATCCGCGCCGTCTGGTACATCGCCATCTACGGCATCAGCGCCCTCGTCCTCATGGCCTTCGCCGACTGGCGCCTCGCCGTGCCGACCGCCCTCTGGGTGACGGGCTACGTGGGCTTCCTCGCCTACTTCGTGCCGCGCATGCGCGACCTGGCGAAGAAGTCGTCCGAGGTGCGCTCGCTCGTGATGGGCCGCGTCGTCGACAGCTACACCAACATCCTCACCGTCAAGCTGTTCGCGCGCGCCCGCGACGAGGACGCCTACGTGCGCGAGGTGATCGAGCAGCACACCGGCGCCATCGCCGCCCACATGCGGCTCATCACCCGCTTCATGTTCACGCTCTCGATCATGAACGCGCTGCTGCTCGTCTCGACGGCTGCCATCGGCATCGTGCTCTGGAGCGAAGGCGCCGTCGGCGCCGGCATCGTCGCGACCGCGCTGCCGCTCGCCTGGCAGATCGCCAACGTCTCGGGCTGGGTGAGCTGGGAGGTGACCGGCATCTTCGAGAACATCGGCATCGTCCAGGAGGGCATGCAGACGATCGCCGTGCCGCACGCGCTCGTCGACAAGCCCGGCGCGCGCGAGCTCGCGGTGCCGCGCGGCGAGATCCGCATCGAGCACCTCACCTTCACCTACGGGCGCGCCGACGGCCGGCGCGTGCTCGACGACCTCAACCTGGTCGTGCGCCCGGGCGAGCGCGTCGGCCTGGTCGGCCGCTCGGGCGCGGGCAAGTCGACGCTCGTCAACCTGCTCTTGCGCTTCCACGAGGTCGAGCAGGGTTCGATCCGCATCGACGGCCAGGACATCGGCCACACTACGCAGGAGAGCCTGCGCGCCGCGATCGGCATGGTCACGCAGGACACGTCGCTGCTGCACCGCTCGATCGCCGCCAACATCGCCTACGGCCGGCCGGGCAGCACGCCGGCCGAGATCGAGGCGGCGGCGCGGCAGGCGCAGGCGCACGACTTCATCCTCGACCTGGTCGACTGGAAGGAGCGCACCGGCTACGACGCGCACGTCGGCGAGCGCGGCGTCAAGCTCTCGGGCGGCCAGCGCCAGCGCATCGCCCTGGCGCGCGTGATCCTGAAGGACGCGCCGATCCTGATCCTCGACGAGGCGACGTCGGCGCTCGACAGCGAGGTCGAGCTCGCGATCCAGGACCAGCTCGCGACGCTGATGCAGGGCAAGACCGTGATCGCGATCGCGCACCGGCTCTCGACGATCGCGCGCATGGACCGGCTCGTCGTCCTCGAGCAGGGCCAGATCGTCGAGCAGGGCACGCACGACGAGCTGCTGCGCCTCGGCGGCCACTACGCCCTCCTGTGGAAGCACCAGTCGGGCGGCTTCCTGCCGGCGCAGGGGCTGGGCGCGGGGTTGCCGGGGCATGTGCGCGTCGATCAGGAAGCGCTGGTCGCGGCGGGCGGCGACGACGACGAGCCGCGCGGGCCCTGAGCATGGGATCGTGCTGTCCTCCGCGCGGATCGGGCGACGAGACGTCGCGGGTCGCTGTGGCTTCGTCGCCGGCGCGAGCAAGCGCATCGCCCGAGCTCGCCATCGCCTGGCGCGACATCCCGGCGGGAACGTTCCGCATGGGCAACGACGGGCCCGATGCCAACCCCGGCGACGACGAAGGGCCGGTGCGAGAGGTCGCGCTGCCGGCGTTCGGCATCGCCGCGACGACCGTGACCAACGCCGACTTCGCCGCCTTCGTCCGCGCGACGCGCCACGTCACCGACGCCGAGCGGGTCGGCAGCTCTTTCGTCTTCTATCTGCAGGTGCCGGTGGACGCACGCGCGCAGGCGACGCACGTCGTCGCCGGACTGCCGTGGTGGTTGCCGGTCGAGCACGCGTCGTGGCAGCGCCCCGAGGGGCCGGGCTCGCACGTGCGCGAGCGCATGGACCATCCGGTGGTGCATGTGTCGTGGCACGACGCGATGGCGTACTGCGCGTGGTCGGGAACGCGGCTGCCGAGCGAGGCCGAGTGGGAGCGCGCCGCGCGCGGCGGCCTCGAAGGCAAGCGCTTCGCGTGGGGCGACGAGCTCTTCGACGCCGACGGCGTGCCGCGCTGCAACGTCTTTCGTGGCGAGTTCCCGAACGCGCCGGCGCCGGGATGGGCGCCGGGGCCGATCGACGCAGGCGCCGGCGAGGCCAACGGCTTCGGCCTCTTCAACGTCTGCGGCAACGTGTGGGAGTGGTGCGGCGATCGATGGGAAGACGGCCGGCGCGCGTTGCGGGGCGGCTCGTTCCTCT
>JADGRJ010000392.1 GCA_017881025.1 Rhizobacter sp. | reverse complement strand
TTTCGCCTGCAAATTGGGCAACCCGAGCATCCTGAACGTCACACGGATCGAGTTTGCGCACCCCACAGGCGAAGGGTCGCGTAACCCGACTGTCGCTGCGTCGCTCTGGCGTCCAGGTGATGATCGTCGGCTCCGTCAGCGCAGGCGTCGGCTTTGCGATCGGCCATCTCGTCACAGCCCTCGCCGGATAACGACGTCACCGCTCGAGTAGCGTGGTTAGACCCAGCCGCGGCTCTTGAACAAAGCGAAGAGCGCTGTGACGGTCGTGATCTCGAGTCCGATGTCGGGCCGACGGAGATGCCGGGGCTCGACTAGATGCGTCGCCAGCGTCGCTGGCTGGGTCAGAACCAGCCGCGTTTCTTGAAGAGCGTGAAGAGCCCGGCGACGGTCAGCACTTCGAGTCCGATTCCGAGACCGAAGAAGATGCCGGGGCTTTTGATGTGTCCCACCATCCAGCCGAAGTTCTGGCCGAAGAAGCCGGTGATGAAGGTGAGTGGCAGGAAGATGGTCGCCATGATTGTGAGCTGTTTCATGACGGAGTTGAGCCGGTTCGAGACGGTCGAGAGGTAGACGTCCATGGAACTGGTGAGCAGGTCGCGGTAGGTGTCGATCAGGTCGCTGATGCGGAGCAGGTGGTCGTAGATGTCACGGAAGTAGCGCTCGTCGTCGTCGGTCATTCCCGGGAGCTGGGCGACGCCGCCGGAGAGGCTTGCGAACATGTCGCGTTGCGGTGTGATCGCTTTGCGCATCCCGACGAGCAGCCGTTTCATCTGGAAGATCTCTTGCAGTTGCGCGTCGCTGGCGTTCAGGAAGGTCTGGTTTTCGAGTTCGTCGATGCGGTCGTCGAAGTCGGCGAGGATCGGGAAGAAGCTGTCGACGAGCGCGTCGATGATCCGGTAGAGCAGTTGGCCTGGATCGTCGACCGCCTTCTTGCGCTGCACGTATCTCTGTCGCACCTGGGTGAACGCTGGAGCTTCGTCGCGGTGGACGGTGACGAGGAACTTCTCGGAGTAGAAGCAGTGAACCTCGACCAGGCGATCGTCGTCGGGAACGGCTCCGTAGACGACGATGAAGACGAAGTCGTCGTACTCGTCGAGCTTCGCGCGCTGCGCAAACTTTTCCGAGTCCTCGACGGCGAGCGGGTGGAACTTGAAGACCTCGCGGAGGATCGTGTAGTCGGCCTCGTTCGGCTGGTCGACGTCGATCCAGAAGAAGGCGTCGCCGGCAAGGAGCTTCTCGACGTTCTCGCGGCTGAAGTGCATCTCTTCGCTGCCGCGCTCATGGATCACCGTGCAGGTGTTCGGTGCCGTGCGCCGCTCGGCCGGGGGTGCGTCTTCGCTGGCCGTCCCGCTGGGGGCGGTTGAAGCCGATTGAGGGTTGCTCATCGCGTTCTGCTCGATCGGCGGCGGCGGAGTGCTTGGAGGCGGCGTTCGGTTCGCGCGAGCTGGACTTTCCCCCACGCGCTGAGCGTGAAGACGCAGATCGCGAACACCAACCAGGCGCCGGCGACCGCGACGAACGCGCCTGCGTGGCGGAGCTCGAAGCCGGCGAAGGCAGCGACGATCGCTGGCCCGATGACCAGCCGCAACGTGGGACGGGCGAGGTGCGACATGCAGCTGGAGGCTACCGCCGAAGCAGGACACGAGCGCGGTCGCGGCGGCCGGTGCGGCATGTGGGGGTCGAAAATCCGAATTCGGCACCGAAATCAGAGTTTCCGCGCCCTACACGATTCGCTGCATGGCGGACAAGGTTCGGCGGCTTACACAGACGTGCTCAGGTTTGTCAGAAGCGCATCGAGTAGGTGTGCGGCTTGTTGTTCGTTGCCGGGTAGGAGGTGGCCGTAGCGGTCGAGGGTGATGGTGATGGTGGAGTGGCCCATGTAGGTGCTGAGTGCTTTGGTGTTGACGCCGGCAGCGATTGAGAGTGATGCGTAGGTGTGTCTGCAGTCGTGGAGTGTGAGTGGCGTTAGGCCAGCTGTTTTCCAGGCCTTGCGGGCTCGGGTGTGGATGGTGAACGCGTCGAACGGGCCTCCGTGCTGATTTGTGAATGCGTAGCCGGTTCCGCCGTTGCCTTGCTGGAGGCGGTGGGCGATGAGGTATCGCCGCAGTGTTTTCGTGATCGGGACGCGGCGCTTGCCTGACCTGCTTTTGGGCTCGATCAGGCCGGCCTTTCGGTCCCAGGCGTGGTTGACATGGATCAGGCCTTGTCGGAGGTCGATGTCGTTCCAGGTGAGGGCTTGGAGTTCGCCGCGACGGAGTCCTGCGTAGAAGGCGGTTGCCCAGAGCGCGCGGTCTTGGAGCGGGACGGCTGTGATGAGGGCGTCGGCTTCGTCGGGGTGGGCGGTGCGTTCGCGGCGGCCGCGAACGGCGGGGAGCGTGAGCTTGAGGGTCGGGTTGATTGCCACTTCGCCGCGGGTGAGTGCGCGCCGGTAGATCGCACGGAGCGGCAGGATCATGTTGCGTACGGTGCTTGGCGCCGCGCCGGTAGCGTTTAGGCGGTCGGCGAGGTCCTGGATGTGGTTGCGAGTAACGCTTGTGAGGCGAAGGTGGCCAAGCTCGGGCAGCACCGTTCCGTGGAGTGCTTGTCTGTACGAGCGCAGCGCTGAGGGTTTGTAGGCGTCGCCTGAGCGGGTGCGGATGACTCCTCGTTCGGCTGCGTCGAGCCACTCGTATGCCGCCGTCTTCAGCGTCATCGGGCTGGCGGCGCGCAGAGTGCCTTTGCGGAGGGCGACTTGGCTTTCCTGCCGCCACGCCTTGGCTGCAGCGAGGTTCTTGAACGTCTTACGGATCGGCTTTTCGTCTCTCGGCGACCAGACTTGCGCCTGATACGTCGGCTCGCAGCTGCAGGCACGAGCGGCGCGACTTTCGCAGCTTCGTGCATGCCGGAGCTGGATGCCCTCGGGTCGTTTCCCGCCAGCTCTGGATGGGGCGCGCATCCC
>JADGRJ010000148.1 GCA_017881025.1 Rhizobacter sp. | reverse complement strand
CAAGCTCATCAACCCCATCGCCATGGAAGAAGGCCTGCGCTTCGCCATCAGAGAAGGCGGCCGTACCGTCGGCGCCGGGGTGGTGGCGAAGATTCTGGAGTGATCGACCGCAGGGGTGTAGCTCAATTGGCAGAGCGCTGGTCTCCAAAACCAGAGGTTGGGGGTTCGATGCCCTCCGCCCCTGCCACCGAATAGACCGAGAACTCCAGGGACGCGCGCCGAAAGGCGCCGTCCGGCACCAAGAACCATGGCGAATCCAACCTCACCTCCCGTCGAGACCGTCTCGACCGGCGCCGACAAGGCCAAGCTCGCCGTCGCCGGCGTGCTCGTCGTCGGCGCGGTCGTCGCGTTCTACGCGCTCGGCCAGCAGGACCTGTGGTTGCGCGTCGCCGCGCTGCTGGTGCTGATGATCGTCGCCGCGGCGACCTTCTTCACTTCCGAGCCCGGCAAGCAGCTGATCGCCTACGGCCAGGACTCGATCCGCGAGGTCAAGAAGGTCGTCTGGCCGACGCGCAAGGAAGCGCTGCAGATGACCGGCTATGTGTTCGCGTTCGTCGTCGTGATGGCGCTCTTCCTGTGGCTCACCGACAAGACGCTCGAGTGGCTGCTGTACGACCTCGTTCTCGGCTGGAAGCGCTAAGGAGCACCTGAAGTGACTGCAACGAGCGAAGCCGCCGTGACCCCCGAATCGTTCGCCGCGAGTCCCGGCAAGCGCTGGTACGTCGTGCACGCGTACTCGGGAATGGAAAAGGCCGTCGAGAGGAATCTCCGCGAGCGCATCGACCGCTCGGAGCTGAAAGAGAAGTTCGGCCGCATCCTGGTGCCGATGGAAGAAGTCGTCGAGCTCAAGAACGGCAAGAAGTCCGTCAGCGAGCGGCGCTTCTTCCCGGGCTACGTCCTCGTCGAGATGGAGATGGGCGACGATTCCTGGCACCTCGTGAAGCACACGAGCAAGGTCACCGGCTTCGTCGGCGGCGCCAAGACGCGCCCGTCGCCGATCTCCGAGGCCGAGGTGCTGAAGATCGTCTCGCAGATGCAGGAAGGCGTCGAGAAGCCGCGCCCGAAGGTGCAGTGGGAAGTGGGCGAGATGGTCCGCATCAAGGAAGGCCCGTTCACCGATTTCAACGGCTCGGTCGAGGACGTCAACTACGACAAGTCGAAGGTCCGCGTCGCCGTCACGATCTTCGGCCGGGCGACGCCGGTCGAGCTCGACTTCGCGCAGGTCGAAAAAGTCTGATTCAGCGGCGGGAGACGGGCGCCACCCGGCGTCTCCCGCTGTTCGCATTTCCGGGTGACTGAACGAGGAGCCGCGCAGGCCGTCCTGCAAGGCGCTTGAACTCGAAACAAGGAGCCAGTCATGGCAAAGAAAGTCGTCGGCTACATCAAGCTGCAAGTCCCGGCCGGCAAGGCGAATCCGTCGCCGCCGATCGGCCCGGCGCTCGGCCAGCGCGGGCTCAACATCATGGAGTTCTGCAAGGCGTTCAACGCCCAGACCCAGAGCATGGAGCCCGGCCTCGTGCTGCCGGTCGTCATCACCGCCTACGCCGACAAGTCGTTCACCTTCATCCTGAAGACGCCGCCGGCGTCGGTGCTGATCAAGAAGATCCTGAAGCTCGAGAAGGGCTCCGCCAAGCCGCACCTCGACAAGGTCGGCAAGCTCACCCGCGGCCAGGTCGAGGAGATCGCCAAGGCCAAGCAGCGCGACCTGACCGGCGCCGACCTCGAGGCGGCGATCCGCACCGTCGCGGGCACCGCGCGCTCGATGGGCATCACCGTGGAAGGAGTGGTCTGACCATGGCTACCGACAACAGCAAGGGCAAGCTGACCAAGCGCCGGAAGGCGATCGCCGGCAAGGTCGACAGCACCAAGCTCTATCCGCTCGACAACGCTCTCGCGCTCGTCAAGGAGTGCGCGACCGCGAAGTTCGACGAGTCGATCGACGTCGCCGTCCAGCTCGGCATCGACGCCAAGAAATCCGACCAGGTCGTTCGCGGCGCGGTCGTGATGCCGAGCGGTACCGGCAAGACCAAGCGCGTCGCCGTGTTCGCGCAAGGCGCCAAGGCCGAGGAAGCCCGCGCCGCCGGCGCCGACCTCGTCGGCATGGACGACCTCGCCGCCGAGATCAAGGCCGGCAAGATGGACTTCGACGTCGTCATCGCCTCGCCCGACACGATGCGCGTGGTCGGCACGCTCGGCCAGATCCTGGGCCCGCGCGGCCTGATGCCGAACCCGAAGGTCGGCACCGTGACGCCCGACGTGGCGCAGGCCGTCCGCAACGCCAAGGCCGGCCAGGTCCAGTTCCGCGTCGACAAGGCCGGCATCGTCCACGCGACGATCGGCCGGCGCTCGTTCGAGTCCGACAAGCTGGTCGCCAACCTGCGCGCGCTGATCGAGGCCTTGAACAAGGCCAAGCCGGCGTCGAGCAAGGGCATCTATCTGAGGAAGGTGGCGCTGTCGTCGTCGATGGGCGTCGGCGCCCGCGTCGACCTCGCGTCGATCAACGCCCAGTCGGCGCAAGCCGCCTGATCGAGGTTTAACAGGCGGTCGCAGGCAGCGGCCGCCGACGAGATGGTGGGCCGGGTCGGCCGGGAAACCGGCAGGTCCGGGCCATCGAAGACCGCTGGTGCAGCTCTTGCGAGCTGCTTAATGGCCAGCGCAGATGGCGTCCCGCCGAAGAGGAATGAGGTTCCTGTTCGACAGGTCGCTGAACCGATGTGGCCCGCCTCGCGGCGGGACGCATGACGAAAGGAGGGACTCTTGAGTCTCAATCGCAACGAGAAACAGACCGTGGTGACGGACGTGGCGGCCCAGGTGGCCCGCTCGCAGACGCTTGCCCTGGCCGAGTACCGTGGCATGACCGTCGAACACCTGAACGCGCTCCGCAAGATCGCGCGCGAGAAGGGCGTCTATCTTCACGTGCTGAAGAACACGCTCGCCCGCCGCGCTGTCGCCGGAACGCCGTTCGAGGTGGCGTCGGCCAGCATGGTCGGGCCCCTGATCTACGGTTTTTCCGAGGACGCGGTCGCCGCGGCGAAGGTCGTGTCCGACTTCGCCAAGGGCAACGACAAGCTCGTCATCAAGGCCGGCGCCTACGCCGGCAAGGCGCTCGACGCGAAAGGCGTGCAGTCGCTCGCCTCGATCCCGTCGAAGGAAGTGCTGCTCTCGCAGCTGCTCGGACTGATGCAGTCGCCGATCGCGCGGATCGCCCGCGTGCTGGCGATGGTCGCCGAGAAGCGCGGCGGCGGCGCCGAAGCGCCGGCCGAACCGTCGCCCGCTGCCGAAGCAGCCCCTGCCGCGGCTTGAACGCGCGCCCACAGCAACCATCTTTCAGAACTGGAATATCAAATGGCATTCGATAAAGACGCATTCATCTCCGCCCTCGACAGCATGTCGGTGATGGAGCTCAACGACCTCGTCAAGGCGATCGAGGAGAAGTTCGGCGTGTCCGCTGCGGCGATGGCCGCGCCGGGCGGCGGCGGCGGCGGCGGTGCCGCGGTTGCGGCCGTCGAGGAGCAGACCGAGTTCACGCTCATGCTCACCGAGATCGGCGCCAACAAGGTGCAGGTCATCAAGGCCGTGCGCGAATTGACCGGCCTGGGCCTGAAGGAAGCCAAGGATCTCGTCGACGGTGCGCCGAAGCCCGTCAAGGAAACCATGACCAAGGCCGACGCCGAAGCCGGCAAGAAGAAGCTCGAGGACGCCGGCGCCAAGGCCGAGCTCAAGTAGTGCGGAGGCCCTCTCCCCTCGGGGGAGAGGGTTGGGTGAGGGGCTCCATCTCACCCAAGGGGCGCAAGCCCCTTCGAAAGCACCTGAAAGCGTCCCGATCGAGAATCGAAGGCTTTTTCAAGTGATTTCGCAAAAGAAAGTTCCTTGATCCGACTGCAAGGAACGGGTTTGGTCGGGCTCCGGTGCAACGCCGGGGTTGTCCGCCAGCGGCAGGTAGTGGCCTGCCACCAAGCTTCGAGCGCAAGGCTCGAAAGACAGTCGCCTTCGGTTGAGCGCGGCCTTTGGCCGCGCGAATCCCGGGAACTCTTCATCGGCCGGTGAAGGGTTACTGAACGGAGTGTTCATGGCGCAGCAAGCAATCCCCTATTCCTACACCGAGAAGAAGCGCATCCGCAAGAGCTTCGGCAAGCGTGAGAGCGTTCTCAACGTGCCCTATCTGCTGACCATGCAGAAGGACTCGTACGTCGCCTTCCTGCAAAAAGACGTTCCACCGCAAAAGCGCAAGCCCGAAGGGTTGCAAGCGGCGTTCCTCTCCGCGTTCCCGATCGTGTCGCACAACGGGTTCGTCGAGATGAAGTTCATCGAGTTCAACATGGCCAAGCCCGCGTTCGACACGCGCGAGTGCCAGCAGCGCGGCCTGACCTACGCCGCTGCCGTCCGGGCGAAGCTGCAGATGATCATCTACGACCGCGAATCGGCGCAGGCGAAGACGGTCAAGGAGATCAAGGAGCAGGAGGTCTACATGGGCGAAGTTCCGCTCATGACCGACTACGGCTCGTTCATCGTCAACGGCACCGAGCGCGTGATCGTCTCGCAGCTGCACCGTTCGCCGGGCGTCTTCTTCGAGCACGACAAGGGCAAGACGCATTCGAGCGGCAAGCTGCTGTTCAGCGCGCGGATCATTCCGTACCGCGGCTCGTGGCTCGACTTCGAGTTCGACCCGAAGGACATCCTCTACTTCCGCGTCGACCGCCGCCGCAAGATGCCGGTGACGATCCTGCTGAAGGCGATCGGCCTGAATCCGGAAGCGATCCTCGCCAACTTCTTCGTCTTCGACAACTTCCGGCTCATGGATTCGGGCGCGCAGCTCGAGTTCGTCGCGGACCGCCTGCGCGGCGAGATCGCGCGCTTCGACATCACCGACAAGGACGGCAAGGTCATCGTCGAGAAGGACAAGCGGATCACGGCGCGCCACGTGCGCTCCATCGAAACGTCGGAGACCAAGTTCATCTCGGTCCCCGAGGACTACGTCGTCGGCCGCATGCTCGCCCGCAACGTCGTCGATGCCGAGACCGGCGAGATCCTGGCCAAGGCCAACGACGAGCTGACCGAACTGTTGCTGAAGAAGCTGCGTCTGGCCGGCGTCAAGGAAATTCCTGCGCTGTACACCAACGAGCTCGACGAAGGCGCCTACATCTCGCAGACGCTCGCCTCCGACGAGACCGCCGACCAGCTGGCCGCGCGCGTCGCCATCTACCGGATGATGCGGCCCGGCGAGCCGCCGACCGAAGACGCGGTCGAAGCGCTCTTCCATCGGCTGTTCTACTCGGCCGACACGTACGACCTGTCGCGCGTCGGCCGCATGAAGTTCAATGCCCGCGTCGGCCGCGATGCCCCGGAAGGCTCGATGACCTTGTCGAACGAGGACATCCTCGACGTCGTCAAGATCCTCGTCGAGCTGCGCAACGGCCGCGGCGAGGTCGACGACATCGACCACCTCGGCAACCGGCGCGTTCGCTGCGTCGGCGAGCTGGCCGAAAACCAGTACCGCTCGGGCCTGGCCCGCATCGAGAAGGCAGTGAAGGAGCGCCTCGGCCAGGCCGAGACCGAAGCGCTGATGCCGCACGACCTGATCAACTCGAAGCCGATCTCGGCGGCGTTGAAGGAATTCTTCGGCGCTTCGCAGTTGAGCCAGTTCATGGACCAGACCAACCCGCTGTCCGAGATCACGCACAAGCGGCGCGTCTCGGCCCTCGGCCCGGGCGGTCTCACCCGTGAACGCGCCGGCTTCGAAGTCCGCGACGTGCACCCGACACACTACGGCCGCGTCTGCCCGATCGAGACGCCTGAAGGCCCGAACATCGGCCTGATCAACTCGCTGGCGCTCTACGCGCAGCTCAACGAGTACGGTTTCCTCGAGACACCGTACCGCCGCGTCGCCGACGGCAAGGTCACGATGAAGATCGACTACCTGTCGGCGATCGAGGAAGGCAAGTACGTGATCGCGCAGGCGAGCGCGACGCTCGACGCCGAAGGCCGGCTGATCGACGAGCTGGTGAGCGCCCGCGACAACGGCGAATCGGTGCTGACCTCGGCCGAGCGCATCCAGTACATGGACGTCGCGCCGACGCAGATCGTCTCGGTCGCCGCTTCGCTCGTGCCGTTCCTGGAGCACGACGACGCGAACCGCGCGCTCATGGGCGCGAACATGCAGCGCCAGGCCGTTCCTACGCTGCGCCCTGAGAAGGCGTTCGTCGGCACCGGTGTCGAGCGCGTCGCCGCCAAGGACTCGGGCACCGTCGTCGCCGCCAAGCGCGGTGGCGTCGTCGACTACGTCGACACCAACCGCATCGTCATCCGCGTCAACGACAAGGAGACGGTGTCGGGCGAGGTCGGCGTCGACATCTACAACCTGATCAAGTACCAGCGCTCGAACCAGAACACGAACATCCACCAGCGCCCGATCGTCAAGCGCGGCGACAAGGTCGACGCGGAGGACATCATCGCCGACGGCGCCTCGACCGACATCGGCGAGCTCGCGCTCGGCCAGAACATGCTGGTCGCGTTCATGCCCTGGAACGGCTACAACTTCGAGGACTCGATCCTCATCAGCGAGCGCGTCATCGCCGAAGACCGCTACACCTCGATCCACATCGAGGAGCTGGTGGTGATGGCGCGCGACACCAAGCTCGGCGCCGAGGAAATCACCCGCGACATCCCGAACCTGGCGGAAAACCAGCTGGCTCGCCTCGACGAGTCGGGAATCGTCTACGTCGGCGCGGAAGTGAATCCGGGCGACACGCTTGTCGGCAAGGTCACGCCGAAGGGCGAGACGACGCTGACGCCGGAGGAAAAGCTCCTGCGCGCGATCTTCGGCGAGAAGGCCTCCGACGTGAAGGACACGTCGCTGCGCGTCGACCAGGGCACCAACGGCACGGTCATCGACGTCCAGGTGTTCACCCGCGAGGGCATCGTCCGCGACAAGCGCGCCCAGCAGATCATCGACGACGAGCTGAAGCGCTATCGCCTCGACCTCAACGACCAGCTGCGCATCGTCGAGGCCGACGCGTTCGACCGGATCGCCAAGCTCCTGAACGGCAAGCCCGCGAACGGCGGCCCGAACAAGATCGCCAAGGGAACGGTGATCGACAAGGCGTACCTCGACAGCGTCGAGAAGTACCACTGGTTCGACATCCGCCCGGCCGACGAGGACCTCGCCAACCAGCTCGAGTCGATCAAGAACTCGCTCGAGCAGACGCGGACCATGTTCGACAGCGAGTTCGACAACAAGAAGAAGAAGCTGACGCAGGGCGACGAGCTGCCCGCGGGCGTCCTGAAGATGGTCAAGGTCTACCTCGCCGTCAAGCGCCGCCTCCAGCCGGGCGACAAGATGGCCGGCCGGCACGGCAACAAGGGCGTCGTCTCGAAGGTCGTCCCGGTCGAGGACATGCCGTACATGGCCGACGGAACGCCGTGCGACATCGTCCTCAATCCGCTCGGCGTGCCGTCGCGGATGAACGTCGGCCAGGTGCTCGAGGTTCACCTCGGCTGGGCCGGCAAGGGCATCGGCCAGCGCATCGGCGACATGCTGCAGAAGGAGGCCAAGGTGGCCGAGCTGCGCAAGTTCCTCGACGAGCTCTACAACAAGTCGGGCGGCAAGACCGAGCGCCTCGACCACCTGAGCGACGACGAGATCCGCGAGATGGCGACCAACCTCTCGACCGGCGTGCCGTTCGCGACCCCGGTCTTCGACGGCGCCGCCGAGGAAGAGATCCGCGGGATGCTCAAGCTGGCGTATCCGGAAGACATCGCCAAGGCGAAGGGCCTCACCGAGACCCGCACCCAGGCGACGCTGCACGACGGCCGCACCGGCGATCCGTTCGAGCGGCCCGTGACGATCGGCTACATGCACGTCCTGAAGCTGCACCACCTGGTCGACGACAAGATGCACGCGCGCTCGACCGGCCCGTACAGCCTCGTCACCCAGCAGCCGCTCGGCGGCAAGGCGCAGTTCGGCGGCCAGCGCTTCGGCGAGATGGAGGTCTGGGCGCTCGAAGCCTACGGCGCCAGCTACGTCCTGCAGGAGATGCTGACGGTCAAGTCGGACGACGTCAACGGCCGCACCAAGGTGTACGAGTCGATCGTCAAGGGCGAGCACGCCATCGAGGCCGGCATGCCGGAATCGTTCAACGTGCTGGTCAAGGAAATCCGATCGCTGGGCATCGACATCGAGCTGGAGCGCAACTGAGCATGACGACCACCGTCCGTTTGGTTCGCACCGCCACGAATTTCAGGAGAGAAGCATGAAGGGATTGCTGGACCTGTTCCGACAGTTCACCCCCGACGAACACTTCGACGCGATCAAGATCGGGCTCGCCAGCCCGGAGAAGATCCGCTCGTGGTCGTTCGGCGAGGTCAAGAAGCCCGAGACCATCAACTACCGAACCTTCAAGCCGGAGCGCGACGGCCTGTTCTGCGCCAAGATCTTCGGGCCGATCAAGGACTACGAGTGCCTGTGCGGCAAGTACAAGCGCCTGAAGCACCGCGGCGTGATCTGCGAGAAGTGCGGCGTCGAGGTCACGCAGACCAAGGTGCGCCGCGAGCGCATGGGTCACATCGACCTGGCGGCGCCGTGCGCGCACATCTGGTTCCTGAAGTCGCTGCCGTCGCGCCTGGGCCTGGTGCTCGACATGACGCTGCGCGACATCGAGCGCGTGCTGTACTTCGAGGCGTACGTCGTCGTCGACCCGGGGATGACGCCGCTCAAGAAGTTCTCGATCATGAGCGAGGACGACTACGACGCCAAGCGCGCCGAGCACGGTGACGAGTTCATCGCCCTGATGGGCGCCGAGGGCGTGCACAAGCTGCTCGCCGAGATCGACCTCGACGTCGAGATCGACAAGCTCCGCAACGACATGACCGGCAGCGAGCTGAAGGTCAAGAAGAACTCGAAGCGCCTGAAGGTGATGGAAGCCTTCAAGAAGTCGGGAATCAAGCCGCAGTGGATGGTGATGGAGGTCCTGCCGGTCCTGCCGCCGGACCTGCGCCCGCTCGTTCCGCTCGACGGCGGGCGCTTCGCGACCTCGGACCTGAACGACCTCTATCGCCGCGTCATCAACCGCAACAACCGTCTTGCCCGGCTCCTCGAGCTGAAGGCGCCGGAGATCATCGTCCGCAACGAGAAGCGGATGCTCCAGGAAGCGGTCGATTCGCTGCTCGACAACGGCCGTCGCGGCAAGGCGATGACCGGCGCGAACAAGCGCGCCCTCAAGTCGCTCGCCGACATGATCAAGGGCAAGAGCGGTCGCTTCCGCCAGAACCTGCTGGGCAAGCGCGTCGACTACTCGGGCCGCTCGGTCATCGTCGTCGGCCCGACGCTGAAGCTCCACCAGTGCGGCCTGCCCAAGCTGATGGCGCTCGAGCTCTTCAAGCCGTTCATCTTCTCGCGCCTCGAAGCCATGGGCATCGCGACGACGATCAAGGCGGCGAAGAAGGAAGTCGAGTCCGGCACGCCGGTCGTCTGGGACATCCTCGAGGAAGTCATCAAGGAGCACCCGGTGCTCCTGAACCGCGCGCCGACGCTGCACCGCCTGGGCATCCAGGCGTTCGAGCCGGTCCTGATCGAGGGCAAGGCGATCCAGCTGCACCCGCTCGTCTGCGCGGCGTTCAACGCCGACTTCGACGGCGACCAGATGGCCGTCCACATCCCGCTCTCGATCGAGGCGCAGATGGAAGCGCGCACGCTCATGCTGGCGTCGAACAACGTGCTCTTCCCGGCCAACGGCGAGCCGTCGATCGTGCCGTCGCAAGACGTCGTGCTCGGCCTCTACTACGCGACGCGCGACCGCATCAACGCCAAGGGCGAAGGGATCATCTTCGCCGACGTCGCCGAGGTGCAGCGCGCGCTCGACAACGAGCAGGTCGAGGTGACCGCCAAGGTCACGGTGCGCCTGACCGAGTACGAGAAGGACAAGGACACGGGCGAGTTCACGCCGATCACCAAGCTCGTCGACACCACCGTCGGCCGCGCCTTGCTGTCGGAGATCCTGCCCAAGGGCCTGCCGTTCTCGAACCTGAACAAGGCGCTCAAGAAGAAGGAAATCTCCAAGCTCATCAACA
>JADGRJ010000391.1 GCA_017881025.1 Rhizobacter sp. | reverse complement strand
GGCCTGGCTCATCAACACTTGCCACCACGCGAGCGAATGGGGCCTGACGCCCGAGGTGACGAAGAAGATGGGCTACCACCGCGAGCTCGAAGCGGCGGTCGAAACGATGAAGGGCTTGCGCAAGCGCGGCGTCCGCATCCTGCCCGGCGGCGACTACGGCTTCGCCTGGACGCCGCACGGCACGAACGCCAAGGACCTCGAGTACTTCGTCAAGGTCGTCGGCATGAGCACGATGGAAGCGCTGCTCTCGGCGACCGCCTGGGGCGGGCCGATGATGAAGATGGGCAAGTCGATCGGCTACGTGCGCGAGGGCTGCTTCGCCGACCTGCTGCTGATCGACGGCGACCCGCTCGCCGACATCACGATCCTGCAGGACAAGTCGCGCATCCTGTCGGTGATGAAGGGCGGCGAGTTCCATCGCGCGCCGCCGCTGCGTTCGGCGCGGACGACGCGCTGGGCAGCGTGAGGAGGAAATCATGAACAACACCTTGTTCACCAACGTCCGCATCCTCGACGGCACCGGATCGATGCCCTACGCCGGCAGCGTGCTGGTCCAGGGCAACCGGATCCGCACCGTCGGCCGCTCGAGCGCCGCGCTCGCGCCGAACGGCGCGACGGTCATCGACGGCGCCGGCGCGACGCTGATGCCCGGCATGTGCGAGGCGCACACGCACTTCTCGTGGAACGACGCGGCGACCCTGAGCGCGATCCAGACGATGCCGCTCGAGGAGCACGTCCTCTGGTGCGCCAAGGTCGCCAAGCTCTATCTCGACGCCGGCTTCACGTCGTGCGTTGGCGCGGCGTGCGCCAAGCCGAGGCTCGACGTCGTCATCCGCAACGCCATCAATTCCGGCCAGATCCCGGGCCCGCGCTACCTCGCCGCGAGCCAGGAGATCACCGTGCCCGGCGGCCTCGGCGACGAGACCTTGCCGCACCTGCCGTTTCCCGAATTCAGCTTCGGCGTCAACGTCAATTCCGCCGACGAGATGAGGAAGGCGGTGCGCATGTTCCTCAAGTACGGCGTCGACTCGATCAAGCTCAACCTCTCGGGCGACAACTTCACGCCCGACTCGCCGTCGAACACGACCTGGATGAGCGACGCCGAAGTCGCCGCCGCGATGGACGAGGTGCGCGTTCGCGGCAAGCGCGGCACGGCGCACGCGCGCTCTGCGGCGAGCGTGAAGCAGGCGCTGCGCCACGGCATCGACGTGATCTACCACGCGAGCTACACCGACACCGAGACGCTCGACATGCTCGAAGCGGCGAAGGACCGCGTCTTCGTCGCCCCCGGCATCGCCATCCTCTACGCGATGCTCAACGAGGCCGAGGCCTGGGGCATCACGCGCGCCAAGGCGACCGCGATGGGCTACCAGCACGAGTGGGACGCGGCGCTCGAGTCGCTGCGCGCGATGCACCGAAGGGGCATTCGCATCCTGCCCGGCGGCGACTACGGCTTCGCCTTCACGCCCCACGGCCAGAACGCGCGCGACCTCGAGTTCTTCGTCAAGTACCTCGGCTTCACGCCGATGGAGGCGATCCGCTCGGCGACGCTCTACGGCGGCCAGATCATGATGAAGGAAAAAGAGCTCGGCACGATCCAGGACGGCTTCCTCGCCGACCTGCTCCTCGTCGACGGCGACCCGCTCGCCAACCTGGGGATCCTGCGCGATCCGAAGCGAATCCTCGCCGTGATGAAGGACGGTGTCTTCGCCAAGTCGCCCGACATCGCCTCGCAGCGGCGCTGGGAGCACGCGGCGTGAGGGATCGCAAGAAGATCGCGCTCTGGCTGCTGTTCGCGGGCCCGATCGCGGTCTTCTCGGCCTGGGCGGTCGCCGACAACGCGCCGCTCTACTTCAAGACGCTGCTCAACGGCTTGACGCTGGCCTCGCTCTACTTCCTCGTCGCCAGCGGCTTCACGCTCGTCTTCGGGCTGATGCGAAACGTCAACCTCGCGCACGGCTCGCTCTACCTGCTCGGCGCCTACGTCGGCTGGGTCGTCGGCGAGCACACCGGCTCGTGGCTGCTCGCGGTGGCGGCCGGTTTTCTCTCCGCCGCCGTCGTCGGCCTGCTGATGCAAGTCCTGATCTTTCGCTACATGGAGGGCCAGGACCTGCGCCAGACGCTGGTGACGATCGGTCTGTCGATCGTCTTCGCCGACCTCATGCTCTGGGCCTTCGGCGGCGAGATCTACACCTTCGATCCACCGGCGTGGATCTACGGTTCGACCGTCCTGCCGGTGGTCGAGAAGTTCCCGACCTACCGGATCGCGGTGCTGCTCGCCGCGATCGTGATCGGCATCGGCCTCTGGAGCTTCCTCGCGAAAACGCGCGTCGGCATGATGATCCGCGCCGGCGTCGACGACCGCGGCATGCTCGCTGCCTCGGGCGTCAACGTTCAGCTCGTGTTCGCGGTGACGTTCGCGATCGGCGCCGGCCTCGCCGGGCTGGCCGGCGTCGTCGGCGGCACCGCGCTTTCGATCTCGCCCGGCGAGGACACGCGCTACTTGCTCGCCTCGCTCGTCGTCGTCATCGTCGGCGGCATGGGCAGCGTCGTCGGCGCGTCGATCGGCGCCTTGCTGATCGGCCTGGCCGAGCAGTTCGGCCTCGCCTACACGCCGACCTACAGCGTCGTCTTCACCTTCGTGATCATGGTCGTCGCGCTCGCGTTCCGGCCGCGCGGGATCATGGGGCGGGCCGGATGAGCCGCCGGGCCGCTCCCAAGGCGAATACCGAAGCGCGAAGCGCGGAGGTTTCCGAATGAGCGCCTCGCAGTGGCGGCGGGCGATGAACTCGGCGGCGACCGCCGCCGCGCCGACGAGGGCGGCGCCGTCGGCGCGTTCGCCGCGTTCCGTGGCGGCGCCGGCCGCGGGCGCCGACGCGACGCCGGCACCGTCCTGGCTCGCGCGCATCGGCGCTCGCATCCGGCCGCGCCACCTCGTCGTCCTCGCCGCGGCCGTCCTCTATCCCTTC
>JADGRJ010000147.1 GCA_017881025.1 Rhizobacter sp. | reverse complement strand
CAAGTCAGACGTGGAAGCGCGCGCTGCGCCCGCGCCGACCACAGCCCTGCGCTTCTCGTCGCCGCAAATTCGCCCCCGCCGGGTACCGCCTGCCGCGCCGCTCGGTCACCGCGCGAATGCGTCGAGAGAATCTCGGCAGGATGAACACCGCCGCGCCGACCCCGATCCCACGCCAGATCGCGCTCTACGCGATCGCCGGCATCGGCCTCGCGGTCTGGGCCTTCCCCGTCTTCTGGGGCCTGCTGACCTCGTTCAAGACCGAGCGCGACGTCCTCGCCTACCCGCCGGCCTTCATCTTCACGCCGACGCTCGCCAACTACCGCGAGGTGATCTTCGGCGCGTCGTCGATCGTGCCGAACCTCGTCTCGAGCCTGATCGTCTCGACGCTCGCGACCGCGCTGACGATGCTCTTCGCGGTGCCCGCCGCGTACGCGATGGCGCGCCTGCGCTTCCCGGCCAAGCGCGGCACCGGCTTCTACGTGCTGGCGACGCAGATGCTGCCGCCGGTCGGCCTGATCATTCCCTACTACCTCGTGCTGCAGAAGATCGGCGGCCTCGACACGTACGGCGGCCTCACCGTCATCTACCTCACCTTCTCGCTGCCGTTCGCGATCTGGCTCCTGGTCTCGTACTTCGAGGACGTGCCACTGGAGATGGAAGAAGCTGCGCTGCTCGACCGCGCCGGCCGCCTGCGTACGCTCTGGCACGTGATCCTGCCGCAGGTGCGCGGGGGCATCGCGGTGACGACGATCTTCGTCTTCCTCAACGCCTGGAACGAGTTCATGTTCGCCGTCGTCCTCGGCGGCAACCGGGTCCGGCCGGTGACCGTGGCGATGTTCAACTTCATCTCGGTCGAGCAGACGCAGTGGGCGCGCCTCGCCGCCGGCGCGATGCTGGCGATGGCACCGGTGATCGTGATCGGCCTGTTCGCGCAGCGTCACATCGTCAAGGGCCTGACCGTCGGCGCGGTGAAAGGCGGAGGGCGGCGATGAGCACGACCCCGAACGTCGGCGCGGTGCGCATCGAAGGGGTCGTCAAGAAGCACGGCGCGACGACGGTGCTGCACGGCATCGATCTCGCGATCGAGCCGGGCGAGTTCTTCGTCCTGCTCGGCCCGTCGGGGTCGGGCAAGACGACGACGCTGCGCATCCTCGCCGGCCTCGAGTCGGTGAATGCCGGCCGAGTCCTGATGGACGGCGCCGACGTGACGACCAAGGATCCCGGCGAGCGCGACGTCGCGATGGTGTTCCAGAGCTACGCGCTCTATCCGCACATGACGGTCGAACAGAACGTCGGCTTCCCGCTCAAGATGGTCGGCGTCTCGCGCGACGAGACCGGCCGCGCCGTCGCCGGCGCCGCTGGCCTGGTCGGCATCGGCCACCTGCTGCAGCGAACGCCGGGCCAGCTCTCGGGCGGCCAGCAGCAGCGCGTCGCGCTGGCGCGCGCGATCGTGCGCCAGCCACGCCTCTTCCTGCTCGACGAGCCGCTCTCCAATCTCGACGCCAAGCTCCGCCTCGAGACGCGCCTCGAGCTTCGCAAGCTCCAGCGCTCGCTCGGCGCGACGACGGTCTACGTCACCCACGACCAGGAGGAGGCGATGACGCTCGCCGACCGCATCGCCGTCTTCATGGACGGCCGCATCGTCCAGGTCGGCACGCCGCGCGAGATCTTCGACCGGCCGCTCTCGATCGACGTCGCCGGCTTCATCGGCACGCCGCCGATGAACCTGCTCGCCGGCGAATGGGAAGGGCACGCCGTCAGCGTCGCCGGCTCGACGCTGGCGGTCGCGTTCGAATCGGCCCGGCCGCGCAACGTCATCCTCGGCATTCGTCCCGGCGACCTGCGCCTCGCCGACGGCGGCCTTGCGGTGCGTGTCGAGCGCGTCGAGGACCTCGGCGACAGCGCCATCGTCAACCTCATGGTCGGCGCGCAGCCGCTCAAGCTCAAGACCGACCGCGTCCCCGCGCTGCGCGAAGGCGACGACGCCTTCGTCGATTTCGCGCCCGACCGCGCCCATCTCTTCGATGCCGCCGGCGGCGCGCGCCTCGCCTGATCACTGCTCACGCCTCACGAACCCCGCACGACCATGAACGCCAAACCGAACGTCGTCCTCATCCTCAACGACGACATGGGCTACTCCGACCTCGGCTGCTATGGCGGCGAGGTGATGACGCCGAGCCTCGACCGCCTCGCCGCCAATGGGCTCCGCTTCAGCTCGTTCTACAACACCGCGCGCTGCAGCCCGAGCCGCGCCTCGCTGATGACCGGCCTGCATCCGCACCAGACCGGCATCGGCATCCTCACCTACGACTCGGGCCCCGAGGGCTATGCCGGCAACCTCAACCACCGCTGCGTGACGATCCCGCAGGTGCTGAAGGCGGCCGGCTACCGCACCTACATGAGCGGCAAGTGGCACGTCGCGTCGAGCCTGACGAAGCCGACCGACGCCTGGCCGATGCAGCGCGGCTTCGACGCCTTCTACGGCACGATCATCGGCGCCGGCAGCTTCTACGACCCGAACACGCTGACCCGCGGCAACGAGAACATCGAGCACGAAGCGCGCGCGCCCGGCTTCTTCTACACCGACGCGATCAGCGACAACGCGTGCGCCTTCGTCGAGCAGCACTGCACCGGCGAGCACGCGAACGAGCCGTTCTTCGAGTACGTGGCCTACACCGCGCCGCACTGGCCGCTGCACGCGCACGACGACGACATCGCCAAGTACCGCGGCCGCTTCGACGCCGGCTGGGACACGCTCCGCCAGGAGCGCCTCGACAAGCTCGTCGCGAGCGGCCTGCTCGAGAGCCACTGGAAGCTCACCGACCGCGACCCGACGCAGCCGCCGTGGACCGACGCCGAGCAGGACGAGCAGTTCCACGCCTGGACGCTGCGCTGCATGGAGGTCTACGCGGCGCAGATCGACCGCATGGACCAGGGCATCGGCCGGCTGCTGGCGACGCTCGAGAAGCACGGCAAGCTCGCCGACACGCTCGTCATCTTCCTCGCCGACAACGGCGCCTGCGCCGAGGACATCCCGGAAGACGTGACGATCGACGAGCTCGTCGACAAGCTCATGATCGCGCGCCGCACGACACGCGGCGGCGAGCCCGTGCACTTCGGCAACGACGTGCAGCGCATGCCGGGGCCGGAGAACACCTACCAGAGCTACGGCACGGCGTGGGCCAACCTCTCGAACAGCCCGTTCCGCCTCTACAAGCACTGGATCCACGAGGGCGGCATCTCGACGCCGCTGATCGCGCACTGGCCGAACGGAATCGCGACGAAGGAGAACGGCACGCTGCGCCACGCGCCCGGCTACCTGCCCGACATCATGGCGACGATCGTCGACGTGAGCGGCGCGGCGTACCCGTCGAGCTTCGACGGCCACGTTGTCGAGCCGCTCGAAGGCCAGTCGCTGCTCCCGGTGTTCGGCCAGGACACATCGGGCGATGACCGCAAGCCGATGTTCTGGGAGCACGAGGGCAACGCGGCGGTGCGCATCGGAAAGTGGAAGCTCGTGAAGCGCTATCCGCGCGCGTGGGAGCTCTACGACATGGACGAGGACCGGACCGAGCTGAACGATCTCGCGTCTCGCGAGCCGGAGCGGGTGAAGGCCATGGCGGCGCAGTACGACGCGTGGGCGAAGCGGTGCGGCGTGCTCGACCGGGAGAAGGTCGTGGCGCTGATGAAGAGCCAGGGGGTGACGCGGGCGTTTTGGGAGAAGGACGAGGTCTGAGCGGTGAACGACTGCTTTCGACCTGCGACAATTGATAGTCGGTCAATCGTCCACCCGAGCCGAGAAACGCGAGGAGGATTCCATGGGAAACCAGCGGCGCCCGCTGCAACCGGGCGAAGCTTCACCGGCATTCGCGCTGCCCTCCGCGAATCGCGAAGGCACGGTCTCTCTCGCCGATCTGCGCGGCCGACCGTTTCTCATCGGCTTCTATCGCGGGCTGCACTGCCCGTTCTGTCGCCGTCAGGTCGTGCAGCTAGGCGCAGCGCAGCCGGCCCTGCTTGCCGCCGGAATCGAGACGCTCGCAGTGATCAATACGCCGTTGGAACGCGCCCGCATGTACTTTCGTCATCGGCCGACACCGGTCACCTTGCTGAGCGACCCCGACTGCCTGACGCATAGAGCGTTCGGTGTGCCGCGTGGGGAGTTCCTGCCCGACGGCTCCAGCGAACCGCCGAAGTGGCCGTACCAGGCCACCATGGAGCAGTTCATGGCGGCACGCATCAATCCCACCGGTGAAATGCCCGAGAAGCTACAACCGATGGAAGCGAACACGGTACTCAACGCCAAGGACGGCTTCGAGATGCAAGAAGCCGATGATGCGATCCTGGCGAACCACCCCACACAGCTGGTCGGACACTTTCTCGTCGACGCAAACGGCATCGTCCGTTGGGTTCAGATCGAAGCACCCGACGATCCGAACAACCTCTCTATCTTTCCGACCGCGGCGGAGCTTGTCGCCGCAGCGAGCAGCCTCGCACACTGACCGCGCGTCAGCACAGAAACGGCAACACGACGAGCGAATCGCGATCGACGCCGGCCTTTGTGCACACCTCGTCGGCGCGGATGAAGTAGGACTCGGCGCGGGCGTCGTCGCCTTGGTCAAGAAACACGGTCGCCATGCCCTCCAGGCACGGGAACATCAGCTGGGGCTCATCCATTTCCTCAGCCAGCGCAAGCGCCTCCTCGTAGTACCGCAGCGCGTTGTCAGCATTGCCGTGGCACTGGTGAATCTGCCCGAGAACGACCAGCGGCACCGCCAGATGGTCGAGCAGCCCGAGCTGCCGGTCGAGATCGATCGCGGATTGCGCTGCATGCAGCCCCTCGTCGTCACAGCGTTGAGTGAGCGAGCAAAAGGCGACCGCGAGATTCGCGTAGAGGCGAGACTGGAAACCGAGGTCGCCAATTTTCTTGGCGGCATCAAGCCCCAGCTGGCAGGTCTGAACGGCGCGTCGCGGGTCGAGCGTCGAATACAGCACCCCAAGATTGGCATAGCTTCGGCAGGCCGCCTGGAGCAGCCCCGCTTCCTGTGCCACCGCGACGCTGCGCTCTATCCTTTCAACAGCTTCGGCCGAACGTCCAAGCCGGGCGAGCGCGGCGCCGATCGTATTGAGTGAGTGTGAGATCGCCAAGGCAGCGGCTCGGCTGATGACCGGATCGTCCCGGCCGCGCTCTGCCGCGTGCTCGGCCTGCAGCAAGGCGCGGCGGGCCCATATGTCGGCACCGCGGCTGTCGCCGGTTCGGAACAAGAGCCGCCCCATCTCGTGGAAGACATGCGCCAGTTCGATGTCGGCGCTGATGTCGCTGCCGACCGCTTCCACGCGGCACTCGAGCAGCCGCAAGCCCTCACGCAGGCAGTCCAGGCTGCGTTCGCGTTCGCCCGCGTCCCAGTGCAGGCCGGCCAGCTTGCGCTGCGCGCGCCCCTCGCGCACGGGGTCGTCGGCAGCACGTGCCAGCGTCACGACGGCGTCGAATTGAGCATGGGCCTCATCGCGGCGGCCGATGGGCCCCAGCAAGTCACCCATGTGCTCGTGGATGCCGACAACGGCCTGATCGTCGGGCGAGCCTGCGTTGCGCAGAATGGCCAGGGCCCGCGCGTAGTAGCGCAGGGCATCCTCATTGGCGTAGATGCCGCGCGCCCAGTCGCCCGCCGCTGCAAGGTAGCGGGCGCCGCGCGCCCGATCCTCGCTGCGACTGAAGTGATGACACAGGGCTTCCAGGTCTTCCAGCCGCGTCGGACTGGTGCCGAGCAGACCTTCGAGGACCGTCCCGGCGCGCTGATGCAATGCAGTCCGCCGGCGCAACAACAGGTTCTGGTAGACCACTTCGTGCGCGAGGGTGCTGGCAAAGCGATAGCGATGCGCCGGACGTGAAATTTCCGGTTTGTCTGGCGCGCCAGTGGCTCGTACCGGAAGCAGCCATTCGGTGTCGCACAGCATCTCGAGCACGGTCGGGTCGCTGGCCTCTTCATCGACAGCGGCCAAAAGCGAGGACTCGAACTCCGAGCCCAGGATGGCGGCACTTTGCAGCGTGCGGCGACCCTGCACCGGCAGGTGGTCGACCCGCGACAACAAGAGACCTTCGATCGACGATGGGACATCCACGGTGTCGGTCGCCGGCGCACAGGACCATCCGTCTGCGTTGCATGTCAGGACGCCGTTCGAAATCAGCGCGCGCACGACCTCTTCGAGATACAAGGGATTGCCACCGGCCTGCAGAACGATGCGCGCGTGCAATTCGCGTTCTATGGGGTATTCGGCGGCAGCCCCGAAGAAGGCAGCGAGCAGCGCTTCGATCGCACCATTCGCCAAAGGCAGCAGCTTCAGCACTGTGTGCCCGGCCCGGCCGACGTCCAGGCCCACCGGGTCGAACGGCGGGCGGCCGCTCAGCACGACCATCAAGGGACGCTCGCACAGCCAGTTCGACAGCGTGTGCAGGCCTTCGATCGACGCGGCGTCCGCCCACTGCAAGTCCTCGATCACCAGCACGAGCGGCCCAAGGGAGAGGCGGCGCTCGAGCACCGTGCGCAAGGTCATGAAAATCTGGCGCTTGAGCCGCTCGGGTTCGGCCTCGTCCGATTGCCCCAGCGTCTGCAGGCCGAGGATGTAGCCGATCACCGGGAGCACCAGAGCAAGCTCGATGTCATCCGCACCGATGGCTTGCAAGACATCTGCGACCTTGAGGCGCGCGTCTTCCAGCGAGTCTGCAGGTGCGATGCCGTAAGCCTCGCGAAACAGGCCGGCGGTGATGCCATAGGGTCGCTGGCCGAAGGGCGAGCACACGACGCGTCGGACCGACGCGTTGGCGAATCCGGCTGTGGAACCGATCCGCTCGAGCAGAGCGCTGACCAGCCGCGTCTTGCCCACACCGGCTTCCGCAACCAGGCTGACGACTTGTGCGTGGCCATGCGGCACTTGCCTCGCGGCAGCCAGCAGTTGCTCGATTTCGGCGTCACGTCCGATGAGCGGAGCTGTGAGCCCGTGCATGGCGAGGCCGCGCAAGGCCTGCAGTCGGTCACCGACACCCCGCAGCAGGTAGACCGGCAAGGCCTCGGACTTGCCCTTCAGCCCCAGCGTTCCGCGCAACTCGAACTCGAACTCGCGCTGCGTGAGCTGGAATGTTGCGCGACTCACCAGCGTCTGCCCCGCCTCCGCCGCTGCCTGCAGGCGGGCCGCTGTGTTCACGGTGTCTCCGGTGACTGCATAGGCCGCGCCCGCCGACGTGCCGAGATTGCCGGCGACCACTCGGCCGGAATTGATGCCGATATGGAGCGTCAGCGGGTGGCCCAGTCGATCTCGCCAACGCTCACTGAGCACCGCCATACAAGCATGCATCTCGAGGGCCGCGCGCAAGGCACGCTGCGGATCGTCTTCGTGCGCCACCGGCGCGCCGAACACCGCCATCACCGCATCACCGACGAATTTCTCGACGAACGCATCGAACCGCTCGACAACCCCGCTCAGGGTGCCGAACAAGTCGGTCTGCAGGGCACGCACATCCTCGGGATCCAGCTTCTCCGAGATCGTCGTGAATCCGGTCAGGTCCGCAAACAGCACGGTGGCCGATCGACGATCGGCATCAGCTGCTGCGACCGGAGCTGCCGCCGACGCTGCGGCCAGTTTGTTCCCGCAACCGGGACAAAACGCAAAGTCGACCGCCACGTCGAGTTGGCAGCGCTGGCACTTCATCAACACATGGTAAGCCGTGGATAGTTCCGTCAGTCGGGAACGCCGTCCAGGTCGCCGGCCACGATCACGTGCAGCTTCTCTGGCACGAAGTGCCTGCGCATCGCGGCGTTGGCCTCGGCGGTGGTGACGGCGCGGATGCGCGACGGAAAGTCGTCGAGATAACGCGGGCCGAGGCCGAACTTCTCGGCGGTGACGAGCGCCGATGCCACCCCGGCGTTCGAGCCGAGGTTGACCTGGTAGTTGCCGGCGAAGAAATTCTTCTGGATCGCGACCTCTGCATCGGTGGCGCCCTCGCGGGCGTACTTCGCGATCTCGTCCATCGTCGAGCGCAGCGCCTTCGCCAGGTTCTGCGGCGCGACGTTGACGTTGACCTGCCACACGCCGTCGAGGACGTCGGTCTGCGCGTAGCGCGAGCCGATCGAGTACGAGAGGCCTTCGGTGTCACGCACGCGGCGGCCGACGCGCGAGGCGAGCGCGCTCTGGCCGAACACGGCGTTCGACACGAGCGCGGCCTCGAAGTCCGGGTCGAGGCGACGCAATCCGCTCGCGCCGCCGATGACGATGTTCATGTTGGCCTTGCCGCGCATCGTCACCGCCTCGCGCGTCGCGCGCTCCGCCGCGGCTGCACGCGCGACGCCGTCGAACGTCGCCTTCTCGCCCGCCGGCATGTCGCCGAAAAGCTTCGTCACCTGTGCGATCACCGCCGCCGCATCGACATCGCCGACGATGGCCAGGATCGCCCCCGCACCGACGTAGCGCGCACGGTGGAACTCGCGCAGCTCGGTCACGCCGAGCGCGCCCAGGCCCTGCAGCTTCGCGGCGCGACCCACGGGGTAGTACGGGTGACCGGGCGCGAACGCGAGCTGGGCGAGGCGCTCCTGCGCGCGTGCCGAGGTGTCGTCGTCGGCGCGCAGCACGTCGTTCTCCAGCTCCGCCTTCGCCTTGGCCAGCTCGGCGGCCGCGAAGGCGGGCCGGCGCAGCTCGTCGGCCAGCACGTCGAGGACGAGCGGCAGGTCGCGCGCCATGCCGTCGGCCTCGATGCCGACGTGGGTCGGCGTCGTCACATAACGTCGCTCGGCGCCGACGCCGGCGAGCAGTGCGCCGATCTCTTCCTTCGAGCGCGACGTCGTGCCGCGCGCGAGCATCTTGCCGGTGAGCGCGGGCAACGCCGCCTGCGACGCCGTCGCTTGCACGTTGCCCGCCATCACGAGGCCGCGCACGGCCACGAGCGGCACCGCGTGGTTCTCGACCACGTCGACGACGAGGCCGTTGGCGAGCACGCTGTGCACCGTGCGGGTCGCGAAAGGCACCGCGGGCGGGGCCGCCGTCGGGATCGGCGGGCGCGCGACGACCCGGGCCGAAGCGGTCTTCGGCGCCGTCGCCGCGGCCGCGGGCCGGGTGGCGGCGTCTGCCGCAGCCGGCGCACTCGCGCTGCGCACGTTGGCAGCCGGCACGAACCAACCGACGGTCGCGCGATCGGGCACGAGATACGTCGCCGCGACGCGCCGCACGTCGTCGGCGCTGACGGCCTTGATGCGGTCGACGTACGTCAGGAACCACTTCCAGTCGGCCGACGCGACCGCCTCGCCCAACGCCGACGCGGCGAGGTAAGGGCCGTCGCGCAAGCGCGCCACCGACACCTCGATCTGCTGCTGCGCGCGCTCGAGCTCGGCATCGGTGATGCCCTTGTCGGCGAGCGCGGCGAGCGCCTCCTTCAGCGCGGCCTCGACCTCGGCGTTGGTCTTGCCCGGCGCGCACGTCGCGCCGACGAGCAGCGGGTACGGATCGCGCAGCGCGTAGTTGTCGGCACTCACGGACGTGGCCAGCCCGCGCTCGACGAGCGCCTGGTAGAGCCGGGCGTTGACGCCGTCGCCGAGGACCGAGGCGAGCACCTCGAAGGTGAAGAAGTCCGGATGCGATGCGCCCGGCCGCAGGTACGCGAGGGCCACGAGCGCGGTGTTGCTCGGCCGCTTCACGACCACGCGACGTTCGCCTTCCTGCGGCGGCTCGGTCGTGATGACCTGCGGGATCGGCCGCGCGGCCTTGGGGAAGGCGCCGAACTGCCGATCGAAGAGCGCGAGGGCGCTGTCGACGTCGAAGTCGCCGGCGAGGATCGCCTCGCTGTTGTCGGGATGGAAGAACGCCTGGTAGTGCTCGCGCAGCTTCTCGGTGGTGACGCCCTCGATGTCCGATCTGTAGCCGATCGTGTCCCAGTGGTACGGATGCGCCTGGATCGCCGTGGCGACGAGCGCCTTCCGCAGCGCGCGCGCCGGGTTGTTCTCGCTGATCTCGTACTCGTTGCGAACCACCGACATCTCGGACTGCCGTTCGCTGTCGAGGATGAGAGCGCGCTGCATGCGGTCGGCCTCGATTCGCATCGCGAGCTCGAGCTTGTCGGTGGGCAGCGTCGAGTAGCCGTTCATGCGGTCGTTCCACGTCGTCATGT
>JADGRJ010000390.1 GCA_017881025.1 Rhizobacter sp. | reverse complement strand
ATCCGCCGCTCGACCTTCTGGGCGGCGTCTTCCTGCGCGGTGCAGTGTTCGGCAAGTGCCCCCAGCTCGGCCGCGCTGTAGGGCGGCTGGTTCCCGGCGAGGACGGCCTTGACCATGCGCAGCGTGATCAGGTCGGGGAATCGCCGGTTCGGCGCGGTGGAGTGGGTGTAGTCGCGCACCGCCAGGCCAAAGTGGCCGATCGGCGGGCCCCCCGGACGCTCCACCACGTATTCGCCGCGGCCCATCAGCTTGACGATGATCAGCGAGAGATCGGGAAACCGCAGCGGGTCGGCCCGGTGACGTTTGGCCAGGAAGGCAGCGAGCGCAACCGAGTCGGGCGTCTTCGGCAGGCTCTCCCCGTACTTGCTCGCCACCTCCATGATGCGCAGCCAGCGCTCGGGTGAGCGCACCACGCGGCGCAGTGAGGCGCCACCGGCGGCGGCCAGGTAGCGCGCGCTGCACTCGTTGGTCGCGATCATGAATTCCTCGATCAGCTGCCGGGCGCGGTTCTGGATCTGCTGCCGGATCTCCACCACGCGTTCGCCGTCGAACACGGCGCGGGGCTGGAACGTCTCGAGCTCGAGCGAGCCTTGGGCATGCCGGCGCGCGCGCAGTCGCTGGGCGACCTCGTCCTGGGTTCGCAGCTGCCCGTCGAGCCCGGCGACGGCGCGCGCCGCTTCGGGCAATGCGCCGTCGCCGTCGATCCATGCCGACAGCGCGTCGTAGGCCAGCTTCGCGTGATTGCGTACCGTCGCCCGGTAGAGGGTGGCCTGCGTGATCGAGGCGTCGGGCGCGACGACCATCTCGGTCACGATGGCGAGCCGGACCTGGCCGGCATTGAGCGAGGTCAGATCGGTCGACAGGCGCTCGGGCAGCATCGCAAACACCCGCGCCGACGTGTAGACGGAGGTGGTGTTGGTCCAGGCGTGGGTGTCGATGGCCGAGCCCTTCGTGACCAGGGCATCGACATCGGCCACCGCCACGAAGATCTTCACTGCGCCGGCCGCCATCGGCTCGCAGGCGGTGAGTTGATCGAGATCGAGCGAGTCGTCGTTGTCGATCGAACACCAGGGCAGCGCGGTGAGATCGCGGATGTGCCGGTCCTCGTCGCGGCCGGGGCCGGTGATCGTGGCGAGCTGGGCCTGGACAGCGGCCGGAAACTCCGGCTCCAGCCCGCGCTCGGCCATCACTTCGCCAGCGATGCGAATGAGGTCGCTACGATCGACATGATGGGCCTGGTCCATGCGGGTCTCCGGTTCCTGCAGTCATGACCCGTCGACGCTGCGGATACCGATCCACTTCGTCGCCATGGTCGCCGCGCAGTATTCCAGCCGCAACATCGGCGCGAGGCTGCACAAGGCCGTGGCTGGGGTTCGGCGCGATGAGCGCCAGCGAGACGCTGCCCACGCCGATGGGCATGTGCAGATATGGAGGCGCCGTTTCCGGCGCGAGCGCAAGAGCGCCGTGAAGCGGGTTCAGCATCAGCGAATGAATCGACCTGCATCGCCGACACGGCGCGGCAGGTCGCGTCACATCACCGAGGTCATGACCCTGACCCGCGGCTGCGGCCGAACACGAAGCCGGCAATGGCCAAGATCAGGAACACGACAAAGAGGATCTTCGCGATGCCTGCGGCGCCGGCCGCGATGCCGCTGAAACCCAGCACGGCGGCGATCAACGCAATGACCAGAAAGACAACGGCATAGTGCAGCCTGCCAATTCTCCGGGGTGGGTGCTGGGTGTGGCACCCGCCCGACCAGGAACCACACACCTGAGCATGTGGAAGGAACCTACTACTTGCCCGTGGCGAACCATGAGCAGTAGCGCCCGACCATGGACCCATCCATGATCAAGCCCGAAGCCGAACTCAAGGACGCACAACGATCTGGTTCTTCACCGTCTTGACCCCGTTGACGTCGCGTGCGATGCGCTCGGCCGTGTCCTTCTCGACGGTGTTCTTGGCGAATCCGGACAGCATCACCGTGCCGTTGAGCGTTTCGACGCTGATGCTGGTCCCGGCCACATTCGGGTTGTCCAACATCCGGCTCTTGACCTGGGTCGTGATGGCGGCGTCATCGATATAGGCGCCAGTGGTTTCCTGGCCGCGGGATACCGCACAACCGGCGGTGGTCAGGACTGCCACAGTCATGGCGGCGGCGGTAAGCGTAGTGCGAAAGTTCATGTTGTGCCTCACTGAAAATGGGGAAAGGTGCGTTCCAGCCTCTCCAGGCTACTCGCCCGGTGCCACCTGTTCTGTACGTTGACGCACACACCATGCGGGCCTTGTCCCCGGCCGTCACCGCAACACGACATGCCACTGCGTTCGGCAGCGCAGAGGGCTGAGCATGCGGGCTTCGTCCGAGTCGGCGTCGCCGTCGGCCATGTATGTTTGGCCATGCTCTTCGATCAATACACCGACCCGTGAGTCGCGCATCGCGCGCATGGGGCGCATGGGGCGATACTGGCTCTGTCGCTCCGAGGCGGGCCCCGCTGACGGATCGGCTTCACGCGGTTGCCGTGGTCGGCGTACGACGCCAGGACCAAATGGCTTTGTGCGCTCAGGCGCTGGCATGCCGCCGCGCCGCTATCGTGGCCGGACTTTGACCCTGTCGACGGCCCCAGCCATTGTCTATGGCGCGCTGGCCGGCTTCGCGGCAGCGAGCGGGGCGGAGTGGTCGTTGTTCTGGCCGACCATCGGCATCGCACTGGATTCTTGGGCGCGAGTCATCTTGTCGTTGGACCGGCCCGCTGCGGCGCCCTGTTTGGGTTTCTCGTTTGCTGGCGCTCGCACCGAATCCGCCGCGGGCACCGACGTTTCGGCTGCCGTGGACGGCGTCGTGCCGGCCTGGACCTGGGCCGGCTTCACCAGCGGCACGGGCGGCTCCGAGCGCTCCTTTTCGCAGGCGGTCAGCAGCAGCAGCGAAGACAGGCACAAAGCAGACAGCGTCAATGGAGTTCACATACCGCTGCTTTCG
>JADGRJ010000389.1 GCA_017881025.1 Rhizobacter sp. | reverse complement strand
TTAATCCGTCGACGCTTTATCGCGGCATCACAGCCGGAAAGTTTCCGCGCCCAGTGAAGATCGGCCCTGGCTCAAGCCGATGGCTGCGCCAAGAATGTCAATCGGCGGCGAACGTTAGCCCAGGAGCGGCGTGCAATTTTAGCCCGCCTTGCGTGCGATGGAATGCGCGTTTGATGCCTGTATTCTCAGGCGCTTTTCTCGTTCGCGGCTGATCTGTTGGTAGTGCGAGGCAGTGTGCTGCTCTCGGTCCGATCCCGGGTCACTTGCCGGCGCCGACGTACAGGGCGGCACTGAGGATCCAAGCGGCGGCCAGGGTGAGCCCCAACTCATGGCAGCGCTTTCAGCCAGCGCGCGCAGACGCCGTCAAGGTCGGCCGTCGCTCCGACCTTGAGGCTGGCACCGGTGTATCCAGGCCGCACCTTGACGGTGGCGAGCACGTTGGCATGCTCGTCGCCGGCGTTGGGGCGGCGGGAGGGGAGGGAGCGGGGTCAGCCGCGATGCTTGAACCGCCAGCTTTCGTTGCCGGTCTCGATGATGTCGCAGTGGTGCGTGAGGCGGTCGAGCAATGCTGTCGTCATCTTGGCGTCGCCGAACACGCTCGGCCATTCGCTGAAGGCGAGGTTCGTGGTCACGATCATCGATGAGCGCTCGTACAGGCGGCTGATCAGGTGGAACAGCAACTGCCCGCCGGATTGAGCGAACGGTAGATAGCCGAGTTCATCGATGACCACGAGGTCGACCCGCGTCAGGCCATCGGCGAGGCGGCCGGCACGACCGAGCTTGGTCTCCGCCTCGAGCTTGTTGACGAGATCAACCGCATTGAAGAAGCGCGCCTTGCGTCCGCGCCGGATCACTTCGCGGGTGATGGCGATCGCAAGGTGGCTCTTGCCGGTGCCGGTTCCCCCGATCGCGATCACATTGCGCTTGTCCGCAAGGAACAGGCCGTGGCTCAGATCTCTGACGAGTTGCTCGTTGATCGGCGTGCCGGCGAATGTGAAGTCGACCAGTTCCTTGGCCAGGGGCAGCTTGGCGATCCCCAGCTGGTAACGGATCGAGCGCGCCGCCTTCTCGGCCAACTCGGCTTTCAAGAGGGCGCCGATGATCTGCTCGACGCCGTGCTTGCGCTTGATGCCAGTCGCCACGGTCTCGTCGTAGGCCGCACGCATGCCGGAGAGCTGCATCGCTGCCATCATCTCCAGGAGCTCAGACCGCTCCATGGACCGCCTCCGTCAGATCGACCGCGGCGGCGGAGGTGAGAGGAGGCGGTGGCCTCAGGTCGTCGTAGCGCGCGCAGTCGGCACGCGGCGGCAGCGTTAGCGCCAGGCTCGCCGGTGTCGCCACCGGCGCTGGTGCCGCGGGTTCAGCACGATGCGCCAGGATATTCAGGATCACATCGGCACTGTGCGTGCCGGCCTCCAACGCTTCGGCGCACGCCGCCTCGACGGCGGCAAGCCCGTCGGTCAGCACCGCCGTCAGGATCGACACCATCTGCCGATCGCCGTCCTTAACGCCATTGAGCTTCCGCTGCACCCGCGCGAGGGCCGACGGCAGATCCCAGTTCTTGAACGGCGCGCCGTTCCGCATCGCGCCGGGCTTGCGTGCCAGCACCGGAACGTAGTGCCACGGATCGTATTCGATCTTGCCGCGACCGAACGCGCGCGGATGCTCGCCGACGACCTCGCCGTTCTGGCGGAGCACGATGCGATCAGCGTAGGCGTAGATGTCGACTGGCCGACCGACCGCCCTGGCGTTGACCGAGTACTTGTTGTTGTCAAAGCGAACGAGACAAGTCTTGGAGACCGCGGCGCTCGTCGACCGATAGGAGTCGAACGGACCCGGGTACGCAATCAGTCTGCTGCGCTCGGCCTCGAACACGGCGAACACCGTCTGCTCGGGGAACTCCGGGTGCGGCTGCTCGTTAGCGTAACGCACGCACTCGTCGATGAGCCAGCCATTCAGATCCTCGAGCGTCTTGAACCGCGGGCGTGGCACAAACAGGCGTTCGCGCACATTGCCCACCTGGTTCTCGACCTGGCCTTTCTCCCAGCCCGCACCCGGCGTGCACGCCGTCGGTTCGACGAGGTAGTGGCTCATCATCTGCAGAAAGCGTCGGTTGAACTGCCGCTCTTTGCCCACATAGATGGCGTCGACTGCCGTCTTCATATTGTCGTAGATGCCGCGCGTGCAGGCACCACGGAAGAACGCGAACGCCTTGTCGTGCGCATCAAACACCATCTCCTGTGCTTCGCGCAGGTAGGCGCGGACAAACGGCATCCGGGCACAGCCGCGTGTGCGCAACCTTCACCTCCGTCGTCACCCCGTCGAGGATCACGATCTCGTGGCTCCAGTCGAACTGGTAGGCCTCGCCAGGGGCGAACGACAACGGCACGAAGGCCGCCGCGGTTGCCGATGCATGATCGGAGCGCCAGCGCTGCGCGTACCGGCGCACCGCGTCGTAGCCGCCCGTGTAGCCCGTGTCCCGTAACGCCTCGTAAATGCGCTTCGTCGTCAGACGTTCACGCTTCGGCTTTTTCGAATTGTCATCAAGCAGCCCGTCCAACGTCTCCCGGAAGGCCCCGAGCTTCGGCATCGGCTGCTCCCGCCGCTCGTAAATCCGCTCCGTCTCACCGCCGCGCACTATCCGACGAACCGTATCCCGCGCCAGCTTCAGCTCCCGTGCAATCGCCCGGATCTTCTTCCCTTGCACCCAATAGGCCCGTCTCACCTTGCCAATCGTTTCCACCGTGACCATCCCCGTTGCGCCTCCGAGATCCAGATCCCGGAAACAGATTACGAACGAGGGGCAAAAGGTGGGTCAATTTCGACGCCGATCACCCCTCCAACAGGGCTAAAATTCCACGCCGCGGCACACTTGAATCGCATCGCCTCCGAACCATTGGCAAGGTTGGCTAGAACGAATTGCCGAACTCCGTCGCGGAAGTGAGGGCGATGAGGCCCGCCCCCCGATCCTCTGATAC
>JADGRJ010000388.1 GCA_017881025.1 Rhizobacter sp. | reverse complement strand
CATACCGGGCGTAGGTGAAATCGTGCAATTTCCGTGCTCTTCTCAGTTCAACTGTGGCAAGATCTAGCTTGAATTTGCATTAATGCCCACTTAGATTTGCTTATTCTGCACAATTTGTCACACGCTTCCTCTTGCCAGGAACTTTCCCTGATGAACGCTCGCGCCGCCGCCCTCAAGGCCATCGCCTCGCGCGTGGTCACGCCCCCCGACATTCCCGCCACACACGAAAACGGCTTGCCGATTTCGCACTACTTCGGCTCGCTCACCTTCGGCGCGAGGCAGATGCGCGACAAGCTCCCCAAGGAAGTCTTCGCGAAGCTCAACAGTGCCATCCGTCTCGGAAGGAAGCTCGATCTCGAGATCGCGCCTACGGTCGCCCAGGTGATCAAGGAGTGGGCGATGTCCAACGGAGTGACCCACTTCTGCCACTGGTTCCAGCCGCAGACGGGGCTCACCGCCGAGAAGCACGATGCGTTCTTCTCGTTCGACGAGAACAACCTCCCCATGGAGGCGTTCAGCGGCGAGCAGCTCATCCAGAGCGAGCCCGATGCGTCGTCGTTCCCGTCGGGCGGCCTCCGCGCTACGTGGGAAGCGCGCGGCTACACCGCGTGGAACCCGGCGTCACCGGTCTTCATCATGGAATCGGCGGGTACCAAGACGCTCTGCATCCCGTCGGTCTTCATCGGCTACAACGGCGAGGCGCTCGACGAAGTCACGCCGCTGCTTCGCTCGTCCGACATTCTCTCCCGTACGTCGATGGATCTCCTCGAGCTCCTCGGCGACAAGGGTGCACTGCGCGTCTACACCACGATGGGTGCCGAGCAGGAGTACTTCCTGATCGATCGCGGACACTATGCCCTGCGCCCCGACCTCGTGATGGGCGGTCGCACGCTCCTTGGAGCGCCACCGCCGCGCGGTCAGCAGCTCGAGGATCACTACTTCGGGGGTATCCCCGAGCGCGTGCAGGGCTGCATTGCCGAGGTCGAGTATGAGCTCTATCGCCTCGGCGTGCCGATCGTCACGCGCCACAACGAAGTGGCTCCCTGTCAGTTTGAGATGGCGCCGGTGTTTGAGGAAACGGACCTCGCCACCGACCACAACCAGTTGGTCATGGCCATCCTCCGCAAGGTCGCCGCGCGCCACGGCCTCACCGCCCTGCTGCACGAGAAACCCTTTGCCGGCATTAACGGTTCGGGCAAGCACTGCAACTGGTCCATGTCCATCGCCTCGGACAATGATCTCGATGGCGTCAACCTGCTCAAGCCGGGCAAGACGCCGCACCAGAACTTGCGCTTCCTCTTGTTCCTTGCCGCCGTCCTCAAGGGCGTGTACAAGCCCCAGGGGCTGCTGCGCGCCGGCATCGCCACGTCGGGCAACGAGCATCGCCTCGGCGCCAACGAGGCACCGCCGGCCATCCTCTCGGTGTTCCTCGGTTCGATGCTCACCAACATGATCGAGGACATCATCGCCGGACGCACGGGCACCAGCGCCGAGCAGGCCATGATCAAGCTGGGCGTCGCCAAGCTTCCCGAGATCTCCAAGGACAACACGGACCGCAACCGCACGTCGCCGCTTGCCTTCACCGGCGCCAAGTTCGAATTCCGCGCCGTCGGCTCGTCACAGTCCATCGCCTTTCCGGTGATGATCTTCAACGCCGTCGTCGCCGAGGCCATTGGCGAGCTGATCGCATCGCTGAAGGCCGAGATGAAGAAGACCAGGTCCGTGGATGACGCCGTTCTCAGGGTCGTGAAGGAGGCATTCAAGGAGACCACGGCCATCCGCTTCGAGGGTAACAACTACGCGCCGGAGTGGGTAAGGGAGGCCAAGCGGCGTGGCCTCCTCAACCTGCGTCGTACGCCCGAGGCGCTCGACCAGATCAACGCCCGGTCCACCAAGGCGTTGTTCGCCACGCTGGGCATCCTCACGCCAGAGGAACTCGAGAGCCGCTATCACATCCGGGTCGAGCGGTACCTCAAGGACATGCTCATCGAAATGCACACCATGCGCGAGATGCTCGATACCATGGTGCTGCCGGCCGCGTTCAAGTACCTCGGCGTGCTTGCTGACGCAGCGCAGAATTCCAAGGCCGCCGGCATTCGTGTCAATCCGGCGACGGTGGCCGCCACGGCGTTCGCCAGGCAGATCACCGAATTGCAGCGGCGGGCCGCTGCGCTGCGCGCTGCCGCAGGCAAGGCAGACACCATGCACCACACGCCATCCAAGTGCGCACAGTTCCTCACCAGCACGGGGGCCGACTCCATGGCCGCCGCGCGTGAGGTCTCGGACGCGATCGAGTTGACGATGGGCGACGAGTATTGGCCGCTGCCGCGGTATCGGGAAATGGTGTTTCCGGTGTAGCACACGGAAGCCACCGGCGCGCACGATCACATGAACGTCAGGCGTTCGAAGGCCACGGGATCTCTCCCGTGGCCTTCGTGCTCTGGCGCTCTCTACTTCTTCACCGCCACGACCGTCAGATACTCGTCCACGAATCCCTTCGTGACCGTCAACCGCACGCGTTGCGCCAGTACTGATGGATGCCGTGCGTACCATGTCGCCAGGTTATGCCGGCGGTCGCGATTGGCCGCGCCGGCGAATACGTCGCCCAGCGTGAAACGGTGGGTTTGCTCGAGCGCGCGTTCCTCCACCAAGCCATGTGACTTCAGCAGATCTCGGAATGACTCCCTGCTGAAATTCCACAGATGATGCGGATTTCCGTCGGTTGACACGGTTACCGGCACCGACGCGATGAACCGTCCACCCGGTGGCAGCACCTCGGCAACGCGGGCAATGCACGCACCCGGGTTCGGCAGGTGCTCTATCGTTTCGATACTCACCCAGACCGTTGGCTTCGCGGTCGGCGCGTAGCGCAGGACGTCCGCTTCGTAGTACACGATGGCCGGGTGCGCGTGCTGCGCACGCGCAAACTCCAGCGCACTCCGGTCGAGGTCCACTCCCTGAACGGACGCCGCGCCGGCTTGCGCCAGCATCTCGCTGCCGAAACCCGTGC
>JADGRJ010000146.1 GCA_017881025.1 Rhizobacter sp. | reverse complement strand
CCTGCGCCGTCGCCGATCGGTCCCGCTCCCGGTGCCGAATTGAACCTCCAGACCATCGCCGACAACCTGTTCGGTGTCGGTCATATCAACGTCAACACCGGCCAGAGCTCCGCGGGCCAGTTCATGTCGGCAACGCCGAGCGCCGCGAGCACGATCCCGACCCTGGTCGCCGAGTTCACGGCGAACGCGTCGACGCAAGTGTTCGGCATCTGGTTCGGCAACGACACGTCGCACATCTTCACGGTCGACCTGCTCAAGGGCGGCGCGGCCGCCGGCGACGACGCGGCGCTGTCGTTCACCGGAAACACCCTCAACGTCGGCACCTCGGTCATCGCCAACTGCGGCGTCAAGGTGAACTGCGGTTCGTTCACCGACGTGGCCGTCAGCCCGTCGTTGTTCGGCTTCTACTTCAAGGCCTCGCCGACGAGCCCGACGTACTTCTCGATCGACCAGCTGAACGCCCCGGACCCGCGCACGGACCGTGTGGTCGCGTTCCGCGACGGCGCCACGACCAACTGGATGTTCGCCTATGAAGACGGCACCGACTTCGACTACAACGACATGGCGGTCAAGGTCGAGTCGATCAACGCCGTGCCGGAACCCGAAACCTATGCGCTGATGCTCGCCGGCCTGGGTGCCATGGGCTTCATGGCGCGTCGCCGCAAGTCTCGCTGAGAGTGCTGCGCGCCGGCCCGCACCGGCGCCAGATGAAAGCGGACTTCGGTCCGCTTTTTTTGTCTCGGCGCTACGCGCGCTGGCGATAGGGCTCGTCTTCCTCGAGGAAGTCGTTCTCCTGGCGCGCCGCCTGGCACCAGGCCTGCATCGCCGGCAAGGCGTGAACGCGATCGACATACCCGGCCGCGACGGCGCCGAGCGGCAGCGCGTAGGTCCTGATCCGCGAGCACACGGGCGCGAAGAAGGCATCGACAGCAGCGAAGTCGCCGAACAGGAACGGGCCGCCGCTTTGCGCCAGCGCCTCGGTCCACATCGCGTCGATGCGGCGCAGGTCGGCGGCGACGTCGGGCCAGTCGCTCCGGCAGCGCGCGCCGACTTCGGGCAGCGAGGCCTCGACGTTCATCGGGCAGCGATTGCGTAACGCCGCGAAGCCCGAGTGCATCTCGGCGCAGAGGCTTCGCGCCCGCGCCCGCTGCTTGCGGTCGGCCGGCCAGAGGCGCTTGGCCGGGAACGCCTCGGCGAGGTACTCGACGATCGCGAGCGAATCCCAGACCGCGAAGCGGTCGTCGTCGATCAGCAGCGGCACCCGCCCGGTCGGTGCCAGCGCGAGCAGGGTCGACTTGAACGGCGAGCCGTCGGCCCAATCGAGGCGCAGCGGCCGCTCCGAGAACTCGATGCCGGCGTGCTTCATCGGCAGCCAAGCCCGCATCGACCACGACGAGTAGTTCTTGTTGCCGATGTAGAGCTGCATGCGCGGATTCCTTCTCTGCGGGGCAAGGAATGCTAGGTCGAATCGAGGCGTCGGGCGATGCCCGATGCGCACGGCAGCGATGCCGCCGACGCATCGCCGGGCGGCAGCGATGGCGGGCGCATCAGCCGCGGCGCGCGCGGGCGCGCCAGGCCTCGAGGCGGGCCTCGCCGAAGACGTGGCCGAGGTAGCGCGGCGCGACGCTCTCGAGCGGCGTCGTCTCGATGCCGAGGAACTCGAGGCCGGGCAGCTTGCCGCTGGCGACGTTCGCGACCCGCATCGAATCGATGTTGTCGCGCGACATCAGCGTTCGCCCGGGGAGCAGCTCCATCGCCAGCGCCTGCAGTCGGCCGAGCGCCGCGGGCAGCGCGAGCACCGGCCGACGCGACCCGGACCAGCGGCCGGCCAGCTCGACGAGCTCGCGCAGCGTATAGACGCGCGGGCCGACGCATTCGATCGTCAGCCCGACCGTCGCGGCGTTGTCGAGGCAGCGCGCGACCGCGCACGCGACGTCGTCGACCCAGACCGGCTGGAATCGCGCCGCCGCGCCGGCCAGCGGCATGACAGGAAAGACCGACTGCAGCGAAGCGAACAGGTTCATGAAGCGGTCGCGCTGGCCAAAGATGACCGACGGCCGGAGCACCGTGAGGTCGAGGCCGGCGCCACGCAGGACCGCTTCGCCGCGCCCCTTCGAGCGCAGGTACCGGCTCGGTGCGTCGACGGCGGCGCCGACGGCGCTGACGTGGATCAGGCGCCGCACGCCGGCCTGGCGGCATGCCGCGGCGAGGCGCTGCGGCAGGCGAACGTGGACGCGCTCGAACTCGGCCTCGCTGCCGTGCAGGATGGCGACGAGATTGATCACCGCATCGGTGTCGCGCAGCATCGTCGCCAGCGTCGCGTCGTCGTGGACGTCACCGGCCGCGATCTCGACCGTCGGCAGGAGCTGGAGATGGCGCGCCCGGCTGCGCTGCTGCGTCGCGACGCGGATCCGTCCCTCGGCGCCTCCCCCCGACCGCTCCACCAGCTTTTCGCAGACGCTGCTGCCGACGAAGCCGGTCGCGCCGAGAACGAGGAGTTTGAACACGTCGTGGGAGAAGGAGGAGGCGCGGGGTGCGGGGCCGGCCGATTCTCGCCGAGCCGCAGGCCCGCCCTCAGGGCAGGTCTTTCTCGGGCGGCGGCGCGTTCGGGTCGGGCGGGCCGATCGTGCGGCCGAGGCGCGAGCGGATCGTCGTGCCGCGGCCGCCGAGGAGGGCGGCGTAGTAGCTGCTGTTCGAGAGCACCTTCTTGACGTAGTCGCGCGTCTCCGGGAACGGGATGTTCTCGACCCAGACCGCGGCGTCGAGGACCGGGCCCTCGCGCCACTTGCGCGGCCGCCCCGGACCGGCGTTGTACGCCGCCGCGGCCATCGCCTGCGAGCCGCCGACGTCGTCGAGGACCAGCTTCAGGTAGGCGTTGCCGAGGCGCAGGTTGGTATCGCGATCGGCGATCAGCGCCGGCGTGTACGGCAGGCCGATCTTCTTGGCCGTCCATTTCGCCGTCGCCGGCATCAGCTGCATCAGGCCGGCGGCACCGACGCCCGAGCGCGCATCGAGGATGAAGCGCGATTCCTGACGGATCAGGCCGTAGACGAACGCCGGGTCGAGGCCGATCTCGCGCGCCCGGGCCGCGACGTCCTTGCGCAAGGGCGTCGGGAAGCGCTGGTCGACGTCGACTTCGGCGCGCGTCCTGTCGCTCGTGTTGATGCAGCGATCCCAGACCTCGCGGTCGCATGCGAGCTGCGCTGCGGCGAGCAGCTCGCGGTCGCCGAGGCCGCGGATCGAGTAGTTCCACTCGCGAACGCCCTCGCTGCGCAGGCCGATCGCGACCAGCGTCAGCGCCCGCGCGAGCCCCGGATCGGAGGCGGCGGCGTCGCGCTCGGCGGCGGTGAGCGGCGCCGGCTTGGCCGGCAGCGACTGCGCCTGGCCGAGGTCCTCGGCGGCGAGCGCACCATAGAAGCTCAGCTGCGCGGCGATTCCGGCGAGAAGCTCGCGGCCAGAGGCGAGCAGCGACTCGCCTTCCTGCGAGTCGCGCGCCAGCGCCTGCAGGCCGCGCGCCTTCCAGTAGACCCAGGCGGCCTCCTTCTGCTCGGCCGGCGACATCGCGTTGATCGCCTGCACCACCTGCTGCCAGCGGGCGCGGCCGTTGTCGGCGCGCAGCGCGGCGCGCACCTTCCACGCCAGGGCGTCGTCGGACAGGTCGGTCTCGCGCCCGCTCTTGCCGATGACGCGCCCGGCGCGCAGGAACTGGTCGGACGCGTCGGGCTGCAGCTTGATCGCCGACTGGCGCGCGACGCTCGCCCAGGCGTACGACGCGAGGTCGCCCGGCAGCACCCGCTCCCAGCGATCGGCGAGGAACGCGGCGGCCGACTCGCTGTCGGTCGCGGCGAGGCGCGCCAGCGCCAGCGCCGTCAGCTCGGCGTCGGCGCGCGTCGCGGTGCCCGCCTTCTTGGCGAGATAGCGCGCCGGGCTGTCGACGATCTCGGCCATCGCCGTAGCCGCGACGTCGGAGATCAGGCCCGCCGCCTGGCGCGCCGCGCGCGGCTTGCCGGCCTCGATGCTGGCGCGCAGCTTCTTCCAGATGTCGGCCGGCGCGAGCTGCTTCGCCTCGGCGAGCGTCGCGGCGAGGAAGGCGCAGCCGTCGTCGGCGTCCTTCTGCGCGAGCCAGGCGGCGAGGCCGGCCTCGCGAACGTCCTTGCCCGAGAGCTGGTCGTTGGCGAGCGCGAAGCAGGTCACCTCGCGGTCGTCGTTCATGCGAAAGCGCGGGTACTCGGCGGCGAAGGCGGCGCGGTCGCGGCGCCGCACGAGCTCGAGGAGCCAGTCGTTGCGCAAACGGTCTTCGACGTAGGTGCCGCTCCAGCGCTGCGCGAAGGCGGCGAACTCGGGCGGCTGGACTTCGTTGATCCGGTTCGTCAGCTCCCAGTAGTCGACCCACATCGCGAGCGGATTGCGCTCGGCCGCTGCCTGCGCTTTGAGCGTGGCGAGACGAACGCGGTCGTGGCGGCGGAAAGCGTCGCGCGCATCGACGACCGTCGTCTCGAAGCCCTGGGCGACCGCCGCGCGCGGCAGCGCCGCAGCGGTCACGAGAATGGCGAGCGAGAGCGGCGCAAGAGCGCGCGCCAGCCGCGCCGCGACCGGCCGGCGCGGCGCGGCCGGCTCATATACTGGATTCATCCGATCTGCTGTCCTCACCCGCGTCCTGGTCCCTTCGTGAACTTCGCGCCCGAGCTGAACGCCAGCACCGAGGCCGAGCGCGCGGCGCGCCGGGAGTTGCGGGCCCGCCTGCTCGCCGAGCGCGAAGCCTTCGTCGGATCCAGCGCGGCCGATGCCGCGCGCGCCGCTCTTGCCGATCACCTCCGCGCGGCCCTCGTACCCCTCGAGCCCGCTTGCCTCGGCCTGTACTGGCCCCTGGGCTCTGAATTTAACGCAGCGGCAGCGATCGGCGCCGACGCGGCCTTCGACAAAACGACGCGCGCGCTGCCATATGCACGGCGCTCGCCGCGGGTGATGGAGTTCAGGCGCTGGGACGGCGCCGCGCCGACGCTTGCCGACGAGTGCGGGATCGGGTCGAGCGACGGCGCGCCGGTCGTCCCCGATGTCGTCGTCGTTCCCTGCGTTGGCTTCACCGTCGCCGGCCATCGCCTCGGCTACGGCGGCGGCTATTACGACCGCTGGCTCGCCGCGCACCGGGACGTCGTCGCCGTCGGCGTCGCCTGGTCGTTCGCCGAGATCGACCCCGCCACCTTCGCGGCCCGGCCGAACGACATCCCGCTCGCGTTCGTCGTCACGGATCGGGGCGTTCGCTAGCGAACGGCTCAGCACGTCGGCGGCTTGGCGCCGACGGCGTCGCGAGTCGCCTTCGCCTCGGCCTCGACCCAGGCGGTGAATTGCACGACCTCCGGCCGCGCGCGGCTTCCCGGCGCGACCAGCATCCAGTACGAGAACGGGCTCGTGATGCGGCCGGCCTCGCCGAACGGCTCGACCAGCTCGCCGCGCTGCAGCGCCTCGAAGATCAGCGGCACGCGGGCGAGCGCGACGCCGTGGCCGGCGAGGGCCGCCTGGACCTGCTGGTACGTGAAGTTGAGGTAGAGCCAGCGCTTCGGCTCGAGCGTCGGCTGATCGTGGCAGGCGAGCCAGTGGCGCCAGCTCAGGAACTCGGTGCTGGCGCGGTCGTCGTCTTCCTCGAGCAGGGTCTGGCCGACCAGGTCGGCGGGCCGGGTCAAGGGCGGCGCGGCGCCGGTCCGGATCCGCTCCCAGAGGCTCCGGCTGACCGCGGGCGTGAGCGTCTCGTCGAAGAGGTGGACGCCGCCCGGCGGCGCCTGCGCCGGGCTGCAATAGCGCAAGGCGAGGTCGAGCTCGGGATCGTCGAGGTCTTCGATCGCGTCGTGTGCCGAGACGCGGATGTCGATGTCGGGGTGCTCGCGCTGGAACGCCTCGATGCGCGGCAGCAGCCAGAGCGAGCCGAAGGACGCGAAGGTCGTGACGCTGACGCGCTGGCGACTGCGCGAGCGTCGGATGTGCTGGACGCTGGCGTCGAGCTTGGCGAGCAGCGGCTCGACCGCGCGCAGCAGCGTCTGCCCGTCGGGCGTGATCTGAACGTGGCGCGTGCCGCGCGTGAAGAGCTGGGCGCCGAGCTCGTCCTCGAGGCCCTTGATCTGGCGGCTGACCGCCGACTGGGTGACGTGCAACTCCTCAGCGGCGCCCCCGAAGTTGAGCGTCCGCGCGACCGCCTCGAAGGCGCGCAGGTTGGTCAGCGAGAGTGGCCGGCGGGACCGTGCACTCATGCTTACGACGCATCAATGAGGGAGCTCGGTTTCATTGGATTTACCTGCGTGAAGTACCGATCATACCGGCACGGTCAACGAAGGAGATAGATGATGAATACGCAAGCCTTCTGGAGCCCCCTGGCAGCGCCGCGACGCTGCCTGCAGACCCTCCGCGGCGGTTCGATCATGCCCCTCGGCTCGAACGGCGGGCAGCTCGAGGTCCTGCGCGGGCGCGTCTGGCTGACCCGCGCCGGCGACCTCGACGACCACATCGTCGAGAGCGGCCAGACGCTCAGCGTCCCGGCGTCGGGTCGCGCCGTCGTCGAGGCCTGGGACGAGGCGCAGCCGGCCCTCGTCGCGTGGCGGCCGACGCCGATCGTCGACCGCGTCGGCGCCGGCGTCCGCTCGATGTTCGGGCGCTGCTGGGACATCGTCGATCCGGTCCGGCGCATCGAGGTCGGAGCGTTCGCGGCGGTCGTTGCGCTGGCCGTCGGCGCGTTCCTGTTCGGCCCGCTCTCCGAGTCGCGCACGCGTGCGTTGCTGGCGCCGACGACGGTTCTGCACAATAGCGTCGGCGCCCGCACCAGCATCGGCCTCGATGCCGGGACGCGAACAGGACCTTCCCACGATGTCAGCGCCGCCGCCCGCGAGCGAGCTCGAATCACTGCGCAGGAAGCTCGTCGCCGCCCGGCAGGCGCTGCCTGACCGGCTCGAGCGATCGGTCCGGCTGCAGGAGATCCTGCGCGTCTGGCTCGTCGGCCGGCGCGAGCGAACGATCGGCGCGTACTGGCCGATCAAAGGCGAGTTCGATCCGCTGCCCGCGCTCTACCGCTGGAGCGAAGGCGGCGTCGACGGCAGCCCGCGCCGGATCGGCCTGCCGGTCGCAGATCGAACGACGAACTCGCTGCGCTTTCACGTCTGGTATCCCGGCTGCGAGACCGAGCTCGACGCCTACGACATCCCCAAGCCCAAGGGCACCGACGAGTTCCTGCCGCAGATGCTCGTCGTTCCCTGCCTCGGCTTCGGCCCGGGCGGGGCGCGCCTCGGCTACGGCGGCGGCTTCTTCGACCGGACGCTGCGCGCGTTGACGCCGCGGCCGGTGACGGTCGGCGTCAGCTTCACGCACGGCTTCCTGCCGTTCCTGCGCTCGTCGCCCGACGACCTGCCGCTCGACGCCTTGCTCACCGAAGACGGCGTGATGTGGCAGCGGCCGTGAGCGCGCGTCGCTGAGCCGTTCGACTCACGCGGCGGCGAGGCGCCGGCAGATCTCGAGCGTCAGCGGCGACTGGTTGAGCGTGTAGAAGTGCAGGCCGGGCGCGCCGCCTTCGATCAGCCGCTGCGCCAGCCGCGTGACGACGTCGAGGCCGAAGGCGCGGATCGACGCCGCGTCGTCCATGAAGCCTTCCATCTTGAGCGCGACCCAGCGCGGGATCTCGATGCCGTCGCGCGCCGCGAACTGGGCGATCCGCGCGTAGTTGTGGAACGGCATGATGCCGGGGACGATCGGCACCTCGACGCCGAGCGCGCGCACCTCGTCGACGTAGTGGAAGTAGGCGTCGGGGTTGAAGAAGAACTGGGTGATCGCGGCGTTGGCGCCCGCCTTCACCTTCGCCGCGAAGTGCTGCAGGTCGCGCTTGGCGTAGCGCTGCTGCGGGTGGTACTCGGGATACGCGGCGACCTCGATGAACCAGTCGTTGCCCTGGGTCTCGCGGATGAAGGCGATCAGCTCGCTCGCGTAGCGGAATTCGCCGGCGGTCGCGGTGCCGCTCGGCAGGTCGCCGCGCAACGCGACCAGGCGGCGGATCTTCTGCGCGCGATAGGTCGCGAGGATCGACGAGATGCCTTCCTTGGTCGAGCCGACGCATGACAGGTGCGGCGCCGCTTCCTGGCCGAGCGCGGCGATGTCGATCACCGTCGCCAGCGTCTTGTCGCGAGTCGAGCCGCCGGCGCCATAGGTGACGCTGAAGAACTCCGGCTCGACGGTCGCCAGCTCGGTCACGACGGTCTTCAGCTTCTCGCTGCCGACCGGCGTGTTGGGCGGGAAGAACTCGAAGCTGACCGGAACAGGAAGGCGCGTGGTCATGGTGTGGTGTCCCGGTCTCGCGCTCGCACCGCGTGCAGGAAGAATTCGCGCGCGCCTTCGCTGCCCGGCGTGGCGCTGTCGAACCAGTCGCGCACCGCGAGGCCGTTCGCGGCGCACGCCTTGCGCAGCTTCTTCTCGACGTGGCTGTAGGCGCTGGCGTGCTTGACCTTCCCGCCCGGGCCGATGTCGACCGGCTGCAGCTCGAACTGCGGCTTGACGAGGAGCAGCAGCGGGCCGCCGAGGAGCGGCACGAGCGCCGGCAGGACGAGCGCCAGCGAGATGAACGACAGGTCGCCGACGACGAGGTCGAAGCGCGCGAACGGCAACTGGCCCGCCTCGAGGTGGCGCGCGTTGACGCCTTCGAGCGCGGTCACGCGCGCGTCGGCGGCGAAGCGCGGGTGGAGCTGGCCGTGGCCGACGTCGACGCCGACCACATGCTTGGCGCCGCGCTGCAGCAGCACGTCGGTGAAGCCGCCGGTGCTCTGGCCGAGGTCGAGGCAGGTCATTCCGGCGACGTCGATGCCCAGGCGCGTCAGCGCGCCGTCGAGCTTGAGGCCGCCGCGCGAGACGAAGCGGAGCTCGGCGTCGTCGGTGACCTCGACTTGCGCGCCGTCCGGCAAGTCTTCGCCCGCCTTGTGCGGTACGGCCCAGCCGGCCGGGCCCAGCCAGCGCACCGCGCCGGTCGCGATCAGCCGCTGCGCGGCAGATCGCGTCGGCGCGAGGCCGTTCTGGACGATGAGGAGGTCGGCGCGCACGACGGTCGATCGCTTCCGCTTCAGTAGCGGTAGGTGTCGGGCTTGTACGGCCCTTGCTTGGGCACGCCGATGTAGGCCGCCTGCTCGTCGGTGAGCTCGGTCAGCACCGCGCCGACTTTCTTGAGGTGCAGGCGCGCGACCTTCTCGTCGAGGTGCTTGGGCAGCACGTAGACCTTGCCGACGTCGTACGAGTCGATGTGCGAGAAGAGCTCGATCTGGGCGATCGTCTGGTTGGCGAAGCTCGACGACATGACGAAGCTCGGGTGGCCGGTGCCGCAGCCGAGGTTCACGAGCCGCCCCTTGGCGAGCAGGATGATCCGCTTGCCGTCGGGGAAGATGACGTGGTCGACCTGCGGCTTGATCTCTTCCCACTTGCAGTTCTTCTCGAGCGAGGCGATGTCGATCTCGTTGTCGAAGTGGCCGATGTTGCAGACGATCGCCTGGTCCTTCATCGCCGCCATGTGCTCGTGGCGGATGACGCCCTTGTTGCCGGTCGTGGTGACGAAGATGTCGGCCTTGTCGGCGGCGTATTCCATCGTCACGACCTTGTAGCCTTCCATCGCCGCCTGCAGGGCGTTGATCGGGTCGATCTCGGTCACCCAGACCTGCGCCGAGAGCGCGCGCAGCGCCTGCGCCGAGCCCTTGCCGACGTCGCCGTAGCCGGCGACGCAGGCGACCTTGCCGGCGATCATCACGTCGGTGGCGCGCTTGATGCCGTCGACCAGCGACTCGCGGCAGCCGTACAGGTTGTCGAACTTCGACTTGGTGACCGAGTCGTTGACGTTGATCGCCGGGAACGCGAGCTTGCGTTCCTTGTGCATCTGGTACAGGCGGTGCACGCCGGTGGTGGTTTCTTCGGTCACGCCCTTCACCGCGGCGAGGCGCTTCGCGTACCAGCCGGGCTGGGCGGCGAGCCGTTGCCTGATCGCCGCGTACAGGCACTTTTCCTCTTCGCTGCCAGGATGGGCGAGGACGGAGGCGTCTTTCTCCGCGCGCGCGCCCAAGTGCAGCAGCAGGGTGGCGTCGCCGCCGTCGTCGAGGATCATGTTGGACAACCCGCCGTCCGGCCACTCGAAAATTCGGTGGGTGTAGTCCCAGTATTCCGCCAGCGACTCGCCCTTGTAGGCGAACACCGGCGTGCCGGTAGCGGCGATGGCCGCCGCGGCGTGGTCCTGGGTGGAATAGATGTTGCACGAGGCCCAGCGCACTTGTGCGCCCAGCGCCTGCAGGGTCTCGATCAGCACCGCGGTCTGGATGGTCATGTGCAGCGACCCGGTGATTCGCGCGCCCTTGAGCGGCTGTTTCGCGGCGT
>JADGRJ010000145.1 GCA_017881025.1 Rhizobacter sp. | reverse complement strand
GGAACGCCGCCGCCGTGCTGGCGTGCGGGCCGCTCGATCTCGCCGATGCCTGGAGCGAGCTCGAGGCCGCGGCGGTGCTTCGCGAAAACGGCTTCGCCCACGACCTCGTCTACGAGACCGTCCTTGCCGGCGTGCCGCGGGCGATCGCGCGCGAGATGCACGGCGCCGTGGCGCAGGTGCTGCACCGCGACGGCGCCGGCGCGGCGCGCGTCGCCGAGCACTGGCTGGGCGCCGGCGCTGCCGACAAGGCGCTGCCGCTGCTGCTCGAATCGGCGCTCGAGGCCAAGGAAGCGATGTGCTACCACGAGGCGGCGCAGCGCTTCGAGAAGGCGATCGCCATCCAGGCCCGCGCCGAACACAAGGCGGCCGAGTTCGAAGCGCTGCTCGCGCTGTTCGACTGCCTGCTCGACCTCGACCGGCAGGCGCAGATCGATGGCGTCCTCGCCCGGCTCGACGAGCTCGCGGTCACCGCGGCGATGCAGGCGCGGGCGCTCGAGGCGCGCGCGCGAGCGCTCCTGGTCCGCCTGCAGCTCGATGCCGCGCTCGCTGCGGGCTCGGCGGCGCTCGAGCTGGCGACGGCGGCGAAGGAAGTCAACGCCACCTTCGATGCGCGCCTCGTCATGACGCAGATCCTCGCCAAGCTCGACCGCCTCGAGGAGGCCGAGGCCCTGCTGGTCGCGGCGCGCGCCTTTGCCGAGGGCGAGGCGAGCACGCAGCAGCGCGTCTATTTCTTCGAGGCGGCGGCGTTCCTGGTGACGCAGAACGAGCGCTTCGAGGAAGGACGCGTCCTCTGGCAGAAGCTCGAGACGAGCGCGGTCGAGATGAAGTCGCTGCGCACCGTGGCGACGGCGCTCAACTACCAGACGCTCTGCGAGGGCAACGTCGGCGCCTTCGAGCAGGCGGCCGCGACCGCCGAGCGCTGGCGCGCCTACGTCATCGACAACGGCCTGTTCGGCGAGGCGCGCCAGTTCCTCGACCTGAACCTGGCCTACGTCTACCAGAACCTCGGCCGCTACGCCGATGCCCTGGCGGCGATCCAGCGTGCCGAGGCGCTCAACGTCGCCCATCTCGGTGGGCTGCACGTTCGCTATGCCAGCGCGTTCGCGGTGCTCGGCCAGTTCGCGCGCGTCGGCCGGCACCTCGATGCCATCGACGATGCCACGCCGATGACGCCGGGCCTGCGTCTCACGGCGATGATCCTGCGCCTGCGCCTGGCCCGCATCGCCGGCACGCGGGCGCCGGCCGGGCAGGGCGTCGACGCCGTGCTGGCGCAGGCCGAGGGCGTCGCGGCCGATTCGCGCAAGGCGGCGCCGCGCGTGCGCTGGCTGCTCGCCCGCGCCGAGTTCCTGGAACCTGCCGAGGCGGCGCGCGCGGCGCGCGAGGCGGGCTCCCTGGCGCAGGCCAAGGGCCTGCACGGTTCGCGCATCAGCGCCGAGGTCCTGCTCGCGCGCGCCCTGCTGCGCCAGGGCGAGGCCCAGGCGGCGCTGCCACGGGTGCGGATCGCGCTCGGGCTGGCGGCGAGCTACCAGCCCGACGTCGTCTATTTCGCCGAGATCGGTCAGGTCGCCCACGAGGTGCTCAGCGCGAACGGCGAGAACGGCGCCACCATCCTGCGCGACACCGTCGACTGGATCCAGCACACGACGGCGCGCCACGTGCCGGCGGAGTTCCGCGACAGCTTCATGCACCGCAATCCGGTCAATCGCGACCTGCTCGCCGCGGCGAGCCGGCTCGCCGCGCGCGACGCCCTCCTGCGCTGAGCGTCAGGAGAGCAGCTGCCTGCGCGCGCGGTGCACCCGCACGAACAGGTTCTCCGCGCTGATGCCGAGCTCCGCGCAGACCGATTCGGTCGAGCGGTCCTCGACGATGCGCAGCCGGATCGCGTCGCGCAGCGTCGCCGGCAGCCGGTCGATCCCGGCGAGAACGCGGGCGAGCTCCTGGCGCTGCTCGGCGATCTCGTCGGGGCGCGGCCGCAGGCAGGCGACACCGTGGGCGGCGCCTTCGCCACCCTCGTCGTCGTCGAGCGCTTCGTGATGGCTGCTGCGGCGCAGCGTGTCGACGATCTTGTTCTTCAGCACCGCCGTCAGCCATGAGCGCAGCGCCGCGCGGCCGCCGAAGCGGGCGCGGCCGGCAAGGACGGCTTCGATCACGTCGTGAACCGCGTCCTCGGCGAGGGCAGGGTCGCGGAGCTTGCGAAGCGCGAAGCGGACGAGGTACGGGCGGTGCGAGACGAGATCGGCGATCGAGATAGGCACCGACTCGGCGCGTGCCTTCGGCGGTGGCGTGCGCGCGGGGCGACGTGCCACGGCGGGCGCGGGAGAGCTCGGCGAGAGGAGGGCGTTCATGCGGGCGATCCGATCCGTCTGGAAGCGATGGCGCCACTGTCGCCGCGGCGTATCGCGGCAATCTCGCGAAAGATCACCACAGCATCACATCGCTGTAAGAAGCTGCGCTGGAGCGAGACAATCCGGGCATGCCGCCCGCCTCGATCCTGGTCGCCGAGGATCAGACCGACATCCGCGACCTGCTGGTGATGAACCTGCGCAGCGCAGGCTACGACGTCAGCGCCGTCGCCGACGGACCGGCGGCGCTGGCAAGCCAGGGCGAGCGGGCGAGCGACCTTCTCATCCTCGACCTGATGATGCCGGGCCTCGACGGCCTCGAGGTCACCAAGGCGCTGCGCGCCAAGGGCCGCTCGACGCCGATCCTCATGCTCACCGCGAAGTCGACCGAGCTCGACCGCGTCCTCGGCCTCGAGCTCGGCGCCGACGACTACCTCACCAAGCCGTTCTCGCTCGCCGAGCTGCTCGCCCGCGTCAAGGCGCTGCTGCGCCGCGCCGACCTGCTGCGCGCGGCGCAGGCGGCGGGCGCCGCCGAGCCACGCGTGCTTCGCAACGGCGAGCTCGAGATCCTGCCGGCCAAGCGCCAGGCGCGCTATCGCGGCGCGCCGATCGACTTCACCGCTCGAGAGTTCGACCTGCTGCTGCACTTCGCCTCGCATCCCGGCGACGTGTTCTCGCGCGGCCAGCTGCTCAACGCGGTCTGGGGCTACACCCACGACGGCTACGAGCACACGGTGACGACGCACATCAACCGCCTGCGCGCCAAGCTCGAGACCGACCCGATGCGGCCCGAGCTGATCCTCACCGTCAGAGGTGCGGGCTACAAGATGCGCGACGAACCGTCGTGACGGTGCCCCCACGCTCCCTGCGGTCGCTGCCCCCCGTGGGGGCGCGGCCGGCCTTGGGGCGGCCCGGCGCCCGACCGTGAGCGTCCGTCTCAAGCTCGCGCTGACGATCTTCGCGACCGGGCTGCTCACCGCGCTGCTCGTCGTCGCCACCGTCGTCTACGCCTTCCAGCGCTTCGAGAACGAGACCGCGTACCGGCGCGGCATGGGCTTTCTCTCGCGCGTCGTCAGCATGTACGACAACATCTTCGACATGCACGAGAAGGACGCGGCCGCGTTCCGAGCGTGGCTACGCGCGCTCGTCCTGTTCGAGCCCGACACCGAGCTGTACCTGCTCGACGCGAATGGCACGGTCCTCGCCAAGACCGGGCCGACGCCGCTCAAGCCCGGGACGCGCGTCGCGCTCGCGCCGGTGCGCGAGTCGATCGAGAGGATGGACGCCTCGTTCGTGATGGGCGACGACCCCGAGCGCATGGACGCCGGCGCGGTCATCGTCGCCAAGCCGGTGCGGCGGGCGGAGGCGCGCGGCCGATCGGCCGACGCCGGCTACCTCTACCTCGTCCTGCACACGCAGCAGCTGCCCGGAGGACGCTGGGATGTGCTGCGCAGCAGCTTCGCGCGGCCGGCGCTCGGCGCGGTGCTCGCCGTCGTCGCGCTGACGACGCTGCTCGCGGTGCTCATCATCGCCGCCGTGACGAAGCCGCTGCGCCGGCTCACCGAGGCGGTCTCGACGCTGTCGCAGGGCGGCCTGGCCGAGGGGCTCGCGGTTGCGTCCGGCAGTCCCCTGCCGGCGCCGACGAAGGACGAGTTCGGCCAGCTGACGAGCGCGTTCGAGATGCTGCTCGACATCTGCCGGCGCCAGTGGAACGCGCTTCGCCGCACCGATCATTTCCGCCGCGAAGGCGTCAGCAACCTCTCGCACGACCTGCGCTCGCCGCTGACGGCGACGGTCGCCTGCCTCGAGACGCTCGACGGCCGCTGGACGAGCGAGCCCGAGCGCGCCGAGGACCGCCGCCTCGTCGAGATCGCGCTGCGCAACACCCGCAACGCGGCGCGCATGGTGCAGTCGCTCGGCGACCTCGCCAAGCTCGACGAGCCCGAGTTCGGCCTGCGCACCGAGGCGGTCGATGCCGGCGAGCTGCTCGACGACATCGCCGTGCGCTTCGCCGAGCGCGCCGCGCGCCAGTGCGTCCGGCTGCGCACCGCGACGCCGTCGGGCGACGGTGCCGGGCCGCGCGCCGAGCTCGACGTCGAGCTGTTCGAGCGCGCCGTCGCCAACCTGGTCGACAACGCCCTCAAGTTCTGTCCGCGCGGCAGCACCGTCACTCTCGCCGCCGAGGCGCGCGACGGCCGCGTTGCGGTGAGCGTCGCCGACGACGGGCCGGGCATCCCGGCGGCCGACCTGCCGCTACTCTTCGATCGCTTCTATCAAAGCCGGCCGACGGTGGCGCCGGCCACCGGCGAAGGCGGCCGTGGCCTCGGCCTGGCGATCGTCAAGCGGATCGCCGAGCTGCACGGCGGCGACGTCGCGGTCGAGAGCACGCTCGGTCGCGGCACGCGCGTCGTCCTCACCCTGCCGGCCGCTGCCGGGCCGCGGCACGAGGAGCCGCCGCGCGCTTGATAGGCCACCGGGAAACTCCGGGGGCACGCGTTCGGGGCGCTCGCTAGAGTGCGGGACTCCGGCGAGGCACCTGCCTGGTGCCGCGACGCGAAGATCGACGAGGAGACAAGGGGCGCCACGGCGCTTCGAACACAGGCCGAAGGCCGAAGCAAAACACGAAAGAGGGCGCCGCAGCGGTGCCCTTTTTCTTTGCGCCCTACTTCGGGCCGACGGCGCCGGCGGCGGGCCAGTCGGTGGCGCCGATCCGCTTCAGCCGCATCTCGAAGATGCGCACCGGCTCGCGCCCCTCGACGACGAGGTCGCCGACTTCGTGCAGCTCGTCGGCGCCGACGGTGGCGACGTAGCGGATCCGGCCCGAGGCCAGCGGGATCTCCCAGCGGTAGCCGTTGCCGGTCGGCACGAACGTGAAGTCGCCGACGCGTCCCAGCGCGTGCGAGTGCAGCGTGTAGGCCCGCGTCGCCGGGTCGAAGGAGACGATGCCGAAGGCGTTGAAACGCACGCCGCCGGCGTCGTCGTAGCCGCGGCCCTCGATCACTTTGATCGAGCCGCCGAGGAAGGGGCCGATCCGCTCGGTCTGGACGAACGTGATCCGGCTGCCCCCGGCCTGGATCACGGTCGCCGGGCCGCGCCAGGCGCCGTCGAGCATGGCCAACGTCCGCATCGCCTCGACCTGGCTGGCGACGAGGTCGGCAGGCTCGGCGGGCTGCGCCGTCGCGGCGAAGGTCGATCCTGCCAGGGCGGCGGCGAGGAGCAGCAGCGAGGCAATGCGGTGCATGTCCGGCTCCGGGGTGCCGACGGACTCGGCGATGGCGGGAATTGTGCCGCCCACCCGCCGCGCGATCCCCGCTCGCGCGGGTTCGGGATCGTTACCATGCGGGCTGCTCCGCGCCGGGCCCTCCGCATGCAAGACCGATCGAACCGACGGCTCCTCGACGTCGACATCCCCGCCCAGCCCGACGTGCTGGTCAAGCTCTCCCTGCTCCTGGCCGAGGATGAGGTCGACTTCAACGCCGCGAGCCTGCTCATCAGCTCCGACATGGCGCTCGCCGCGGCCGTGCTGAAGGCGGTCAACTCGGCGATGTACGGCCTGCGCGGCCGCGTCCAGAGCGTCCAGCAGGCGATCACCTACCTCGGCACGCGCGAAGTCGCCTCGGTCACCTTCGAGATGGGACTGCGCGCGGTCTTCCCCGACGCGCCCGAGCTGAGGCCGCTCTGGGAGCGTTCGCGCGTTCGCGGCCTGCTCATGGGCCGCATCGCCGGCGCGCTCGGCGTCGACTCCTGGGCTGCGCACTCGGCCGGGCTGTTCGAGGAATGCGGCAAGGCGGTGATGTTCCGCCACGCGACCGATCGCTACAAGCCGCTCCTTGCCGTCGCCAAGAACGACGAAGAGCTGCTGATGCTCGAGCACGCCAAGTTCGGCGTCAGCCACGACACGCTCGGCGCCGCGCTCTGCGAGAGCTGGGGCGTCGCGCCGCAGGCGGTCGACAGCGTCCGCTATCACGTCATCGTCAACAGCACGCTCGAGCTGCCGATGCACCTGCCGCGGCGCGCGATGTGCGCGATCTCGGCGCTGGCGCATGCGCTGATGACCGACCCGGACACGCTCGACGACGTCGCCCGCAAGGTCGCGCCGCAGGCCGACCTCGATCCCTTGCTCGCGCAACGCGGCGCGCGCAAGGTGCAGGAGCAGATCGAGATGGCGGTCGAGCGCGCGAAGAGCGACTAGTCAGTCGACTTTCGCCCCCGAGGCTTTCACCACCGCCGACCACTTCTTCGCCTCGGCGGCGATGAAGCGGCCGAAGTCGGCGGGCGACCCGCCGCCGGGGATGGCGCCCTGCGCGAGCAGCCGCTCCTTCAGCGCCGGCGAGCCGAGCGCCCTGGCCGATTCCTGCTGGACGCGGTTGACGATCTCGGCCGGCGTTCCCGCGGGCGCGAGCAGGCCGAACCACGAGCTCGCCTCGAAGCCCTTGACCGGGCCGGCCTCGGCGACGGTCGGCACGTCGGGCAGCGCTGCGCTGCGCTCGCCGCTCGTCACCGCGAGCGCCACCAGCTTGCCGGCCTTGATCTGCGGCAGCGCCGACGGCAGGTTGTCGAACATCAGGTCCATCGTGCCGCCGATCAGGTCGAGCAGCGCCGGCCCCGAGCCACGGTAGGGGAAGTGAACCATGTAGGTGCCGGTCATCGTCTTGAAGAGCTCGCCGGAGAGGTGGATCGACGTGCCGTTGCCGCTCGACGCCATGTTGAGCTTGCCCGGATGAGCGCGCGCGTAGGCAATGAACGAGCGCACGTCGGTGATGCCGGACGCCGCGGCCTTGGCTGGATTCATCACCATCACGTTCGGCACGCCGGCGACGAGCGTGATCGGCGCGAAGTCCTTGACCGCGTCGTAGGGCATCTTCGGATAGAGCGACGGATTGATCGACTGTGTGCCGACCGTTCCCATCAGCAGCGTGTAGCCGTCGGGCGGCGACTTGGCGACGATGTCGGCGCCGAGGTTGCCGCCGGCGCCGGCCTTGTTCTCGATGATGAAGGTCTGGCCGAACGCCTTGCCGAGCTCGGGGGCCAGGGCGCGCGCGAGGATGTCGGTGGTCCCTCCGGCCGCGAACGGCACGATGATGCGCACGGGCTTGGTCGGCCACGCGCCCTGCGCGCGGGCCCGGGGCGAAACGGCCAGGGTCAGGCCGAGGCCAACGAGCGAACGACGACGGAGCGACATGGGCGGCGGCCTGCGCCCGGACACGGGCGCCTCGCGGCGAGTGTGGCGACGCGGCGCGGGGACAGTAAGAGGGCTTGCCCGAGGCCGCCCGGGGAGGGGAAGACAAAGAAGGAGGAGCGGGACAACAGGCCGGGGCTCGCTCTCGAAAAGCCCCGATTGCCCGCTCCTCCTGGACGTGCACCGGTCGGCGGAAGGTGAATCCGTCAGACCGGTGCCAGGCGCGAGCGAGTGGGGGTCACTGGCTCGCGTCCGGCTCGACGTCCGAAAACTCTTTCCTCAGCGGCGACCTCCCGGCGGACCGAACAAGGACAACTGTTGCGGCACGTGCGGCGGCCGCGTCAGCACCAGGGGGCGCTGCGCGAACGCGGCAAGCGGCGCCGGCGACGTGCGCGGACCGGCGCCCCTGCTGATCAGCGGCACGGCGATGAAGGCTGAGGTCGGCATGGCGATCGACGCGTCGTGGGCGGATCAGGAAGACAGGACGGCAGGGCGCTGCGCGCGCAACGGCAAGCCGATGACGTGCTCGACGCCGGTGCCGGCCGGATCGCCGAGCTCGCACCAGCCGCTCGCGCGCGCCGCGGCGACGCGCTGCGGCAGCGCGCCGAAGCCCAGGCGCAGCAGCGACGAGGCGCCGCCGTGGCAGCGCGGGCCGGCCGGGCGGCGCAGCGGCGCGGCAAGCAGTGACGAGCGGCGCGAAGACGACATGGAGCAGGCTTTCGAGGCACCGCGCGAAGGCAACATCTCGTTGCAGGACTTCGCGCGTGAAGGGGTGGAGCGCAACGACCGTGCCAGCCGAGTCGCGTGATCCACGCCACGTCGTCCCCGGCGGGAAGCGTTCGGCGAGGGCGGGCGCGATGACAAGACGGGCGGCGGCGCGACGGCCCGCGTCGGAGTCGCAAGCAGGTGTTACGAGGCGACCGTCACGGCCATGACTTGATACGACGTAAAGATCAGGAACGCCGGAACGCCGGCACGGCGCACCGGTCCCATCCTCGAACGAACAGGAGCAAGCATGTCCGACGAATTCGACGACGCTCTCGACCCGATCGCGGCGAACGCCGCGCCCGCCGTACCGGCTGTCGCCGCCGACGGTCGTGCCGCGCGGCTGATGGCGCGCCTCTACGCCTCGGCCAACCTGGCGCTGCGCACGCGCCTGATCGCCTGCCTGCTCCGCCCGCTCGGATCGCTCGGCGTCGCCGCGGTCGCCGCCGGCGCCTTCACCGTCGTTCTTTCGCGCCAGGGCGCCGGCGGCCTCAGCGTCGCGATGGTCGACGTCGCCGGCTTCTCCAAGGAGCAGGTCGCCGAGCTGGCTCGCTTCGTCGAGCAGGTGAGCCCTGACGCGTTGCAGCAGGCGGTCGGTCTGGTGTTCGAGAACCCGTTCGGCGTCGGCGCGTTCACCGCGTCGGTCGCCCTGCTGCTTGCGTTCGAGCTGCGTCGCGCCGCGAGTGGCGATCGGCGCCGCGCCCCGCCCGATCAGGCGGCCGGGGCGTAGCCGCGCGGGATCGCGGCGAGGAGGCGCCGCGTGTAGTCCTGCTGCGGCTGGTCGAGGATCTGCGCGACGCTCGCCTGCTCGACCACCTCGCCGTCCTTCATCACCAGCACCTCGTCGGCCATGAAGCGGACCACCGCCAGGTCGTGGCTGATGAAGATATAGGACAGGCCGAGCTCGTCCTGCAGGTCCTTGAGCAGGTTGAGCACCTGCGCCTGGACCGAGACGTCGAGCGCGCTCACCGCCTCGTCGAGGACGAGCACTTCCGGGTCGAGTGTCAGGCAGCGCGCGATCGCGACGCGCTGGCGCTGCCCGCCCGAGAACTCGTGCGGGTACTTGTGCACCGCGCTCTCGTCGAGGCCGACCTTGACGAGCAGCGCGGCGGCGCGCTCGCGCCGCGCCGCGTCGTCGGCGCCGATGCCGTGGATCGCCATCGGCTCGACCAGCGTCTGGCCAATCGTGAAGCGCGGGTTGAGCGACGCGTAAGGGTTCTGGAACACGACCTGGATGCGCTTTCGCATCGGCAGCAGCTCGGCCTTGGTGAGCGCGAGCAGGTCGCGGCCGTCGAAGATCGCCTTGCCGCCGGCCGGGCCGCCGCTCGGCTCGTGCAGGCGCAGCAGGGTCAGGCCGAGCGTCGTCTTGCCTGAGCCCGATTCGCCGACGACGCCGAGGGTGTGGCCGGCGCGCAGCTTGAAGGTCGCGCCGCGCACCGCCTTGAATTCCTTGCGGCCGAAGACGCCGCTGCGAATCCAGAAGCTTTTCGTGATGTCGGTCGCGTCGATCATCACGCGCGCGTCGGGGTCCTTCTTCTTCGCGACGCCGGCGCTGCTGCGGCCGGCGATGTGGTCGTCGACGACGAGGAGGCGCGGCGCGCGCTGGTCGAGGCTCGGCCGGCAGGCGAGGAGGGCCTTGGTGTAGGCGTCCTGCGGCGCGGCGAAGATGCCGGCGACGGCGCCCTGCTCGCGGACGATGCCGTTCCTCATCACGACGACGTGATCGGCGATCTCGCCGACGACGCCGAGGTCGTGGCTGATGAACAGCATGCTCATCCGGTGCCGCTCCTTGAGGCCGGCGAGGAGCTCGAGGATCTGGCGCTGGATGGTGACGTCGAGCGCGGTCGTCGGCTCGTCGGCGATCAGCAGCTTGGGCTCGCAGGCGAGCGCCATCGCGATCATGACGCGCTGCTGCTGGCCGCCCGAGAGCTGGTGCGGGTACGCCGACAGGCGCCGCTTGGGCTCGGGCATGCCGACCTCGGCGAGCAGGGCTTCGGCGCGCGCCGTCGCCTGGCGCGCGCCCATGCCGAGGTGCTTTCGGAGCGGCTCGGCGATCTGCTGGCCGACCGTGAACACCGGGTTGAGCGAGCTCAT
>JADGRJ010000387.1 GCA_017881025.1 Rhizobacter sp. | reverse complement strand
CCCCTGCAGCGCTGCGCCGAGAGGTGCGGCCCCGGATCCCACCAGGCTTAGGGAAGACAGGTCGAACTCATCGACAAGCGGATGCTTAGCCAACGCCAGCACGATCGGCGGTACAAGAGCCAGGGAGGTGATGCGCCGATCTTGTATGAGCTGCAGGAACTGGACGAAATCGAATCGCGGCATGGTGACGCAAGTCGTTCCCCGCCGCAACGTGCCGTTCAGGAGGATTTGCAATCCATAGGCATGGAAAAACGGCAGCACCGCAAGCGAGCTGCGGCCGGTGACGTCGGGCGCCAGCGACTCGATCTGCGTCAGCATGGCCACCGCGTTGTAGTGGGTAAGCATCACGCCCTTAGACCGGCCGGTCGTTCCGCTTGAGTACGGCAGCATCAGCAAATCGGCGCGCGGATCAATTTGAACGACCGGGGCCGGGGCATCCGTATCCATCAGGCCGGCGAAGGGGGTCGCGTCCTCGGACTCCCCGAGCACGAAGAGTTCCTCAACATGCGTGCCCGCGACTGCTTCGCGGACCTTGGCTACCAACGTCTCAATCGTCAAGACAAACCTGGCTCGGGAATCTTTGAACTGGCTGGTCAGTTCGTCAACAGTTGCCAGTGGATTGGCAGTGGTAACCACGCCGCCGGCCATCGCCGCTCCATGAAAGGCGATGCCGTACTCGGGGACATTCGGACACACGATCGCAAACACATCGCCCTTGCGCATGCGGCGCTGTTTGAGGGCGGCGGCGACGTTTTGCGCGGCACGATGCATCTGTCCGTGGGTGAGCGTGCGACCAGTCGGGCCGTCGACGAAGGCTGGATGGTCATACCAGTGGGCGACATTGGCGAATATGAATTCGCTGAAAGGCACCTCTGGAATCGCCACCGGTGGGTAGGGGCTATGGAAGATCATGTTGTGCCCTCTCCCGACGGCACTCGACGAATCAGACGAGAGAAGCCGCGCTCTTGTCGAAGTATGACTAGCTAGGCTGGTTCGTGCTGTGAAACTGATCGCGTGCCTGTTTCCGGGCCACAACCAGTCGCAGCGCCTCCGTCCCCGAAAGCAGCCGGTCCGCGGCCACCAGCGCCTGGGTCTGGGCGACGAGGCGATTCAGCTCGGTGGCGAAACCGTGGGTGAACTCGGCTCGGTTGGCTGGAGCCCTGCGGCAGGTGCCTGCGCGGCGCAGCGGCACAGGCGGTACACAAGGGAACAGCGATGGTCGTTGATCTATGGGGCGAGCTGGTGAGGGCGTGGGACGAGGCCGTGCTGCAGCGCTTGCTTTAGGGGTACGCGGCGGGGGCGGTGCTATGAGGCGAAGTGCACCACCGAGGGTTCGCGCAAGATGGCAGTGCTATGGTCTGAGCATGAAGAATCGTCGAAAATTGGTCGTCGCGCTGGGCGCAAGTTCGCTGTTGGCGTCGCTCGGGTCGCTGGCCCAAGCCTCGGGAAAAGTCTGGCGCGTCGGCTTTCTGACACTGCGCAGTCGTCCGGATTCTTTCGACACCAACGTTTTTGGGGCCTTCCGGGCAGGTATGCGCGAGCTGGGCTACGTCGAGGGCAGAAACCTGATCATCGAATGGCGCTTTGCCGACGGCAATTCCGAGCGGCTGGCGGGCCTGGCTGCGGAACTTGTGAAGTTGAACGTGGATGTCATCGTCACTGCGGCGTCGCAACCCACCGGCGCGGCGCAGAAAGCGACCACAACCATACCCATCGTCATGGGATCAGCGGGTGACCCGGTGGCCAGCGGGTTCGTGCAAAGCCTGGCGCGACCGGGAGGCAATATCACGGGCGTCTCGGAAAACGCCGCGGACATCGTCGCCAAACTCCTGGAGATGTTGGTCACGATTCGGCCCAAGCTGTCCCTCGTTGCGGTCCTAACCAACCCCGACAATCCGGCCCTTGCCACAAGATTGAAGGTGATCCAGGACGCTGCAAAGTCGATCGGGGTCGCGACCTTGTTCACTGAAGCACGCAATGCCAAGGAAATCGGCGACGCGTTTGCGCTGATGGCGCTGAAGAAGGCCGAGGCGGTCATTGTGCCAACCGACCCGGTCTTCATCCAGCAATGGCGCCTGATCGCCGACCTCGCAGCGAAGTATCGGCTGCCTTCAACCGGCGGGTCTGGGGAGTATCCGCAGGCTGGTGGTCTGCTCAGCTACGCGCCGAATTTCTTCGACAATTTCCGGCGTTCCGCCACTTATGTGGACAAGATCCTCAAGGGTGCGAAGCCTGCGGACCTTCCGGTCGAGCAGCCCGCGAAGTTCGAGCTGGTCATAAATCTGAAAACGGCAAGGGCGCTCGGCCTCCCGATCCCGCCGCCGTTGCTGCTGCGCGCGGATGAGGTGATCCAGTGATCGAGCGTTTCGGGTTCGTTCGCGGTAGTTGCGGAACTCACCATAGTCGCTGGACAACTTGATTCTTTAAACGTCCGTTGTGGAGAAGATTGAACGGCTGGTCAGGGTCGATCAGAGCCGCTTGGCTCGCTGACTTAGGCTACCGGAAGCGGCCATCGAATTCGAGTTGCAGGCAAGCGGACGCTCGCAGTCGACGCAATCGGCCAGTTCCAGCCTTTCACGAGCGTCGGCTTCGGGCAGTTTCAACGCAGCAGCTTGCCAGCCTCTGCATGGGTTGGGGCGCCGCGACGGAATGCAATTCGACCTGGCCGCCGAAAGTGGTCGGCGTTGCGTTGCAATCCGCGGCGCCGCTAGAGAGGAGGTGAGCAGCGACGAGGCGCTTGACGAACCATCGAAGGCACTGGCGGCGCTGCGCGCGCAGCAAGGCATCACTGAAGAGGAGTTCTTCGTCCTGGCGATTGGCGAGACGCGCCTCGTGCCTCCGCATTGATCCTGTAGCCGGACGTCACGCACCTGCGCACGGGGCCGGCTTCATCCCGGCTTGATCGGACTCTCGACCGTCGTTCTACGAATCTCTGGGGGCAGCGCAGATGGGTGTCATGCCGACTGCGCGACGATCCAGCGCGCGATCGAGGGCCAGTGCTCACCGAGCGTTCGGGCCCCCATAAAGAGCCC
>JADGRJ010000144.1 GCA_017881025.1 Rhizobacter sp. | reverse complement strand
TCGTCGCCTGCGTCGCCGCCGACGCCAACCATGTCGAGTCGTTCCGGCAGATGCTCGGCGGCTTTTCCCACTTCGCGCGCGACGCGAGCTATCCGTACGGATCGGGCGGGCCGAACTCGATCTTCGCGTTCATCACCGCCGCCTACATGCGAACCTACGGCGCGACGCGCGAGGACTTCGGCCGCATCGCCGTCGCCCAGCGCGCCAACGCGCTCGAGAACCCGAACGCGCTCTTCAAGGTTCCGCTCACCATCGAGCAGTACCTCGACGCGCGGCCTATCGCCGATCCGATCCATCTGTTCGACTGCGTCATGCCGTGCGCCGGTGCCGAAGCGTTCCTGGTGATGAGCGAGGCGCGCGCGAAGGACCTCGGCCTCGCCCACGTGCGCGTGCGCGGCGCGATCGAGCGCCACAATGCCTTCGCCGACGACCCGGTGCTCCTGCGCGGCGGCTGGCTGATGGATCGCGACGAGCTCTACGCGCAGGCCGGCGTGCATCCCGACGCGATCGACTTCGTGCAGACCTACGACGACTATCCCGTCGTCGTGATGCTGCAGTTCGAGGATCTCGGATTCTGCGAGAAGGGCGACGGAGCGGCGTTCGTTCGCGCCAGGACGCTCACGCACGACGGCGATTTTCCGAACAACACGAGCGGCGGCCAGCTCTCGGCCGGCCAGGCCGGCTGCGCCGGTGGCTTTCTGGGCATGACCGAGGCGATCCGCCAGCTCAGCGGCGAAGCGGGCGCGAGGACGGTGAAGGATGCGCAGGTCGGCCTCGTCTCGGGCTTCGGCATGGTCACCTACGACCGGTGCCTGTGCACCGGCGCAGTCATCCTCGCAAGGGCGCCGTCGTGACGATGCCCCTGATGAGGCCGCGCCGGAAGAACCCGGTCCTGCGCACGCGGCAGATGAACCTGCCGCCGTGGGCGCGCGGCCGCACCGCCCTCGGCATGACCGCGGCCGCCGCCGAAGGCCGCTTCGACCTGCAGGTGTGCCAGCGCTGCCAGGCCGTGCAGTACCCGCCGCGCGACGCCTGCCACCGCTGCCTGTCGCCGCAGCTCAAGTGGACGCCGCAGGACGGCGCGGGCGAGCTGATCAGCGAGACGGTGCTCCACCACAGCAACGACCCGTTCTACCGCGAGCGGCTGCCGTGGCGGCTCGGCCTCGTCCGCCTCGATGCCGGGCCGACGGTGATCGTCCACCTGCACGGCGACGTCGCGTCGCCGCCCCAGTCATCACGAGAGGTGCGCGTCCGTGTCGGCGCGCGCCTCGACCGCGCCGGCGCCGCGGTGCTGATCGGATTTCCGCCCGAGGAGAGCGAACACATGGCCGACGACAGGATGCTGCGCGAGATGACCAGCGACCCCAAGTTCCGGAAGATCCTCGTCACCGACGGCAAGACCGAGGTCGGCCAGGCGCTCGTCAAGGCGATGGTGAAGGCCGGCGCCGAGATCGTCTGGGTCGGCCACGCCGAGCCGTGGAAGAAGCTGCCCGGCCTCGACGACATCACGGCCCTGAAGCCGGTGACGCTGGTGCCGCTCGACCTGACCAACGGAAGATCGGTCACCGAGCTCGCCGGCGAGATCGGCGGCAAGGTCGACATCGTCGTCAACAACGCGGAAGTGCACCGCGCCTTCGGGATCGCCGCGCGGCGCGGCACCGACGCGGCCAAGGCCGAGATGGACATCAACTACTTCGGCCTGCTGCGCCTGGCGCAGGAGTTCGGCCCGGCGCTGAAGGCGCGCTCGGCCGACGGCGAGGCGCACGCCGCGGCGTGGGTCAACGTGCTCTCGGTCTACGCGCTCTCGAACTATCCGCCGCACGGAACCTTCTCGGCGTCGAAGGCGGCGGCGCATTCGCTCGCGCAGTGCCTGCGCGCCGAGATGCGCGCGTCGGGCATCCGCGTGATCAACGTCTTCCCCGGGCCGATCGACGACGAGTGGAACCAGAACCTGCCGCCGCCGAAGGTCGCGCCGGCGGCGCTGGCGAGCGCGATCGTCAAGGCGCTGAAGGAAGGGATCGAGGACGTCTACCCAGGCGACGTCGCGCAGGAATGGGTCGAGCGCTGGCGCGAGAACCCGAAGGTGCTGGAGCGGGAGCTGGCCGCGGGCGGTTGAACGGCGGAGCGGTCGCGATCGCGCTCAAGCGAGCGGTTCGGCGAGAAAGTGCGAGAACGCCGTGCGGTACGACGTCGCCGTGCGGTTCTCGTTGACGATCTCGACCAGCGTCCCGTTCTCGAAGAAGAACCCGATCGGCCGCGCCGCGAAGCCGAGGCCCTGCGGCGCGACGCCGGCGCCTTGCAGCAGCGGCACGACCATCGTCTCGAGCCGCTCCCATTCGGCGGCGCTCGTCACTGCCGGATCGAACAGGAACAGCGTCTTGAGCGCGGCGCCTTCGGCGACGACGCGCTCGATCTCCCAGCGCACGCCGTCGCTGTCCTTCATGACCAGGACGATGCGCTCGGCGCGGCGGATCTTGTCGGCGACGTAGTCCTGCCAGGCGGAGTCGGCGAGGTAGGCGCGATAGGCCATGCCGCCCGGCGTCGCCTGCTCGCCACCGGGCTTGCCGACGGCGATGAGCGGCCGATAGCCGTCGGCGACGTCGAAGAGCTCCTCTTCGATCCGCACCGCGAGCGGACGAAACGAGAAGAGGCGGCTGAAGGGCGGCAGGCGCGGCGCCGGCAGGATCACGTCGTCGGTGTCGAACGGCCGCAGGTAGAGCAGGAACGGGTCGCCGGGTCGCCTGAGCACGTCGGAGACGCTGAGCCCGCCCAGCCGCTTGGCCGTCGACTGCAGCCAGGCCGCGCCCTTGACGCCGGCGACGGCCAGCAGGAGCGAGAGCGGGATCTGCCAGGCCCAGGTCGACGACAGGGCGACGCAGTTCGCCATGGCCATGGCCTTTTGGTCGCAGACGATGTTCAGCACGCTCAGGCGGTTGAAGGCGCCGCCCAGCGTCAGCAGATGCATGACCGACGCGATCAACAACAGCGCGCCGATGACCGCCAGCACGTACGCGGCGAGGGTCTTGCCCGAGCGCAATGGCGTGCGCGGCAGGTCGAGCAGCTTGTTCAGATAGGTCCATCGGCTCGGGGCCAGCCGCGGATCGAGGGTGGCGACCAGGCTCGAGGGTTCGGGCGCGCGCGACACCTGCCACAGCGACACGGCGACGTTCACCGGGAAGACGAACAGCCCCAGGCCCACGCCGACCGCGGCCAGCACGGCAAACGACAGGTTCAGCCTGTCGAAGGCGAACTGCAGGTCGTCCCAGGACTCGTGCACGCTCAGCAACGCCACGACGACGATCGCGATGGCCTGGAACCGCAACGACTTCGGCCGGACGGCGGTGATCGAACGGTAGATCCAGACCAGCGCCGCCAGCGCGGCGGCGAAGACGATCGCCGCCACTGTCCAGAAGGCCGCATCGCCGAGCGGGCCCCCTTGCAACTTCTGCTGGATCGCGCCTGCCCGCAGCGCGCGGATCGTGTTGTCGGCCACCGGATAGAGGCCGATGATCCCGGTCGTCGCGAAGAGCAGTCCTGCCAGCGCGGCGAGAGTGACGTGCAGCACCATCGCGCGCAGGAACTTGATGACGTACAGGACGCGATGCAGCAGCCGTTCCGACGCGGTCTGATCGATGGTGAGCCGATCCATGCCGTCGCGGATTCTGCGCGCGGCGGCCGGCCGGCGATGGCCTCGTGAAGTAGCTCGGGTCCTTCGACCCGCACCGGCGCGCCACCGGGCGCGGGCGTGCCGTCAGTCGCCGCGCCGCTCGCCTTCGGCGACGAGGAAGGCGCTGGCGGCGCGAAGCCGCTTCGCCAGGTTCGGATCGCGGGTCGCCCAGCGGTCGTGCTGGTCGCGGAACTCGCGCAGCGCCCTGGCGCGCCCGTGCGCCTCGAGGCCACGCCAGACCGCGCGGCCGCCACGCCGCAAGCGCGCGAGCAGGGCCGCCGCCAGGTCCGGCGCGCGGGCACGGCCGGCGTCGAGCGCGGGCGGGACGAGGGTGATGGTGTTCATGAGGGTCGCTCCAGTGGGCGAGGTCCGACGACCTCCTGCGCACGAGACTAGGGTAAACCCGAGGTACGGGGAAGTTGCGATCCCGAATGCCGGCATCACGCCGACGAATGCCACGCCCGGCGAAGTGCTACCTTTGCGCGATGTCGATGCTTCGCGACGCCGCGCGCGCCTTCATGCCGTATCCCGACGCTGCCGTTGCGCACGCGGCCGACGGCCCGCTCGCGGGCCTCTCCTTCGCCGTCAAGGACCTGTTCGACGTCGCCGGCTATCCGACCAGCGGCGGCCAGCCGTTCGTGCTGGCGATGTCGGGAATCAAGACGACGACCGCGCTGACCGTGCAGCGGCTCCTCGACGCCGGCGCGCGCTTCGTCGGCAAGACGATCACCGACGAGCTCGCGTTCTCGATGAACGGCCAGAACGCGCATTTCGGCTCGCCCGTCAACGGCGCAGCGCCGGATCGCATCAGCGGCGGCTCGTCGTCGGGGTCGGCCTCGGCGGTGTCGAACGGCCTCTGCGACTTCGCGCTCGGCAGCGACACCGGCGGCTCCATTCGCGCGCCGGCCAATCACTGCGCGCTCGTCGGCCTTCGGCCGACGCACGGGCGAATCAGCCTCGAAGGCGTGCTCGACCTGGCGCCGAGCTTCGACACCTGCGGCTGGTTCACGCGCGACGTGCCGACCTTCGCGCGCATCGCCGACATGTTGCTCGGCGCCGACCCGTCGCCGCTGCCGGACGGCCGCGTCCGCCTGCTCGCGCCGACCGACGTGTGGGGCCTGCTCGCGTCCGAGGTGATCGACGCGCAGCGTGCGCCGCGCGATCGCGTCGAGGCCGTTCTCGGCGCCGCAGCGCCGGTCGAGGTCGTGCTCGACGCTTTCGACGCGATGTACTGGAGCTTTCGCTACCTGCAGGGACGCGAGGCATGGCGCAGCGACGGCGCCTTGATCGACCGCTTCGCACCCCCGCTCGGGCCGGGCGTGGCGCAGCGCTTCGCGTGGGCGCGCCAGGTCAGCGATGCGCAGGTCGCCGAAGCGACCGCGTTTCGCGCGCGCTTCCACGCCCACATGACCCGGCTGCTCGGCAGCGACGGCGTCCTGCTGATGCCGACGATGCCCGACATCGCGCCGCTCGTCAGCGCCGACGAGGCCGGCTTGGAGGACTACCGCAACCAGGCGACGCGGATGCTCTGCATCGCCGGCCTGGCGGGGCTTCCGCAACTCTCGCTGCCGCTCGGCACGCGTCTCGGCGCGCCGCTCGGGATCTCGCTGCTCGGCCCGGCGGGCAGCGATCGCAGCCTGGTGGCGCTGGCCGAGCGTCTGGGCTGACGCGAACCTGCACGGCGTCACCCACCTTGGGGGTTCGCGGCGAAGCAATTCGGCGACCGCGCCCGAGGCCGGCCCGGAGTCATGCGACCATTTGGTCCATGACGTCCGCCACCAACGCGCTCGCGACGAAGAAGGCGAAGGCTGTCGCGACCGCGCTGCCCTCGCTCCTCGCCCAGCTCGCGGCCGCCCTCGCCAGCCGACGCATCCGCGTCGTCGACCTGACGCAGACGCTGACGCCCGAGTTCCCGCAGATCGCCCTGCCGCCGGAAATGGGCCAGTGCTGGCCGTTCCGGATCGAGGAAGTGTCTGCATACGACGCGCGCGGGCCGGGCTGGTACTGGAACAACTTCTCGTGCGGCGAGCACACCGGCACCCACTTCGACGCGCCGATCCACTGGATCTCGGGGAAGGACCTCGCGAACAACTCGGTCGACACGATCCCGGCGCAGCACTTCGTCGCGCCGGCGTGCGTGATCGACTGCTCGGCGCAGGCGAAGGCCGACCCCGACTACCTGCTGACGGTCGACGACATCGAGCGCTTCGAGGCGGCGCACGGGCGCGTCCCGGAAGGCGCGTGGTTCCTGATGCGCACCGACTGGTCCAAGCGCAGCGACCCCGAGGCGTACCAGAACTTCGACGAGACCGGCCAGCACACGCCGGGCCCTTCGACCGAGGCGGTTCGCTTTCTCGTCGACGAGCGCGGCGTGCTCGGCTTCGGCTCGGAAGCGATCGGCACCGACGCCGGCCAGGGCTATCACCTTCGGCCGCCGTATCCGTGCCACTACTACATGCACGGCGCCGGCCGCTACGGCCTGCAGTGCCTGACCAACCTCGACCTGCTGCCCCCGACCGGCGCGCTGCTGATCTGCCCGCCGCTCAAGATCGAGAGGGGCAGCGGCAGCCCGCTGCGCGTCCTCGCCCTCGTCGAAGGCGCGGCGTGATCGCGCAGCCGGGCAGCGAGCGCGTCGCGCTGGTGACAGGCGGCAGCGCCGGCATCGGCCGCGCCACCTGCGAGGCGCTGCTCGACTCCGGCTGCACCGTGGTCTCGCTCGACCGCGATCCGTCGCCGATCGAACACGCGCGCTTGGAGGCGATCGTCGTCGACCTCACCGACCGCGCGGCGACCGACGCGGTCGCCGCCGACGTCGTGCGCCGCCATGACGTGACGACGGTCGTCCACAACGCCGGCGTGATCCGGCCGGCGCTCGTCGCCGACGTCAAGCTCGACGACCTCGACGCGCTCGTCGAGCTCCATCTCGGCGCGGCGATCCGCCTCGTCCAGGCGGCGCTGCCGGCGATGCGCGCGGCGCGCTTCGGCCGCGTCGTCCTCGTCTCGTCGCGCGCTGCCCTCGGCCTGGCGACGCGCACTGTCTACGCCGCCACCAAGGCCGGCCTCGTCGGCATGGCGCGCACCTGGGCGCTCGAGCTCGCCGGCGACGGCATCACCGTCAACGTCGTCGCGCCCGGTCCGGTGAAGACGCGCATGTTCCACGAGGTCGTCGAGGCGGGCAGCGAGCGCGAGCGCGGCATCGCCGCCGGCATCCCGGTCGGCCGCATCGGCGAGGCCACCGACGTCGCGCGCGCCGTCTCGTTCTTCGCCGACCCGCTCAACGGCTTCGTCACCGGCCAGGTGCTGTACGTCTGCGGCGGTACCAGTGTCGGCAGCCTCGTGCTCTGAAAGCGCGGCCGATCGCCGCTGGCATCGCGAATGGACCCGACCCTCTGGCTGATCGTCCCCGGCGAATGGCTGTATGACCTGGTGGGCAACGCGCCGGCGGACGGCGTGGATCCCGATGCCGCGGCGGTCCTGCTGCTCGGCGCCGTCTTCTGGGTGATCGTGTTCGCTGTCTGTCGAGTGGCGTGGGATCTGCGCCGGCCGCTGGCGCGGCGCTTCGGCCGCGTCGCCGGGCCGGCGCGCGCCGGGCTCGCCGAGAAAGCGCGCGATCTTCGCGTCCGGATCGAGTCGTGGACGCCGCGCGCCGCCTGGAGCGTCCTCTGGCGCGCCGAGGCCGCGCACCTGATCGTCTACGTGCTGCCTCAACTCGCCATCGCGGGCGCGAAGCTCGCGCTCTTCGTCCTGTTCCTCCCCTTCAGCGTGATGAGCTTCGCCGATCAGACCGGCCCGCTGGCGCGCCTCGAGCCGCTCGACCGGCCGGTGTGCTGGACCTTCGCATCGTGGTGCGCGACGCCGCTCGTCGACAGCAATTCCGCGCAGATCGCGTTCAAGCTCGCCTGGTTCGCGCTCGCGCTGGTCTGGATCGCGGCGTGGCACTGGCGCCGCCTCCGACGAAGCTGATCGATCGCGCGCTTGCGAACTGAAAGGTTTATCCCTAAACTATCAGCTTCGACGTGGCGACAGCGAAGGCGCGATGAACATCGTCTGCATCGGCGGCGGCCCGGCCGGCCTCTATTTCGCGCTGCTGATGAAGCAGCAGGATCCGGCGCACCGCGTCCGCGTCGTCGAGCGCAACAAGCCCTACGACACCTTCGGCTGGGGCGTCGTCTTCTCCGACCAGACGCTCGGCAACCTGCAGGCGGCCGACGCGAAGAGCGCGGCGCAGATCCTCGATGCGTTCAATCACTGGGACGACATCGAAGTCAACATCCGCGGCGCGCAGATCACTTCCGGCGGTCACGGCTTCTGCGGCATCGGCAGGAAGCGCCTGCTCAACATCCTGCAGGCGCGCTGCGAGGAGGTCGGCGTCGAGCTGGTGTTCGAGACCGACGTGAAGTCGGCGGCCGATTACGCCGACGCCGATCTCGTCATCGCCAGCGACGGCCTGAACAGCCGCGTGCGCGCCGAGTACGCCGATACCTTCCGGCCCGACATCGACCTGCGCCGCAACCGCTTCGTCTGGCTCGGCACGACGCGGCTCTTCGACGCCTTCACCTTCGACTTCCAGGAGACCGAGCACGGCTGGTTCCAGGCGCACGCGTACCGCTTCGACACGACGCACTCGACCTTCATCGTCGAGACGCCGGAGGAGGTCTGGAAGCGTGCCGGCCTCGAGCACATGGAGAAGGAAGAAGCGATCGCGTTCTGCGAGAAGCTCTTCGCCAAGACGCTCCGGGGCCACGCGCTGCTCTCGAACGCGGCGCACCTGCGCGGCTCGACGCAGTGGATCAGGTTCCCGCGCGTCGTCTGCGAGCGCTGGGTGCACTGGCTCGATCGGCGCGGCGGCAGGGGCATCGGCGCCGGCACGCCTGTGGTGCTGATGGGCGATGCCGCCCACACGGCGCATTTCTCGATCGGCTCGGGCACCAAGCTCGCCTTCGAGGACGCGATCGAGCTCGCGCGCTCGCTCGGCGCGCACCCGGGCGACCTGCCGGCGGCGCTGATGCACTACGAGGAGCTGCGCAGCGTCGAGGTCCTGAAGATCCAGAACGCGGCGCGCAACTCGACCGAGTGGTTCGAGCACGTCGACCGCTACGTCAACCTGCCGCCCGAGCAGTTCGCCTATTCGCTGCTGACGCGCAGCCAGCGCATCAGCCACGAGAACCTGCGCCTGCGCGACAAGGGCTACGTCGAGGACTACGAGGACTGGATCGCCGCGCAGGCCGGCGCGAGGCGCGAGCCGATGCGCCATTCGATCCCGCCGATGCTGACGCCGTTCACGGTGCGCGGCGTGACGCTGCCCAACCGCGTCGTCGTCTCGCCGATGGCGCAGTACTCGTGCACAGGCGGCCTGCCCGGCGACTACCACCTCGTCCACCTCGGCGCGCGCGCGATGGGCGGCGCCGGCCTGGTCGTCGCCGAAATGACGTGCCCTTCGCCCGACGCCCGGATCACGCTCGGCTGCCCGGGGCTGTGGAACGAGGCGCAGCGCGACGGCTGGGCGCGGATCGTCGACTTCGTCCACGCCAACAGCGCGGCGAAGATCGCCATGCAGCTCGGCCACGCCGGCGCAAAAGGATCGACGCGTGTGCCCTGGGAAGGCGAGGACCAGCCGCTCGAGAGCGACAACTGGCCGCTGATCTCGGCGTCGCCGCAGCAGTACCTCGACGGCATCAGCGACTGGTCGAAGGCGATGACGCGCGCCGACATGGACCGCGTCACGGCCGACTTCGTCCGCGCGACGCGCTACGCCGCCGAGGCCGGCTTCGACTGGCTCGAGCTGCACTGCGCGCACGGCTACCTGCTCTCGTCGTTCATCTCGCCGCTCACCAACCAGCGCACCGACGAGTACGGCGGCTCGCTCGCCAACCGGCTGCGCTATCCGCTCGAGGTCTTCGGCGCGGTGCGCGAGGTCTGGCCGAAAGCGCTGCCGATCTCGGTGCGGATCTCGGCGCACGACTGGGTCACGGGCGGCATCACGCCCGACGACGCGGTCGAGATCGCGCGCGCGTTCAAGGCGGCGGGCGCCGACATGATCGACTGCTCGTCGGGCCAGGTCAGCAAGCGCCAGCGGCCGGTGTACGGCCGCATGTACCAGACGCCGTTCGCCGACCGCATCCGCAACGAGGCCGGCATCCCGACGATCGCCGTCGGCGCGATCTCGGAGGCCGACCACGTCAACAGCATCATCGCCGCCGGCCGCGCCGACCTCTGCGCCGTCGCCCGGCCGCACCTCGCCAATCCGGCGTGGACGCTGCTCGAGACGGCCAAGATCGGCTACACCGACGTCGCCTGGCCGAAGCAGTACCGCGCCGCCAAGGTCCAGCTCGAGCGCAACCTCGAGCGCGAGCGCACGATGGCGGCGCAGGCCGCGGGCGCGTCGCCGCTCGAGCAGGCGAATCGGGCGTTGGGGGTGTGATGGATTCGTGCGCCATGCATTCGTCGACCGAGCCGGCCCTTAGGGCCTTCTTGCCGGTCCGCTGCGCGGACTGCCCCTCGCTCCACTGCGCTGCTCGCCGACGCAGATGCGCCCCGGCAGGCTGCCGCCCTCGGGCCTGCACGCAGCCAGTGTGTTCGCTCGTCGAAGAGAACCGGCGCTACGTGCAAGGGCGGGGGTGGGGTCGGTGTCGCGCATCTGCGGCGCCGAGCAGCGAGCAGCGCAGGGGACCCAGCCCGCAGGGACGGGCGCTGCAGCTAAGCGACACCGGCCCCACCCCCGCCCTTGC
>JADGRJ010000143.1 GCA_017881025.1 Rhizobacter sp. | reverse complement strand
GGTGACGATGGAGGAAGTCTCGCGCGAGCTCTGGCCGTTCTACGGCGCGATGTGCGCGGCGCTTCTCATCGTCACTTACGTGCCGGCGCTGTCGCTGTGGCTGCCGCACCTGCTGGCGCGCTAGCGCCCGCGGCGCGGCGGCGCGCGAACTCGCTGAACCAGGCGACGCTGTCGGCGTTGGCCATCGCGTCGAGCTTGAAGACGTCGCTCGCCGGCGCGCCGAGGAGCAGCTTCTTGACCGGCAGCTCCATCTTCTTGCCCGAGAGCGTGCGCGGCAGCGAGCTCACCTGGAAGATCTCGTTGGGCACGTGGCGTGGCGAGAGCGCCGCCTTGATCGCGTCCTTCAGGCGCCGGTCGAGCGCGGTATCGAGCGTCACGCCCTCGCGCAGGACGACGAAGAGCGGCATGTAGCTTTCGCGGCCGAGGTACTCGAGGTCGACGACGAGGCTGTCGAGCACCTCCGGCAGCGCGTCGACGGCGCGGTACAGCTCGGAAGTTCCCATCCGGATGCCGTGCCGGTTGATGGTCGCGTCGCTGCGCCCGTAGATGATCGCGCCGCCGTTTGGCGTGATGCGCAGCCAGTCGCCGTGGCGCCAGATGCCGGGGTACATGTCGAAGTAGCTGTCGTGCAGGCGCCTGCCGGCGGAGCCGGGCGGCTCGTCGCCCCAGAAGTAGAGCGGCATCGACGGCATCGGCTTGGTGCAGACGAGCTCGCCGACCTCGTCGACGAGCGAGCGCGCGCGACCTTCGGCGTCGGGCTCCGACCAGGCCTCGACCGCGGCGCCGAGGCAGCGGCACTGCATCTCGCCCTCGACAACCGGCAGCGTCGGCAGGCCGGCGAGAAAGCTGCCGGCGAAGTCGGTGCCGCCGGAGACCGACGTCAGCCAGAGGTTGCCGCCATCGGCCCTGGGCACGTGCTCGCGAACCCAGCGATAACTCTCGATCGCCAGCGGCGATCCGGTCGAGCCGAGGGCGCGCAAGCGCGACAGGTCGCCGGCGGCCTTCGGCTCGATGCCGGCCTTCTCGCAGCTGGCGTAGAACGCCGCGCCGGCGCCGAAGAAGGTGGCGCCGGTCGCGGCGACGAAGCGCCAGAGCGTCGTCCAGTCGGCCTCGCGCGCCGCGCCCGCCAGGCCGCTCTTCGGCCCGGCCGGGCTGCCGTCGTAGAGACAGATCGTCGTGCCGCCCAGGAGCGCCGACATCTGCAGGTTCCACATGATCCAGCCGGTCGAGCTGTACCAGTGGAAGCGATCGCCGCCGTCGACGCTCGGCCCGCAGTCGTTGTGGAAGGTGCCGAACTTGAGCGTCTCGAGCATGACGCCGCCGTGACCGTGGACGATCGCCTTCGGCAGACCGGTGGTCCCGCTCGAGTAGACGATCCAGAGCGGATGTTCGAACGGCAGCGGCCGCGGCGCCACCGACCCCGTGCCGGCGACGAGCGCATGGAAATCATGGACGCGACGCTCGCGCGAGGCGAGCGCCGCGGAATCGGCCGCGGAATCGAGACCGCGCCAGAGCACGACGTCGCCAACGCTCGCAAGCTCGGCGACGACGTCGCGCAGGAGCGTCATGCGGTCGTGCGCGACGCCGCCGTAGCGGTAGCCGTCGCACGCGACCAGCACCTTGGGCTCGATCTGGCGGAAGCGGTCAAGGACGGCGAGCGGGCCCATGTCGGCCGAGCACACCGACCAGATCGCGCCGAGGCTGGCGCAGGCGAGAAAGGCGACCGCCGTCTGCGGCGTGTTCGGCATGAACGCGGCGACGCGATCGCCGGGGACGACGCCCATCGCCTCGAGGGCGGCGGCCAGGGCTGCGACCTGCCGCCGCAGCTCGGGCCAGGCGATCTCCACGCTCCGCCCGGCGAGCTGCATCGCCTCGTCGCGAAAGACGATCGCCGGATGTCCGGCAGCGTGCGCCGCGTCGGCGTGGCTGAAGACGCGCTCGGCGTAGTTCACCTGCGCGCCCGGGAACCAGCGTGCGCCTGGCATCTTCTCGTCGACCAGGACGCTCGTGTGCGGCGTCGGCGAGGCGATGCCGAAGTAGTCCCAGATCGATTGCCAGAATGCGCTCAGGTCCGCGCACGACCAGCGCCAGAGGCGGTCGTAGCCTTCGTGAGTCGTCGCATCGAAGTCGAGGCCGCGCGTCTCGCGCAGCCAGCGCGTGTAGCGAAGGATGTGCGGCTCGGGCAACGCCATGGCGACGTCCTCCTTCAGGCGAGCGTCTTGGCGCGCCGCTCGCCGTCGACCTCGACGTAGTGCCACGACTGCTGGCGAAAGAACGGCTGCCGATAGCCGGTGATCCACGGCCACGAGAAGTCGTTGTAGATTCGGTGCACGTGGATGCGGTAGGGCATGTAGGCGACGACGATTTCGCTCGCCTTCTTGAACAGCGCCTCGCGTTCCGGCCCGTCGGGCAGATCGAGCATGCGCTTGTAGATCGAGTCGAACTCGGGCCGCTTGAAGCGCGCCAGGTTGCCCTGGCCGATCGACTCGCCGTACATGTATTCGAAGAGTCCCTGTCCATCGGGATCGGTCGCGGTGCTGCCGAGGAACCACATCTGCAGCTTGCCGACACGCGCGGCCTTCATGTGCTCGGGCCACTGGGCGCGCTCGAAGTTCATGCGGATGCCGACCGCGGCCATGCTCTTTTGCCAATTCTCGTTGTACTGGCGGTCGATCTGCGCCGTCTCGCTCGACATCGTCAGCACCAACGGCGAGCCGTCGGGGCGCTCGCGCCAGCCGTCGCCGTCGCGGTCGCGATAGCCGTAGATGTCGAGCAGCGCCTTCGCGCGCGCCAGGTCGTGCGTGCCGTTGTCGGTGCGAAACGCCGGGTCGTAGCCGTAGGTGCCCGGCGGGACAGGCGACTGCGCCGCGATCGCCTGGCCGCGCCGGATGATGCGGATCTCCTTGTCGATGTCGTAGGCCAGGTGGACCGCGCGGCGCAGGGCCACCTTGTCGGCGCTGTAGCCGCCGACCACCGGATCTTCCATGTTGAAGTACGACATCGCGACATCGGCATTGATGTAGCGGTGCAGGCGGATGCCCTGTTTCGCGAGGTTCGGCGCGATCCGGCCGTTCGGCGCCGCGATCTGCGACAGCTCGGGCGGAACGCGCGCGAAGTCGGCCTGGCCACCGAGAAAGCTGAGCCAGCGCGGCTGCGTCTCCTCGACGACGGCGATCTCGACGCCGTCGTTGAGCGGCAGGCGCCGGCCGTTGAAGCGCTTGGCCCACGCCTGCCCATCGGCATCGCCGGCGGCCGGCTCGCTTTGGTAGCGAACGTCGCGGAAATCGGGATTGCGATCGAGGACGATGCGCGAGCTGCGCCGCCACATCTTGAGGCGGTACGGGCCGGTGCCGACCGGGTGCGCCATGATGTCGGCGCCGTAAGCTTCGACGACTTCGCGCGCCACCGCCGAGTACGTCACGCCGGCGAGCGTCGACGCGAAGCGCGGCCGCGGCTTGGCGAGCTTGAACTGGATCGTGTAGCGGTCCAGCGCGCGCAGACCCTCGACTTCGCTGCGGTAGTCGAACGGCGTCTTGTCGCGCAGCGCACGGGCACGCAGCGCCTCGAGGCCGAGGATTCCGTCTTCCTCCAGCGAGGTGTAGGCGGGACTCTTGGTGGCCGGGTCGTAAGGGCGCTTGAACGCGAAGACATAGTCGGCAGCGACCAGCTCGCGCGGCTGTCCCTTGAACGCCGGGTCGTCGGCGAAGCGGATGCCGCGCTTGAGCCGAACCGTCCAGGTCGTGAAGTCGGCCGACGCCTCGGGCATCGCCTCGGCCGTCAGCGGCACGAGGCGAACCGGGATGGCGATCGGGTCGTAGCCGAGGAGCGGCTCGAAGATGTGCGAGTTGACGCGATTCGAATAGAGATCGCTCACCTGGGCCGGATCGAAGCCGGTCTCGGCCGCCTCGAACAGCATGCGCAGCACGTTGGAATTGGGCGGCGACTCGCTCGCCTCGGCGAGCGCCGGCGTCGTCCGAGCCGAAGCGATGAGCCCGGCGCTGCCGAGTGCGAAACGGCGCCGGTCGATTCCGCGCGACATGCGATCAGGCCTTCTTCGCGACGGCGACGGCGCCGTCGTCGATGTCGACGTACTGCCACCAGTCCTGCCAGAACACGGGGCGCCGGTAGCCGACCACGCGCCGCTGCGTCATGTCGAGCGAGACGCGGTTGAGGACGTACTTGTAGGGCATGTAGGCGAGCCCGATGCGCTCGGCCTCGCGGAAGACGGACAGCCGCTCGGGACCGTCGGGGAGGGTCTGGATGCGGTCGTAGAGCTTGTCGAGCGCCGGCAGGCGAACCCGCGCCATGTTCTGGCCGCCGATCTGTCGGCTGTCGTATTTCTGGAAGGACCCCTCCGAGTCGGGCGCGGCCGACGAGCCGCCCACCGACCAGACCTGGTACTTGCCGGCGCGCGCGGCCTTCAGGTTCTCCGGCCATTGGGCGACGGCGAGCTCTATCCGGATGCCCAGCACTCGCATGCACTTGTCGAGGACTTCGCAGATCTTGCGGTCGCGGGCTTGCGATTGCGTCGAGACGTGCAGCATGAGCGGCGATCCATCGGGCCGCTCGCGCCAGCCGTCGCCGTTCTTATCGACAAAGCCGTACATGTCGAGCAGCGCGCGCGCGCGCGCCGGGTCGTAGTCGCTGCACTCGGTTTTCAGCTTCGGGTCGTAGGCGGTCGTGTTCGGCAGCGTCGGCCCCTGCGCCACCGCGCCGAGACCGTTGTAGGCGTAGTCGATGATCTTCTTCGAGTCGATGCCGAGACTGATCGCCCGACGCAGCGCAACCTGGGCGGGGCTGTAGCCGCCGACCACCGGATCGTCCATGTTGAACAGGTAGAAGTTGCTCGCCGCCTCGACGACCGGGAAGCCCCGGATCCCTTTCTTCGCCAGGTTGGGCGCGACCTTGCCGTTGGGCATCGCCTGCGGCGCGAACTGGTAGCCGACGCGGTAGGCGACATCGGCCTCACCGTTGACGAACGAGAGCCAGCGCGGCTGCTCCTCCTCGATGATCGAGATCTCGACGCGATCGACCATCGGCAGGCGGCGCCCCTTGAAGCGCGCGAGCAGCGCCTGGCCTTCGGCGTCGTCGGCCGCCGGCTCCACGTCGTAGAACATCTCGCGGAAGTCGGGGTTCTTCTCGAGGGCGAGGAACGAGCTGCGCCGCCACTGGACGAGCTTGAACGGGCCGGTGCCGACGGGGTGGTCGGCTTCAGCGCCGTAGAACTCCACCACCTCCCGCGCCACCGCGCCGTAGAGGTCGCCCCCTGCCAGGGTCTCGTCGAATCTCGGTCTCGGCTCCTTCAGCGTGAAGCGGATCGTGTAGCGGTCGATTGCCCGGATGCCTTCGATCTCCTTGTCGTAGTCGAAGGGCTTCTTCTCGTCGAGGACCCTCTGGCGCAGCTCCGGCAGGCCGAGATAGCCTTCCGTCTCCATGCCCGACCACACCGGGCTCTTGTTCACCGGATCGGCGAAGCGCTTCCAGGAGTAGACGTAGTCCTGGGCGACGAGCTCGCGCCGCTTGCCCTTGAACGCCGGATCGTCGGCGAAGTAGATCCCGGGCCGGACCCGCGCGGTCCAGACGCGGAAGTCGTCGGAGTGCTGCGGCATGCCGTCGGCAGTGAGCGGCTTGATCTTCACCGGACGCGCCAGGTGGTCGTAGGTGTAGAGGCCTTCGAAGATGTGCGGCGTCAGCGTGCGCGAGTACAGGTCGTTGATCTTGGCCGGATCGAGGCTCGTCTCGGCGACCTCGAAGGCATAGCGCAGGACCTTTGCCGCCACCGGGGTCCCGACGCCGTCGTCCGTGGCCCAGGCCAGGTGCGGAGCGAGCGCGCCGGCGGCGGCGCCCGCAACGACTCTTCGCCGTGAAATCGCCATGGTGTCAGCCCTCGCTCTCGATCGCCGGGCTCATTTGGTTCGCCGCGCCTTCTCGACCGGGTCGATGTCGACGTAACGCCAGAACTCGCGCAGGAAGACGTTGCGGTGGTAGCCGAGGACCCAGGGCTGTGCGAGATCGGTCCAGATGCGGTGCACGTGCGCCTTGTACGGCATGTAGGCGACCAGGATCTCCTTCATGCGCGTCATGACCTGCATCCGCTCGGGGCCATCGGCCAGGGTGCGCTGGCGCTGGAACAGGCGGTTGTACTCGGCGAGGTCGAACCGGGCGTGGTTGGCCTGGCCCTTCTCCGGGCCGTCGCCGAGGACGAGGAACTCCTCGCCGTCGGGGCCGCCGCTCCAGGCGACGCCCCACATCATCAGCTTGCCGGCTCGCGACGCCTTCAGGTTCTCCGGCCACTGTGCGGTCTTGAAGACGATCCGGACGCCGATCGCATCCATGTTCTTCTTCCACTGCGTGATGAGCTGGCGGTTGAGATCGTCCGGCTGCGTCGCGTAGTCGAGCACCAGCGGCGAGCCGTCGGGCTGGTCGCGCCAGCCGTCGCCGTCGCGGTCGACGTAGCCGTAGAGGTCGAGCAGCGCCTTCGCCTTGGCCCGATCGAAGGTGCCCATCTCGCTGCGGAACGCCGGGTCATAGCCCCAAAGGCCTGGCGCGAGGATCGACTGCGCCGGGATCGCCTGGCCGCGCCGGACGACGCGGATCTCCTCGTCGACGTTGACGGCGAGGGCGATCGCCCGGCGCAACGCGACCTTGTCGGCCGAATAGCCGCCGACGACCGGGTTCTCCATCGCGAAATACGACATCGCGGCGTCGTTGCGCAGGTAGCGGACTTCGTAGATCCCCTGCTTGGCCAGGTTGGGAGCAACGTGATTGTTCGGGATCGCCACGTAGGTGAAGTCTTCGGGAACCTGCTCGATGACGTCCATCTCGCGGTTCACGAACGCCAGCCAGCGCGGCTGCGGCTGCTCGATCACGCTGACCTCGACCCGATCGACCATCGGCAGCTTTCTGCCGGCAAGCCGCTTCGTCGCGGCCTGGGCGAGCGGGTCGTCGCGCGGCGCCTCCTCCTGGTAGAAGACGTCGCGGTAAGTCGGGCTCCTGTCGAAGGTGATCAGCGAGCTGCGGCGCCACTGGGCGAGCCGGTAGGCGCCAGTGCCGACCGGGTGCTCCATGATCTTGTCGCCGTAGAACTCGACCACCTCGCGCGCGACCGCGCCGGTGCGCGCCGGATCGCTCAGCTGGTCGGTGAAGCGCGGGTTCGGCTCGGCGAGCCTGAACTGGATCGTGTAGCGATCGAGCGCGCGCAGGCCCTCGACCGGCGCGTCGTAGTCGAACGGCTTCTTGTCGCGCAGGGCGGCCTGGCGCACTTCGTCGAGGCCGAGGATGCGGTTGTTGTTGAGGCTGGTGTAGGTCGGGCTCTTCCAGCGCGGATCGAAATGGCGCTTGATCGAATAGACATAGTCCTCGGCGGTGAGCTCGCGACGCGCGCCCTTGAAGGCGGGATCGTCGCTGAAGTAGATGCCGGGACGGACGCGGATCGTGAAGGTCTTGAAGTCGGCCGACGCTTCCGGCAGCGCCGTCGCCGTGTTCGGCCTGAGGCGTACCGGGCGGGCGAGGAATTCGTACTCGTAGAGCGCGTCGAACATGTTCGCGACGAGCGTGCTCGAGTAGAGATCGGAGATCTGCGCCGGATCGAAGCCGGTCTCGGCGACTCGCATCGCATAGCGGAGGACCTTCGGCGCGCCGGCCTCGGCCGCCGCGCCCGACGAGGCGCCACGCACCGGCCCGACGCAGGCGACGAGCGCGATGGCGAGGGCGAGGACGCGCGGGCGAGCGCGCCCGAGGTCGGATGCAAAGGGGCGACCGGAAGCGTTCACGGGCGGTGTCGACGGCGGCAGGTTTGGCGGGCCAGGACGGCGGCGCGGGCCAAAGGGCGAGTGTAGGTGCGCGGCGCGCGACTTGCGGCGGGCGGCGGCCGGGCAAACGCGGTGGGGCCGCAGCGTCGCGAGGCCCTAGACTCCCGGCGCGCTCCCTTCGGAGCCGACGGTGCGGGCGTGTCACGAGCACGGGACCCGCCGCAAGACTGACTTCGACGAGGAGTGTTCGGGCGATGGCCGCGTATCTGATACGACGCCTCTGGCAGATGGCGCCGACGCTGTTCGGCGTCGTCCTGCTGGTCTTTCTTCTCTTCAAGGGATTCGGCGGCGACCCGGCCGAGATCCTCGGCGGCCTCAACGCAACGCAGGCGCAGGTCGACGCGATCCGCCAGCAGCTCGGCCTGAACGAGCCGCTCTGGACCCAGTTCTGGATCTTCCTGAAGCAGATCGTCACCTTCGACTGGGGGCGCAGCTGGGCGACCAACGAGTCGGTCGCCCACCTGTTCGCGACGCGCCTGCCGGCGACGCTGACCGTGATGGTGCCGATCCTCGTCCTCGACACGTTGCTCGCGATCCCGTTCGCGCTCGGCGTCGCCTACGTGCGCGGCTCGCTCACCGACCGCACGATCATGGTCGCGACGACGGTGGCGCTCTCGATCTCGTTCCTGGTCTACGTGATCGTCGGCCAGTACGTGTTCGCGTTCCAGCTCGGCCTCTTCCCGGTCCAGGGCTGGAGCGACAGCGTCGCCACCAACCTGCGCGTGTACGCGCCGCTGCCGGTGCTGCTCGCGGTGGCGGTCTCGCTGGCGCCGACGACGCGCCTGTACCGCACCTTCTTCCTCGACGAGATCGGCCACGACTACGTCCGCACCGCGCGCGCCAAGGGAATGACCGAGCGCGTCGTCCTGCTCAAGCACGTGCTGCGCAACGCGATGATCCCGATCCTCACCAACGTCGCGGTCGCCCTGCCGGGCATCTTCGTCGGCTCGTTCCTGATCGAGGTCTTCTTCTCGATCCCCGGCCTCGGCCGCGAGATCCTGCTCGCCGTCAACCGCAGCGACTACCCCGTCATCCAGGCGTTCGCGATCTACATCGCCGTCATCACCATGGTCGTCAACCTCGCGACCGACGTGCTCTACAAGCTGGTCGACCCGCGCGTGGTGCTGTCATGAGCGCGGTCATCGACGCGCCGATGGCGGCGCCTGCGGCCGCGCGCCGATCGGCGGGGGTCTGGTCGGCCGCGGCGCGCCGGTTCCGCAGCGATCGCGTCGGCATGGTCTCGCTCGCGATCGCCGCGCTCTTCCTGCTCCTCGTCATCTGCTCCGGGCTCGGCCTGGTCGCCAAGGACTGGCAGGTCGAGCGCGGCGTGCCGGATGCGCCGCCGACTTTCGTCGGCCCGGCCAAGCAGATCGAAGGGATCTCCGTCGCCGCGCCGAGCGGACCGAACGTCGACATCTCGGCGGTCGATCCGCTCGCGCCGCGCTACAAGGAATGGGCGGAGGCGGCGAAGAAGTACGAGACCACGGCGAGCGTCAAGGCCGAGACGCTGCCCTTCGGCGCCGACCGGCTCGGCCGCGACGTGCTCGCCAAGGCGATCAAGGGGGCGCAGGTGTCGATCCTGGTCGGCGTCTCGGCGGCGCTGCTGGCGACGACGATCGGCACCCTCCTCGGCGCCACCGCGGGCTTCTTCGGCGGCCGCGTCGGCGACCTGCTCGAGTGGGTCTACAACGTCTTCACCGCGATCCCCGGCATCCTGCTGATCTTCGCGTTCGCGGCGGTGTTCGGGCGCGGCATCGGCTCGGTCGTGCTGATCCTCGGCCTCGCCGGCTGGACCGGCATCTACCGGCTCGTCCGCGCCGAGTACATGAAGCACGTCGTTCGCGACTACGTGCGCTCGGCCGAGGCCATCGGCGCCGGCAACGCGTCGCGCATGTTCCGCCACATCATGCCCAACGTCAGCCACGTCATCCTGGTCCAGCTGTCGATCCTGGTCGTCGGCTTCATCAAGTCGGAAGTGATCCTGTCGTACCTCGGCCTCGGCGTCGGCGTCGACGAGGTCTCGTGGGGAACGATGCTGTCGGAGGCGCAGAGCGAGCTGATCCTCGGCCACTGGTGGCAGCTCGCCGCCGCGACGATCTTCATGGCCGTCTTCGTCACCGCCTTCTCGCTGATGACCGACGCGCTGCGCGACGCCCTCGATCCCAAGCTCCGGGGGCTCGAATGAGCGCCATGCCGTCAGCCGCGCGTACCGGCGCTCTACTGCTCTCGATCGCCGACCTGCGCGTGTCGTTCCGCATGGGCCGCGAGGACGGCGTCGTGCGTCGCGTCGACGCCGTCAAGGGCGTGAGCTTCGACCTGCCCGAGAACACGACCGTCGCGCTCGTCGGCGAGTCGGGCTCGGGCAAGAGCGTGACGGCGATGTCGATCCTCAACCTCTTGCCCGACAACGCCGAGCGCTCGGGCGCGATCACCTTCCAGGGCCGCGACCTGCTCGCCGCGCCGCTGGCGCAGCTGCAGGCGCTGCGCGGCCGCGAGATCGCGTGCGTGTTCCAGGATCCGATGAGCTCGCTCAACCCGGTGTTCACGGTCGGCCAGCAGATCGCCGAGCCGCTCCGAAAGCACCTCGGCATGGGCGCGCGCCAGGCGACGGCGCGCGCC
>JADGRJ010000142.1 GCA_017881025.1 Rhizobacter sp. | reverse complement strand
ATCGCCGACTTCACCGTCACCGAGCAGATGTTGAAGCAGTTCATCAAGATGGTCCATCCGCGGTCCATCTTGCGCCCCAGCCCGCGGATCATCATCTGCGTGCCCTGCGGCTCGACGCAGGTCGAGCGGCGCGCGATCCGCGAATCGGCGCTCGGCGCCGGCGCGAGCGACGTCTTCCTGATCGAAGAGCCCATGGCGGCGGCGATCGGCGCTGGCCTGCCGGTCTCGGAGGCGAGCGGCTCGATGGTCGTCGACATCGGCGGCGGCACGACCGAGGTCGGCGTGATCTCGCTCGGCGGCATGGTCTACAAGGGCTCGGTGCGCGTCGGCGGCGACAAGTTCGACGAGGCGATCATCAACTACATCCGGCGCAACTACGGCATGCTGATCGGCGAGCCGACGGCCGAGATGATCAAGAAGAGCATCGGCTCGGCCTTTCCCGGCTCCGAGGTCAAGGAGATCGAGGTCAAGGGCCGCAACCTCTCCGAGGGCGTGCCGCGCAGCTTCACGATCTCGTCGAACGAGATCCTCGAGGCGCTCACCGACCCGCTCAACCAGATCGTCTCGAGCGTCAAGAACGCGCTCGAGCAGACCCCGCCCGAGCTCGGCGCCGACATCGCCGAGCGCGGCATGATGCTGACCGGCGGCGGCGCCCTCCTGCGCGACCTCGATCGTCTGCTCGCCGAGGAAACCGGCCTGCCGGTGCTCGTCGGCGAAGACCCGCTCACCTGCGTCGTCCGCGGCTGCGGCATGGCACTGGAGCGCATGGAGCGCCTCGGCTCGATCTTCACCTCCGAATGATCTGAGGCGGGGCGGCTCGACGATGGCGCTCGGCACCCTCGATCGCACGCCGCCGCCCTTCTTTCGCCAGGGCCCGTCGTCGCTGACGAAGCTGTCGTTCTGCTCGGCGCTGGCGGTGTTCCTGATGGTTGCCGACGGCCGCTTCAGCATCACCCAGCCGATCCGCGCCACCGTCGCGACGATGCTCTATCCGCTGCAGCGCGCCCTCCTCGTTCCGGTCGAGGTGATCGGCGACGGGCGTGACTACCTCGGCGGGCTGGCGCGCGCGATCGCCGCCGAGCAGGCGGCGCGCGGCGAGCTGGCGCGCCTCTCGGAGCGCGCCCAGCGCACCGACCAGCTGAGCCAGGAAAACGCCCGCCTGCGCGCCTTGCTCGAGCTCAGGCCGACCCTCGACGTGCGCTCGCAGCCGGCCGAGGTCCTCTACGAAGCCGCCGATCCGTACTCGCGCAAGGTGATCATCGACCGCGGCGTCACCCACAACGTCGCCCTCGGCTCGCCGGTCGTCAACGAGGCCGGCGTCCTCGGCCAGGTGACGCGGGTCTACCTGCAGTCGTCCGAGGTCACCCTGCTCACCGACCGCGACGCGGCGATCCCGGTGCTGAACAGCCGCACCCAGGTGAGAAGCGCCGCGTTCGGCGGCGCCACCGGCGGCGTCGGCCTGCTCGAGATGCGCTTCATGGCCGGCAACGCCGACGTCCAGACCGGCGACCTGCTGACGACCTCGGGCGTCGACGGCGTCTACCCGCCGGGGCTCAAGGTCGCGTCGGTGGCCAAGATCGACCGCAAGATCGATTCCGGCTTCGCCCGCATCGTCCTCGTCCCGGCGGCGCAGTCGGACGGCGTTCGCCACGTCCTTGTCCTCGAGCCGACCGGCGCGCGCCTGCCGCCGCGGCCGCAGGCGGCGGCTTCGGAGAGCGCCGCGGCCAGCAAGCCTGCCGGCAAGAAAGGGGGCCGCAAATGATCATGCCGCGGCGCAACGACCCGCTCCTCCTGCCGGTCAGCCCGCTCTTCGTCTGGACGACGCTCGCGGTCGCCTTCCTGCTCAACATCGTCCCGCTCGGCCGGGTGCCGGCGATGCCGGACTTCCTGGCCCTCGTCCTCGTCTTCTGGAACGTGCACCAGTCGCGCCGGATCGGCGTCGGCGTCGCCTTCTTCTTCGGCCTGCTGATGGACGTGCACAGCGGCGCCGTCCTCGGCCAGCACGCCCTCGCCTACACGCTGCTCAGCTTCTTCGCGGTGACGATCCACCGGCGCCTGCTCTGGTTCACGGTGCCGTCGCAGGCGGTCCAGATCCTGCCGCTCTTTCTCGCCGCGCAGGCGGTTTCGCTCCTCGTCCACCTGATCGCCGGTGGCATGTTCCCCGGTTGGGAGCTGATCCTGGCGCCGGTTTTCCAGGCACTCTTGTGGCCGGTTGCCACCTGGCTGCTGCTCGCACCGCAACGCCGCGCCCCCGACCCGGACGAAAATCGTCCCCTGTGACCGAGCTGAGAAACACCGAGCGCGAGATCGCGCGCTTTCGCCTCCGCCTGGTGGCGGCGGCGCTGTTCGTCCTGCTCGCGTTCGGTCTGCTCGCCGCCCGCCTCGCCTACCTGCAGGTCTCCAAGCACGACGAGCTCTCGACCCAGGCCGAGAACAACCGCATCGCGGTCGTGCCGATCACGCCCAACCGCGGCCTGATCCTCGACCGCAACGGCGTGGTGCTGGCCAACAACTACTCGGCCTACACGCTCGAGATCGCGCCGGCCAGGGTGAGAGGCGGCCTCGACGCGACGATCGACGAGCTCGCCGAGATCGTCGACATCCAGCCGCGCGACCGCAAGCGCTTCAAGCGGCTGCTCGAGGAAAGCCGCAGCGTCGAGTCGCTGCCGATCAGGACGCGCCTGAACGACGAGGAAGTCGCCCGCTTCACGGCGCAGAAGTTCCGCTTCGACGGCGTCGAGATCAAGGCGCGCCTGTTCCGCAGCTATCCGCTCGGCGAGGTCGGCAGCCACCTGATCGGCTACATCGGCCGGATCAACCCGACCGAGAAGAAGCAGATGGAGGACGACTGGGCCGAGGACGACCTCGCCAACTATCGCGGCACCGAGTACATCGGCAAGCTCGGCGTCGAGCAGAGCTACGAGGGCGAGCTGCACGGCCAGACCGGCTTCGAGGAGGTCGAGATGAGCGCCGGTGGCCACGCCGTGCGGCGTCTGAAGAGCAACCCGGCGACGCCCGGCAACGCGATCGTCCTGTCGATCGACATCCGCCTGCAGGCGCTGGTCGAGCAGCTGTTCGGCGAACGCCGCGGCGCGCTCGTCGCGATCGATCCCAGCAACGGCGAGATCCTCGCCTTCGTCAGCAAGCCGAACTTCGACCCGAACCTGTTCGTCGAGGGGATCGACGTCGAGAACTGGCGCGCCCTCAACGAATCGCCCGACAAGCCGCTCCTCAACCGGGCGCTGCGCGGCACCTACCCGCCCGGCTCGACCTACAAGCCGTTCATGGCGCTGGCGGCGCTGACGCTCGGCAAGCGGACGCCGCAGCAGACGATCTTCGACCCGGGCTTCTACAACTTCGGCAACCACCGCTTCCGCGACGACAAGGAAGGCGGCCACGGCACGGTCGACATGTACAAGTCGATCGTCCAGTCGTGCGACACCTACTACTACACGCTCGCCAACGACCTCGGCGTCGACGCGATGCACGACTTCATGGCGCCGCTCGGCTTCGGCCGCATCACCGGCATCGACCTGCAGGGCGAGCTGCGCGGCACGCTGCCATCGACCGAGTGGAAAAGGAACGCGTACAAGAAGAAGGAAGCGCAGAAGTGGTACGCCGGCGAGACGATCTCGCTCGGCATCGGCCAGGGCTACAACTCGTTCACGATGCTGCAGCTGGCGCAGGCCGAGGCGGCGGTCGCGGCCGGCGGCCAGCGCTTCACGCCGCACGTGGTGCGCGCAGTCGAGAACTACGAGACTCGCGCCTCGAAGCCGCTCGCCTTCGCGCCGCTGCCAGCGATGGCGTGGAAGCCCGAGCACGTCGCCTTCATCCACAACGCGCTCTACGGCGTGACGCAGGAAGGCACGTCGGCGCGCTCGTTCGTCAACGCGCCGTACAAGTCGGGCGGCAAGACCGGTACCGCGCAGGTGATCGAGATCAAGGCGAACGAGAAGTACAACGCGGCACGAATGGACGAACGCCACCGCGACCACGCGCTCTACACCGCATTCGCGCCGCTCGAGTCGCCTCGCATCGCCCTGGCGATCGTCGTCGAGAACGCCGGCTTCGGCGCCGGCGCGGCGGCGCCGATCGCGCGTCGCGTCTTCGACTACATGCTCTCCGGCCAGTACCCGAGCGCGGCCGACATCGCCGCAACGCAGCTCGGCCAGTCGACCGCGCCGATCGGCGTGCCGCGCCCCATCGACGCCGTGCCGCTGCCCGGCGCGACCGTCGACGGCGCCGCGACCGCGCGCGCCGAACCGGTTTCGGTGCCGGCGCCGGCGCTGCCCGCCTCGGCGCCGCTGCCCTTGACCGGCCGCGCGCCGGGCCGCGACGTGCTGGCGCTACGGCGCGACTGAGATGAGCGCGGTCTTCGACAGCCCGTCGCTCTGGCAGCGCGCCCGGCCGGTCTTCACCGGCTACGACATCCCGCTCGTCCTCGCCGTCGGCCTGCTCGCGCTCGCCGGCCTGGTGACGATGTACTCGGCCGGCTTCGACCACGGCACGCGCTTCGTCGACCACGGCCGCAACATGGCGCTCGCCTTCGTCGTCCTCTTCCTCGCCGCGCAGATCCCGCCGCAGCAGCTGATCCGCCTGGCGATCCCGCTCTACGTCGTCGGCCTGATCCTGCTGCTCGCGACGGCGCTTCCGGGGCTCGGCATCACGAGGAAGGGCGCGACGCGCTGGCTCAACGTCGGCGTGACGATCCAGCCGAGCGAGATCCTGAAGATCGCGATGCCGCTCATGCTCGCCTGGTGGTTCCAGCGCCGCGAGGGGCAGCTGCGCGCGCTCGACTTCCTGATCGCGACGATCCTGCTGCTCGTGCCGGTCGGCTTAATCGTCAAGCAGCCCGACCTCGGCACGGCGATCCTCGTCCTCTCGGCCGGCCTCTACGTGATCTTCTTCGCCGGGCTGTCGTGGAAGCTGATCGTTCCGGTGATGCTTCTCGCGGCGGCAGCGATCACCGCGGTCGTCGTCTCCGAGGAGCGAATCTGCCAGCCCGACGTCAAGTGGCCGATGCTGCGCGACTACCAGAAGAACCGCGTCTGCACGCTGCTCGACCCGACCACCGACCCGCTCGGCAAGGGCTTCCACATCATCCAGGGCGAGATCGCGATCGGCTCGGGCGGCACCACCGGCAAGGGCTTCATGAAGGGGACGCAGACGCACCTGGAGTTCATCCCCGAGCGCACCACCGACTTCATCTTCGCCGCCTTTTCGGAGGAGTTCGGCCTGGTCGGCTGCTGCACGCTGCTGCTCTTCTTTGTCTTCCTGATCTTTCGCGGCCTCTTCATCGCCGCCGAGGCGCCGACGGTCTTCACGCGCCTGCTCGCCGGCGCGATCACTCTGAGCTTCTTCACCTACGCCTTCGTCAACATGGGCATGGTCAGCGGCATCCTCCCCGTCGTCGGCGTGCCCCTGCCCTTCATCAGCTACGGCGGCACGGCGATGGTCACGCTCGGCCTCGGCCTCGGCATCCTGATGTCGATCGCGCGCAGCCGACGCCTCGTCCAGGGCTGACGGATTCGCGCCGGCGGCGCTAGCCGCCGGAGCCTCCCAGTCCCGGGGGCACCTGCCCGGGGGCGGTCGCTCCGCCCCTCGGAGGGAAGCGTTGCGAAGGCGCGTCTGCTACTGTACAAACATCCAGCCTTTGCAGATAATCGCCGAATCCCCAGGAGACCCTTTCATGGACATGCCCGTCAAAGCCCTCAACACCGAAAAAGCCAAGGCCCTGCAGGCGGCGCTGGCGCAGATCGAGAAGCAGCACGGCAAGGGCGCGATCATGCGGCTCGGCGTCGGCGAGGTCATCGACGACATCGAGGTCGTCTCGACCGGCTCGCTCGGCCTCGACATCGCCCTCGGCGTCGGCGGCCTGCCGCGCGGCCGGGTGGTCGAGATCTACGGGCCGGAGTCGTCGGGCAAGACCACGCTCACGCTTCAGGTCATCGCCGAGATGCAGAAGCTCGGCGGCACCTGCGCCTTCATCGACGCCGAGCACGCGCTCGACGTCCAGTACGCGCAAAAGCTCGGCGTCAACCTGCAGGAGCTCCTGATCTCCCAGCCCGACACCGGCGAGCAGGCGCTCGAGATCGTCGACGCGCTCGTCCGCTCGGGCTCGGTCGACCTCGTCGTCATCGACTCGGTCGCCGCGCTCACGCCCAAGGCCGAGATCGAGGGCGAGATGGGCGATTCGCTGCCCGGCCTGCAGGCGCGCCTGATGAGCCAGGCGCTGCGCAAGCTCACCGGCTCGATCAGTCGCACCAACACGATGGTCATCTTCATCAACCAGATCCGGATGAAGATCGGCGTCATGTTCGGCTCGCCCGAGACCACCACCGGCGGCAACGCCCTCAAGTTCTACGCCTCGGTCCGCCTCGACATCCGCCGCATCGGCTCGATCAAGAAGGGCGAGGAGGTCATCGGCAACGAGACCAAGGTCAAGGTCGTCAAGAACAAGGTCTCGCCGCCGTTCAAGACGGCAGAGTTCGACATCCTCTACGGCCAGGGCATCAGCCGCGAAGGCGAGGTGATCGACATGGGCGTCGAGGCCAAAGTGCTCGAGAAGAGCGGTTCCTGGTACGCCTACAACGGCGAGAAGATCGGCCAGGGCAAGGACAACGCGCGCGAGTTCCTGAAAGAGAACCCCGACCTTGCGATCGAGATCGAGAACAAGGTGCGCGCCGCGGTCGGTATCCCCTTGCTGCCCGGCGCCGCCGAAGAAGAGGCCCCCGCCAAGCTGAAGGTCGTCAAGGACTGAGCGACCCGAGGTGAAGGCGGAGCGATCTCTCAAGTCGCGCGCCCTGCAGCTGCTCGCGCAGCGCGACCAGAGCCGGCTCGAGCTGCGGCGAAAGCTGCTGCGCCACGCGCGCGGGAGAGACGCCGACGCTGAGGTCGACCCGGCCGCCGTCGCTGGCGAGGTCGACGCCCTGCTCGACTGGCTCGAGGCGAACCGCTTTCTGTCGAACGCGCGCTTCGCCGAATCGCGCGTCAATGCGCGCCAGGCGCGCTTCGGCCTTCAGCGCATCCGCAGCGAGCTGGCGCAGCACGCCGTCGAGCTTCCTCCCGAGCTCGAGGCGTCGCTCGCCGCGTCCGAGATCGATCGGGCCGCGGCCGTGCGCGCGCGCCGTTTCGCGCGCCTGCCCGCCGACGCCGCGGAGCGGGCGGCGCAGTCGCGCTTCCTGCTCGGTCGCGGCTTCTCGCCCGAGCACGTCCAGCGGTTGATGCGCCGCCTGGGACGACCGGGCGCCGTCGCGAGCGACGGCGCCACCGGCGCCGACTGAACCGCGTTCGAGCGCGTCGCGTCGCGCCGGCTGCGAGCGCCCGCCAGCGGGCGGCTGGCACGGGGTCGCGTGCTACATTTCCCGGCGATTTCCCGGGCGTGCGGCCGCACGCGCACTCTCCCCCTCCGCCACCGCAGCGCCGACGTCTCGATGAAAATCCATGAATACCAGGGCAAGGAGATCCTTGCCCGTTTCGGCATCCCCGTGCCCCGCGGCTATCCCGCCTTCAGCGTCCGCGAAGCGACCGAGGCGGCGCAAAAGCTCGGCGGGAGCGTCTGGGTCGTCAAGGCGCAGATCCACGCCGGCGGCCGCGGCAAGGGCGGCGGCGTCAAGCTGGCGCGCTCGCAGGCCGAAGTCGCGACGCTCGCCGGCCAGATCCTCGGCATGCAGCTCGTCACGCACCAGACGGGCCCACAGGGCCAGAAGGTTCGTCGCCTCCTCATCGAGGAAGGTGCCGACATCAAGAAGGAGTACTACGTCGCCGTGCTGACCGACCGCGCGACGCAGAAGGTGGCGATGATGGGGTCGAGCGAAGGCGGCATGGACATCGAGAAGGTCGCCCGCGACACGCCCGAGAAGATCGTCCGCGTGTTCATCGATCCGATCGACGGGATGAGCGATGCCGCCGCCGGCGAGCTCGCCGCCGGCATCGGCATCCCCAAGGAAGCCGAGGCGCAGGCGATCGACGTCTTCAAGAAGCTCTACGCCTGCTACATGGAGACCGACGCCTCGCTCGCCGAGATCAACCCGCTCATCCTCGAGGGCGGCAAGAACGGCGGGCCGATGCGGATCAAGGCGCTCGACGCGAAGTTCAACTTCGACTCGAACGCGATCTACCGGCATCCCGAGATCGCCGCCTACCGCGACCTCGACGAGGAGGATCCGGCCGAGGTCGCGGCGAGCAAGTTCGACCTCGCCTACATCCAGCTCGACGGCAACATCGGCTGCCTCGTCAACGGCGCCGGCCTGGCGATGGCGACGATGGACACGATCAAGCTGTTCGGCGGCTCGCCCGCGAACTTCCTCGACGTCGGCGGCGGCGCTTCGGCCGAGAAGGTCACCGAGGCGTTCAAGATCATGCTGAGCAACCCGAAGGTGAAGGCGATCCTGGTCAACATCTTCGGCGGCATCATGCGCTGCGACACCATCGCCGAGGGCGTGATCGCGGCGTGCAAGGCGACCAACCTGAGCGTGCCGCTGGTCGTTCGCATGAAGGGGACGAACGAGGAGCTCGGCAAGAAGCTGCTCGCCGACTCGGGCCTGCCGATCATCAGCGCCGACTCGATGGCCGAAGCCGCCCAGAAGGTCATGGAGGCCCTGAAGTGAGCATCCTGATCGACAAGAACACGCGCGTCATCACGCAGGGCATCACCGGCAAGACCGGTCAGTTCCACACCCGCATGTGCCGCGACTACGCCAACGGTCGCGAGTGCTTCGTCGCCGGCGTCAATCCCAAGAAGGCGGGCGAGGACTTCGAAGGCATCCCGATCTTCGCGACCGTCAGGGAAGCGGCGCAGAGCACAGGCGCGACGGTGAGCGTGATCTACGTGCCGCCGGCAGGCGCCGCCGCGGCGATCTGGGAGGCGGTCGAGGCCGAGCTCGACCTCGCCATCTGCATCACCGAGGGCATCCCGGTGCGCGACATGCTCGAGGTGAGGAGCCGGATGCGCAGGCGCGAGGCGGCGGGGGGCAAGAAGACGCTGCTGCTGGGGCCGAACTGCCCCGGGCTGATCACGCCCGACGAGATCAAGATCGGCATCATGCCCGGCCACATCCATCGCAAGGGCCGGATCGGCGTCGTCAGCCGCTCGGGGACACTCACCTACGAAGCGGTCGCGCAGCTCAGCGACGTCGGCCTCGGCCAGTCGAGCGCGGTCGGCATCGGCGGCGACCCGATCAACGGCCTCAAGCACATCGACATCATGAAGCTCTTCAACGACGACCCGAACACGGATGCCGTCGTCATGATCGGCGAGATCGGCGGCTCCGACGAGGCCGAGGCGGCGCGCTGGTGCAAGGCCAACATGACCAAGCCGATCGTCGGCTTCATCGCCGGCGTCACCGCGCCGCCGGGCAAGCGGATGGGCCACGCCGGCGCCTTGATCTCCGGCGGCGCCGATACCGCCGACGCCAAGCTCGCGGTGATGGAAGAGTGCGGCTTCACGGTGACCCGCAACCCGTCGGAGATGGGCCGCCTCATGAAGGCTCTGGTTTGAGCGGCGGGTCCCGGTCCCGTCGGTAGCTGCCATGGAAGCACTGACATCGGGGGCGGTGTGGGGTGCCTTGGGCGCGATCATCGTCGCCAACATCCTGCTCTCGGGCGACAACGCGGTCGTGATCGCGATGGCGGCCAGGTCGCTGCCGGTGCATCAGCAGAACAAGGCGATCTTCTACGGCAGCGCCGCCGCCATCGTGATGCGGATCCTGCTCACGATCGGCGCCGTGCAGATGCTCCAGGTGCCCTACTTGAAGATCGTCGGCGCCGTTGCGCTGCTCTGGATCGGCGCCCAGCTCCTGCTCGACACCGAGGAAGAGGGCGAGGTCAAGGAGCCGGGGACGATGGCCGCGGCGATCCGCACCATCCTGATCGCCGACCTGGTGATGAGCATCGACAACGTCATCGCCGTGGCCGCCGCGGCCACCCGCGCGCCGGAGGCCTACCGGATTACGCTGCTGATCATCGGCCTGGCGACGTCGATCCCGCTGATCATCATCGGCAGCACGCTGCTGATGAAGATCATGGAGCGCTTCCCGATCATCATCACGCTCGGCGCCGCGCTGCTCGGCTGGCTGGCCGGCGAGATGCTCGTCACCGATCCGGCGATCGCCGCCTGGTTCAAGGCGAACATCCCCCACGCCGATCTCATCTTCGGCATCGGCGGCGCGCTCTTGGTCGTGGCGATCGGCAAGTGGCTGCATCACCGCGGCCAACGCGCCGAGGTGGATGCGACGATGCACAATTCGTCGAATTGAACGATCGCCTCCCGACCCCCGTGCCGATGATGACGCTCGAGTTCCATTGCGCCTCGGACACCGGCCGGGCGCGCAACAACAACGAAGACTCGGCCGTCATCGACGAGGCCACCTCGCTGGTCGTCCTCGCCGACGGCATGGGCGGCTACAACGCCGGCGAAGTCGCCAGCGGCATGTGCACCTCGTTCAT
>JADGRJ010000141.1 GCA_017881025.1 Rhizobacter sp. | reverse complement strand
GACGATCCCGGACTTCGTCACCCGCTCGAGGACGACGAAGTGGTTCATCTCCCAGTGCAGGATCGCCGGCAGCGCGAGCTGCGCGAGCGCGTCGACGCCGACCTTGACGCCGCGCGCGTTGAGGCCGATCCGCTCGGCGAGGTTGCGCAGCTCGAGCAGCGTCTCGCCACGGCCGCTCGACACGGCGAGCTGGCGGATCTCGGCGAGGCCGGGCTCGCCGTCGAAGTAGGCGCTGATCGCCGCCAGGCAGGCGAGGCCGCATTCGTTGAGCTCGCTCGCGGCGACGAACGGCACCTGCCGCCTGCCGAAGAGGCCGAGGTTGAGCATCAGCGACGTGCTTCGGCGCCGCCGCCGCGTGCGGCGCGGCCGACGCTGTCGTTGAGGCCGCGCAGAATCGGATCGAGCAGCCACGCCAGCACGGTGCGGCTCTCGATCGGCACGAGCGCGTCGGCGAGCATGCCGGGCTTGAGCGGCAGGACCTCGCCGTGGGTGCCGTGGAGCGCGCCCGGCAGCGACGCCGTGGCGACGAACATCGGCTCGCTGCCGCCCGCGGCCTGCGGTACCTCGCTCGGCAGCGATGGCACTTCGTTGACGCTGTCGATCTTTGCCGCGAAGAGGCCGAATCTCTCCTGCGGGTAGGCGCGAAAGGCGAGCTTGAACTCGACGCCGGGACGCACGGAGGCGACCGCCGCCGGCGCGACGAGCAGCTTGACGATGAGCGGATCGTCCTGCGGTGCGATCGTGAAGAGAGGCTGGCCGGCCTCGACCGACTGGCCCTCGGCCAGCGACGCGAACGAGACCCGCCCGTCCTGCGGCGCGCGGACGACCTGCTCGGCGTCCATCTCGCTCTGCACGCGCAACCGGTTCAGCTCGCCGCTCGAGCGCTGCCGGTTCTCGATCACGCCGGCGAGGCGGGCGTCGACGAGGCGGCGCTCGGCCTCGCTCGTCTCGATGTCGCGCTCGACGCGCGCCGCCGCGCCGCGCGCGCTCGCCAGGCGGCTCTCCTGCGCGCTGACCTCGTCGCGCTTCTGCGCCGCCTGCTGGCGCGGCAGGTAGCCCTCGGCCGCCACCGAGGCGACGTGGTCGCTCTGCGCGACCAGGCTGGCGAGCAGGCGCTCGCCCGAGCGGATGTCGGCGCGCAAGGTCTCGCGCTCCTCGCGCAGGCCGTGCAGGCGGCGCTCGAGCATGAGCCGGTTGACCGCGGCCTCCTGGCGCGCCGCGTCGATCTCGCGCTCGATCGTCGCCTTCTCGGCCTCGAGCGACTGGCGCACCGCCGTCCGCTCGCCGCCGCCTTCCTCGCGCAGCCGCTCGCTGCCGATGACGGCGAGCAGGTCGCCCTTCCTGACGATCGCGCCGTCGCTCACCGCGAGTCGGGTGACGCGGCCGTCGAGCGGCGCCTTCAGGCGGACCAGGCCGCCGCGCGCGTCGACGAAGGCGGCGACGCGGTGCACCGGCGAGTACTCGACGACAGCGACGAAGGCGATCAGCGCGGCGAGGAGCACGAAGGCGACCGCGGTGAACGCGGCGACGCCGCGCCAGTGCGTCGTCAGTGCCGCGCCGATCTGCGTGCCCGAGGCGGCGTCGATGGCCACTTGCCGGAACAGCGGAGAAGGCGGTCGGTCCATGCAGCGAGTCGTCCCCACAGGACGGATGAAGCCAGGGACCGATTCTCGGGCTTTCCGCGCGCGCGTCGAGCGGCCGATCGCGTCCGCTCGGCGCACCCGCTGCTGCGCGGCGCAGCATCCCCGCGTCTCACGTCGAATCGCTCCGTTCGCTTCGGCAGCGCGCGCGCCCGGCGCGAACCGTTTGTCACCGTCATCCCGCGGCCGAGGGATGAAAGGTCGGTGGGGTCCTACCGCAGGGGCGGAAGATCTCTCACCCGCTGCGGCGTTGGCCGCCGACGGGTCGCCGCCGAGGCGCCGGGTAAGGTCGAATCGCACCACTTCATGGGCATCGAGTCCCTCATGTCACGGTCCCCGCCTCCCTGCCTGCTCTGCCTGCCTTGCCTGTTGGCGATGGCCGGCGCGGCCGTGGCCGGCGAGCCGGACGCGCCCGCCCCGGTGGTCGAGACGGCAGGCGCCGACGTCCAGCCGCCCTCCGTGCGCTGGTCGGCGAGCGGCGGGCCCGCCGACGGCGGCTATCGCATGTCGCTGTCGCGCGGTGCGCTCGACTTCGGCGTCCATTTCGAGCAGCGCGTCGCGGCGGCGCGGCCGATCGACGCGCGCTACGACAGCGCCGCGCCCGCCGGGACGATGCTGCCGGCGCTGTCGTTCGGGTTGCGCAGCGTCGGTGCCGGCCCGGCGCCCGCGAGCAGCCTGGTCGAGCGCGCGCTCGGCTCGAGCACGGCGGTGCCTTACGAGAGCAAGGTCGGCATCGAATGGAAGCCGCCGCAGTCGCAGGTCTTCCTGAACCAGGGCCTGGGATTTCGCCTCGGCGGCGAGGACCGCCTGACGATGCGCCTTCGCAAGGGCTCGCTCGGCATCTACATGAAGCGAAACTTCTGACGCCGCGCGCGCGGCCGGCTTCGCCGCAGGCGCGGGCTCGGTCGCTAGCGCAGCGTGAGCTTGGCGATGCTCTTGTTGGTCGGGTCGGTGACCCAGAGCGTGTTCGAGCCGGCGATCTGCGGCCCCGCCGTGATCGCGTTGAGTTGCGCGTTCGGCGCGACGCCGGTGAACTCGGTGATCACCCCCGCCGGCGTGACGCGGCCGATCAGCCCGTCGTAGTAGCTCGTGAACCAGACGTTGCCGTCGCCGCCGAGGGCGATGCCGCCGAACAGGGTGAAGGCGCCGTTGAGGCCGCCCATGAAGGTCGTGAAGGCGCCCGTCGCCGGATCGATCCGGCCGACGGCCGGCCCGCCGAAGCCGTCCTTGACGAACCAGACGCGGCCGTCGGCGCCGCCCGTCAGGGCGACGACGGAGCCGGGAACCGGCGTCGTCGTGTACTCGGTGATCACGCCGGCCGGCGTGATCCGGCCGAGCACCGAGGTCGAGCCGTCGCCGCTGCGCTCGGCGAACCAGAGGTTGCCGTCGGGACCGGCGGCGATCGAGGTCGCCGGCGCCTGCAGCGGGCCGTACTCGGTGGCGAGCTTGGTCGTGACGTCGAACTTGCCGACGCGCGTGCCGTTGTACTCGGTGAACCAGAGGTTGCCGTCGGGGCCGGCGGTGATCTTGTAGGCCTGCGAGCCGGGCGTGATGCCGGTGCAGACGATGCGGATGAACGAGTTGGCCGCGACCGGATCTTCCAGGCTGCAGGTGATGACGCTCGTCGGGCCGATGGTGGTCGTCGGGCAGGTCGTCGTCGTGTAGCCGTTGGCGAGGATCGGCGCGATCGGCGTGCAGGCGGAGACCAGCGTCGGCCCGGTCGTCACCGTGCGGCAGGTGCTGCCGAGGTACGCGGGAATCGGCGGTACCGCCGGGATCGGTCCCGAAGCCGGAGTTCCCGGCACCGCCGGCCGGGCCGGCGCGGCCACGCAGGTCCCCGTCGGCACCGGCGTGCAGACGGCGCTGCCGGTGTCGCACGACTGGTCCTGCGACGTGCGCACGCTGATCTGGATCGTTGTCTTGAGCAGGGGCGTCGCGTACTCGCTCGCCACGTTGGTCGCGATATCGACCGTGCCGATCGTTCCGGCGATGTCGATGCCGGCGAGCGGGTCGGCGAACCAGATGTTGCCGTCGGGGCCGCGCGTCAGCGGCCCGGGGTTGAACGTCATCAGGCCGGCGGCGCGGGTGACCGGGTAGCTGACCGCGCCGGCGCTCGTCATGCGGCCGATCTGGTTGGGGACGAAGCCGCCGCTGAACCAGAGCGCGCCGTCGCCGCCGTGGGCGATGCTGCCGCCCTCGAGCGCCGGCGTCACGCCCGACGCGGCGGTCGAGTACGAGGTGACGATCGGATCGCCCGGCCCCGGCGTCGGGGCGGGCGCCGGTGCCGGCGCGGGCGGCGGCGGGGGCGGTGCGGGCGGTGGGGGCTGGGGCGTGTTCGACGAATCGATCACCTTGTTGCCCGACAGGTTGGTCTGGTCCGCGGCGCCGCCGCACGCGGCCAGGCTCGCGGCCAGCGCGAGGACCAGGTGGCGGCGCATCGACACGTCCATCATGCGGCGCATCCTACCGACCGGTAGGCGCGCGGAAGTTCCAATGTGAAAGCGATTGCGTGTAACGCAACCGGCGGAACAGCGCCCGGCGCGGTGTCAGCGCCGGTTGGCGGTGCGCCGCTCGATCTCGGCGGCGAACTCCTGGTATTGCTTCCTCGTCTCGCGCTCGATCACCGCCGGGCCGATCAACGGCGGCAGCCACTTCTTCGGGACGTATTCGCCGTGGTGGCGAATCTGCGTGCCCTGGGCCGTCGGCTGCAGCGACGTCGTCGACGAATACGACTTGAAGTCGCCGCTGACGAAGCTCGAGCGGATCTCGTGCATCGGCACCAGCTCGACCGCGCGCACCGCCTCGAAGCCGAAGGTCAGAAAGCCCACCTTGCTCTGCCCGGACTGCATCACGTGCAGCACGTTGTCCTTGCGCTCGAGCACCTTGCTCGCGGTCAGGTTGCTGATGAAGGAGGCCATGTTGTCGTAGTCGGTGAAGACGGCCCAGGCCTCGCGCAGCGCGCCCGGCACGTGCGCCTCGACGTCGACGACGACCAACTCGCCGTGGCGCTCGACACGGACGCTGATCTCCTGCGCGGCGGCGCCGGTCGACAGCAGGACGAGAAGCGCGAAGGGCAAGACAAGGGTTCGCATGGCAGGCGGCGAATCGTGGCGCAGGCCCGGATCGTGCCTCATGGCTCGATTCGTGGGCCGGGTTCCACCTATAGCCTTTCGATGTCGTGGCGGCCGAAGAGGCCGTGCGGCCGAACCATGATGGTGACGATGAGCACCAGCGCCACCACCAGGTCGCGGCTGCCGCCGCCGAGCATCGGATCGAGCACGCCCGAGGCGAGCGCCTCGAACGCGCCCAGGCCGATGCCGGCGAGGATCGCGCCGCCCAGGCTGTCCATGCCGCCGAGCACCGCCACGGTGATGCCCTTGATCAGCAGCAGCGACAGCGACTGGTCGACGCCCTGGATCGATCCCCACAGCACGCCTGCCGCCGTCGCGACCATCGACGACAGCGCCCACGACAGCGCCACGCCGCGCTCGACCGAGATGCCGACCGACCACGAGGCCATGTAGTCGTCGGAGATTGCGCGCAGCACGGCGCCGCGCCGGGTGCGAAAGAAGAGCACGAAGCAGACGAACAGGAACAGGGCGACGGCGGCACCGACCACGTAGGCGCGGTTGAGCAGCAGCGGGCCGAGGAACATCGGCTCGTCGCTGATGCCGATGCGCATCGGCCGGGCGGTGCCGCCGCTGATCGCCATCGTGCCGGCGCGCAGGAAGATGTCGAGGCCGAGCGTCATCATCAGGATCATCACGATCGGACGCCCCGCGAGGCGGCGCAGGGCGACGCGTTCGATCGCCACACCGAGCGCGCACATCGTCAGCATCGCCAGCGGGATCGCCAGCCACATCGACAGCCCGGCACCCTGCGCGAAGCCGAGCACGACATAGGCGCCGACCATCGTCAGCGCTCCCTGCGCGAGATTGGGAACCGACGACGACTTGTAGATGAGGACGATGCCCATCGCCACCAGCGAGTACATCAGCCCGGCCAGCGCGCCGTTGATGCCGAGCTCGAGGAAGTAGCCGAGCTCCATCGCCGTCACACCTCGCGCACCGCGAGCACCCGCTCGGTGATGCCGACCGCACCGGTCTCGTAGACGATCCGCGCCTTCATCGCGACGCTTTTCTGGCCGCCGTAGATGGCATCGATGATCGGTGCGTAGCGCTCCTCGACCACGTTGCGGCGGAGCTTGCGGGTGCGGGTGATCTCGCCGTCGTCGGCGTCGAACTCCTTGTGCAGGCTGACGAAGTGGCGCAGCTTCAGCCCCTCGGGCAGGGTGGCGTTGACGCGCGCCACGGCGTGCGCGACGAGCTCGATCACCTCGGGGCGCTGCGAAAGCTCGGCGTACGACACATAGGAGATGCCGCGCACCTCGGCCCAGTGGCCCACCGGCTCCTTGTCGATGCAAACGATGGCGGCCAGCGTGTCGCGGCCGCTGCCGAGCACCGCGACGTCCTTGATCCAGGGGCTGAACTTGAGCCGGTTCTCGATGTAGTTCGGGATGTAGCGTTCGCCGCCGGCGGTGTGCACCACTTCGGCAAGGCGGCCGAGGACGACAAGGTGGCCGCCGGCTTCCTCGACATAGCCGGCATCGCCGGTGTGCAGCCAGCCTTCGTCGAGCGCGGCTCGCGTCGCTTCGTCGTTGCACCAATAGCCGGCGAAGACGCTGCCCGAGCGGATCAGGATTTCACCCGACTCGCTGATGCGCACCTCGACGCCCGGGAGCGGTCGGCCCACGGTATGCAGCCGCACTTCGCCTTCGTCGTGCATCGCGTTGAAGGCGCTGCTCTCGGTCTGGCCGTAGAGCTGGCGCAGACCGACGCCCAGGGCCCGGTAGAAGACAAAGGTGTCTTCGCCGATCGCCTCGCCGCCGGTGAAGGCAAAGCGCAGGCGTGAAAGCCCCATCTGATCCTTGATCGGCCCGCAGACGAGCAGCTCGCCGAGCGGGCGCAGCAGGCGCTGCCATCGGGTCGGCGCGCGGCCCTCGAGCTTCGCGCGCTCGCTGGCGAGCGCGATGCCCATGAAGAAGCCGTAGATGGCCTTCTTCATGCGCGTCGAGTCCTCCATCCGCACCTGGACGACCGTCAGCATGTTGTCCCAGCTGCGCGGCGCGGCCAGGTAGAACGTCGGCGCGATCTCGCGCAGGTCGTGCAGAACCGTCTCCGGCCGCTCGGGAATGTTGATCGTGAAGGCGAGCGCGATGCCCGCGCCGACGGTCATCGCGAAATCGCCGACCCAGGCCATCGGCAGGTAGGCGAGCACCTCCTCGAAGAAGTCGAAGGCGTGAGCGCGGTGCGCGCTGGCCACGCCGGACAGCACGTTGCGATGGCTGAGGACGACGCCCTTCGGCCGGCCGGTGGTGCCGGACGAGTGGATGAACACCGCCGGGTCGTCGGGCTGCGCACGCTGCAGAAATCCATCCCGCAACGTCGGCTCGCGGCGCAGCCGTTCGGCGCCGCGCTCCAGCAGCGCCTGCCAGGAGACGAGGCCGGGGTCGGAGTAGCCCGCCAGACCGCGCCCGTCGTCGTGGACGATGTGCTCGACCGACGGGCAGCGCTCGCGCAGGTCCAGGATCTTGTCGACCTGTTCCTGATCCTCGGCCAGCACGAAGCGAACCCGCGAGGCGCCTATCGCATGGGCGACCTCGTCGGGCGCCGCGTCGGGGTAGACGGGCATGGCGTAGCCGGCGAGCGCGCCGGCCGCGAGCATGCCGGTGTACAGATGCGGCCGGTTGTCGCCGACCACCAGCAGCGCGTCGCCGCGCGTGAAGCCCAGCGCTTCGAGCCCGGCGGCGCAGGCGAGCGTCGATTCGAGCAGCGCGCCCCAACCGGTCTGCTGCCAGATGCCACGGTCCTTCTCGCGCATCGCGATCCGCCCGGGGAAGGCGGCCGCATTGGCCGCCAGGCGACGCACCAGCGTGGTCTCGCTGGAGAAATCCCACGCACCGGCAGCTTCAGGCCGCGCCACCGGCCCCGCCCAGATAAGCCTTGATCACGCGCGGATTCTTGATGACGTCGCGCGGCATGCCGGTGTCGATCATCTCGCCATAGCTCAGCACGAGCATGCGGTCGCAGATTCCGGTGATGATGTCCATGTGGTGCTCGATGAGCAGCACGGTCACGCCGCGTTCATCGCGCGCGTCGAGGACGAAGCGGGCCATGTATTCCTTCTCCTCCTGATTCATTCCGGCCATCGGTTCGTCGAGGATCAGGAAGCGCGGCTCGGCGACCAGCGCGCGGGCCAGCTCGACGCGCTTCTTCAAGCCGATCGGAATGACGTCGACGAGCTCGTCGCGCACGCCTTGCAGCTGCAGGAAGTCGATCACCTCCTCGACGATGACGCGGTTGTCCGTCTCGTCGCGTCGCGCCAGGAGCGAGTAGAGGGCGGTGCGCAGCACGCTAGGGCGCATGTGGACGTGGCGTCCGAGCAGGATGTTGTCGAGCACCGTCATGCCGTTGAAGAGCGCCAGGTTCTGAAAGGTGCGCGCGACGCCGAGCCGCGCGACTGCATGCGGAGCCATGCCGGTGATATCGCGGCCTTCGAGCAGGATGCGACCGCGTTGCGGCGGATAGAAGCCCGTGATCGCATTGACCAGGGTCGTCTTGCCGCTGCCGTTCGGGCCGACGAGGCCGAAGATCTCGCCGCGGCGCACTTGAAGTTCGACTCCGGCGAGCGCGATCAGGCCACCGAAGCGGCGTTCGACCTGCAGGCATTCGAGCACGGGCGCATCGGCGGCGGCGGCCGGGACGCCTTGACGCGGTCGATCCGAGAGCAAGATCATTTGCTGATGACCGCCGCCGCCGCGCCGTTCAGAGCGGCACCGCGGCACGGCCGGCACGGTGGCGGGCGACGACCGTCTTCATGATCTCCGCCGTGCCGTCGCCGATCTGAAAGCCGAGGACATCGCGAAGGCGCTGTTCCATCGGGCCGCGGTCGTAGCCGCCGTGGCCGTGCATCAGCAGGCAGTGATGGAGGGTCTCGTAGGCGATCTTCGGCGCCCACCACTTGCACATCGCCGCTTCGGCGCTGTGCGGGGCGCCGCGATCCTTCAACCACAGCGCCTGCAGACAAAGCAGCCGTGCCGCCTCGACCTGGGTGTCGAGCTCGGCAAGCGGATGGGAGACGCCCTGGAACGCCGCCAGCGGCCGGTCGAAGGCCTCGCGCTGGGCGACATGGGCCCAGGTCTCCTCGAGCGCCACGCGCGCGACCGCCAGCACCTGCAGGCCGATCAGCGCGCGCGAGTAGTCGAAGCCCTGCATGACCTGCACGAAGCCCTTGTTCTCGTCGCCGAGGCGGTGACTCACCGGCACGCGCACGTTCTCGAAGAAGAGCGAGCCGCGGCCGATGGCGCGCTGGCCGTGGCAGTCGAGGCGGCTGCGCGTGAGGCCGCTCGCATCGGTCGGCACGAACAGGGCGGTGACGCCGTGGGCGCCCGACTCGACCGTGCCGGTGCGGCCGAACACCACCACCGCGTCGGCCTGGTCAGCGGCGGAGATCGAGGCCTTTTCGCCGTCGATCACGTACTCGGCGCCGACCCGTTCGATGCGCAGGCGCAAGTTGGCGGCATCGGAGCCGCCGCGCGGCTCGGTCAACGCGATCGCGATCAGCGCTTCGCCGCGCGTGAGCCGCTGCAGCCAGGGCGCCGTCACCTCCGGTCGGCCGTGCTGCGACAGGATCTGGCCGTTCAGCGACGCCAGCAGGTTGATGTAGGAGATCGACAGGTCGGCGCGTGCGATCTCCTCGACGATCACTCCGGCGGCCAGTGCGGACAGGCCTTGACCGCCGGCGGATTCGGGAAGCTCCGGAGCGATGAAGCCGAGCTCGCCCATCGCGCGCATCAGGCCGCGGTCGAGAACGCGCGTGCGGTCGCGTTCCTGGAAGCCGGGCGCCACTCGCGCTCCGGCAAAGCGGCGCGCCTGATCGGCGATCGCGACGAGCTCGTCGTCGAGGTAGGGATTCATCGCGACCCGGTTCCGTGCGCTGCGTCGGTGACGACGACCGTCTTGTCCTGGAAACGATTCATGATCTTTCCGCCGGCCGACGCCCGGGCTCGCGGCGTTGCCGCGCAGCGGCATCGGCAAGATCCGGCGCCACGAGATCGAAAGGCGCTGGCTCTGACGCGGGCGCGCTACTTGGTGCTCTTCTCGAACTCCGCCGACTGCTCCTTGACGATCGGCTCGACGACATCGCCGTAGGCGGCGATCCAGTCGGACTGCGGCACCCACTTCGAGCCGTCCCACATGTCGATGCGCGTCTTGCCGCCGCCGCCGTGGTCCTTGGCGGTCACCGTCACCGGCGCGATCAGGCCGTTGGCATCGAAGCCCTTCAGGCTCTCCAGGCCGGCCTTGATCTTCGCTCCGGTCAGCGGCCAGCCACCCTGCTTGATCGCCAGGCGGGTGCCTTCGAACATCGACGAATACATCGCCAGGCCGGTGTTGTAGTAGATGTCATCCATCGTCTTGACGTCGCCGTTGCCCTTGCCCTTGGCGTAGAGGTCCCTGGCGATCTGCTGCATCAGCGGATGGTCCTTGCCGCCCACCACGTTGGTGCCGCGCTTGATGCCTTTCGCTTCCGCAGCGCCGATGTTGGCGATGTCGGTTTCGTTGAACCAGTTGACGACGATGAGCTTGTCCATCGGAATGCCGTTGCGCTTCATCTCGCGGGCGGCCACCACGTGCATCGCCGAGAGATTCCAGCTGATCACCCAGTCGGGGTTGAAGCGGCGGATCTGCGTCCACACCGCGGCCTGGTCCTTGCCCGGCAGCGGGTTCGGGAACAGCTGCAGGTCGAAGCCTTCCTTG
>JADGRJ010000386.1 GCA_017881025.1 Rhizobacter sp. | reverse complement strand
AGCCACGCCGAGCCCGAGCCGCACGACAGCATCGGCGGCATCGACTTCTTCGACAAGGTGATCAGCGTCGACCAGTCGCCGATCGGCCGGACGCCGCGCTCCAACCCTGCCACCTACACCGGCCTCTTCACGCCGATCCGCGAGCTCTTCGCCGAGGTGCCGGCGGCGCGCGAGCGCGGCTACGGGCCGGGGCGGTTCTCGTTCAACGTCGCCGGCGGCCGCTGCGAGGCGTGCCAGGGCGACGGCGTGCTCAAGGTCGAGATGCACTTCCTCCCGGACGTCTACGTGCCGTGCGACGTCTGCCACGGCCGCCGCTACAACCGCGAGACGCTCGAGATCCTCTACAAGGGCAAGAACATCACCGAGGTGCTGAATCTGACGGTCGAGGACGCGCACGGCTACTTCAACGCGGTGCCGAACATCGCCAGGAAGCTGCAGACGCTGCTCGACGTCGGCCTCGGCTACATCCGCCTCGGCCAGAGCGCGACCACGCTTTCGGGCGGCGAGGCGCAGCGCGTCAAGCTCGCCCTCGAGCTCTCCAAGCGCGACACCGGCCGCACCCTCTACATCCTCGACGAGCCGACGACGGGACTGCACTTCGCCGACATCGACCTGCTGCTGCGCGTCCTGCACACCCTGCGCGACGCCGGCAACACGGTCGTCGTGATCGAGCACAACCTCGACGTCATCAAGACCGCCGACTGGGTCATCGACATGGGCCCCGAAGGGGGAGCCGGCGGCGGCCGCGTCGTCGCGACGGGGACGCCAGAGGAAGTGGCGGCGAGCGAAGCGAGCTTCACCGGCCGGTACCTGCGGCCGCTGCTCGCCGCCTGAAGCCGTCGCGTCGCCGAACTAGACTCCCGCTCCTGACCCCGGGAGATCGACTTGAGCGTTGCCATCGACTATTTCTTCTCGCCGCAGTCGCCGTGGACCTACCTCGGCCACGAGCGCTTCGCCGAGATCGCCGCCAAGGCCGGCGCGACGATCAACGTCCTGCCGGTCGACCTCGGCCGGGTCTTCCCGGTCTCGGGCGGCCTGCCGCTTTCCAAGCGCGCGCCGCAGCGCCAGGCGTATCGCCTGGTCGAGCTGAAGCGGTTCAGCGAGTACCTGGGCCGGCCGCTCAACCTGCAGCCGCGCTACTTCCCGGTCGCAAGCGACGACGCGGCCAAGCTGATCATCGCCGTCGACGCCAACGACGGCAGCGCCGCGGCGATGCGGATCGCGGCCGCCATCCTGCGCGGCGTCTGGGTCGAGGAGAAGAACATCGCCGACCCGGCGGTGCTGCAATCGATGCTCGAGGCGAACGGCTTGCCGCCGCGCCGAGTCGAGGACTCGCAGTCGCAGGCCGTGCACGAGCGCTACGAGCAGGACTCGCAGCGGGCGATCGACAGCGGCGTGTTCGGCGCGCCGACCTACGTCGCCCACGGCGAGATGTTCTGGGGCCAGGACCGGCTCGACTTTCTCGAGCGGCGCCTGGCCCGCGGCTGACGCCGCGTCTTACATCCCGTACTTCGCCTTCGCCGCCTTGACGCAGGCGCTCTTGGCGTCGCCGGTCATAGCGTCGCACTTCTCGGCGGCGACCTTGTACTCGGCCTCGCGCTTGTCCTTCGACGCGTCCATCTTGGCGTTGGTCGAAACGCGGGTCACCTTGGCGTCGGCCTTGGCCTTGACCAGCGCCGCCTTGGCGACCTTGACGCAGACGTCCTTGTCGTTGCCGGTCTTGTCGTCGCAGCGCTCCTTGGCGACCTTGTAGTCGGCCTCGGCCGTCTCGTTGATCGCGTGCTCGCGCGCCTTCGGCGTGTCCTTGTAAGCCGCCTCGGCGTCGACCTCGGTCTTGGTGCGGGCCGCCTTCGCTTCGGCGACGCAGATGTCCTTGGCGTTGCCGTTCATCGCATCGCAGTTCGTCTTGGCCGCCTCGTAGGTACTCTTGGCGGACGCCTTGGCGCTTTCGTACGCCGCCTTGTCACCGGCCGCGTAGCTGCCACTGGTGAAGGCCAATGTGCCGACGCAGACGGCGAGCGCCCGCATCACGGGTGAGAACTTGATCGTTCGCATGAGCGAGCTCCTGAAGGTCGATGGCTTGAACTGTGCGATATCGCTCGGCCGGCGTCGCTCGGCGGGGAGCGCCGCCAGGCGTCGGACGGCGCCGGCTCGCCCGGTGGGCTGCCTCCTACGGATGCGCCGACGCAAAGAAAAAGCCGGTGCATGCACCGGCTTTCCTGCAGGCGCCCGGAGGCGCGAAGCGACTCAGCTCAGGTGGTTGTTGATGAGCTTGGTCATCTCGAACATCGAGACCTGGCCCTTCTTGAAGATCTCCCTCAGCTTCGCGTCGGCGTTGATCATCGTCCGCTTGGCCGCATCCTGAAGGTTGTTCTTCTTGATGTACTCCCAGACCTTCTTGGTCACCTCGGTGCGCGGCACCGGCTTGTCGCCGATGATCGCGGCGAGCGAGGGGCTCGGCGTCATGGCCTTCATGAAGGCCGCGTTGGGAGTGCGCTTCTTGGCCGGAGCCTTCGCCGCCTTCTTCGCCGGAGCCTTCTTCGCCGGAGCCTTCTTGGCCGGCGCCGCCTTCTTCGCAGCGGTCTTCTTGGCCGGAGCCTTCTTCGCAGGGGCCGCCTTCTTCGCAGCTTTCTTCGCAGTTGCCATGTTGATTCTCTCCATCAAGTGATTGGTTGATGTGCTCGGAGCGGGCGAGAGTCGCGTGGACTCTCATTTCTCCGTGGTTCCGCGCGGAGCGAATGGTACTGCGTGTATAGGGGCAAGAGAACCTTTTTTCACTCGAAGAGCAAGCAATCTTCAGAGGAAGACAGCGCTTTTGTCGTAGCCGCGCGTCAGTCGCGCGGTCGCACGCGACCCGCGAGGTCGCTATTCTTCGCGCATGAAGATCATCGTTCGCTGGCTCCTGCTCGCCGCCGCGCTCCTGCTCGTGGCCAATCTCTACCCTGGCGTGCAGGTCGCCAGCTTCGGCTCGGCGATGGTCGCGGCGCTCGTTCTCGGCCTGCTCAACACGCTGCTGCGGCCGATCCTCGTACTGCTGACGCTGCCCGTCACGATACTGACGCTCGGCCTGTTCCTCTTCG
>JADGRJ010000140.1 GCA_017881025.1 Rhizobacter sp. | reverse complement strand
TGGAGCGACACCGACTGGCAGGTCGCGCGCGAGCGCATCGAGGCGCAGAACGCGAAGGACAAGCTGCAGCGCTGAGGCGAGCGCCGACAACAGCGGTTCAAGTCACGGGATTGAAACCGGCCGAGACCTGGATAGAGCGCTTTCTTGTGGAGCGCTGCCGAGCTCGATGCCGCTCGAAGGCCATGAGCTTCTTCGCGACGAGCCGCAGTTCCACGCAGACCTTATTTCGCAAGGCAACTCCTGGATAGGCAGCGGGGATGACCAGGTGCGCGGTCAAGGCGGTCTCCGTCGCGCTCATGCCCCAGACGTGCAGGCCATGCACTTTGGAGACTCCCCATACCGACGCGAGATGGCGCCGGTCCTTCTCGATGTCGATGCCTGAGGGACGGCATCCAGCGCACGCGAGACCGAGTCGCGCAGCAGGGCCCATGTGCCGACGACCACGAGCACGGCGATGGCCGATCAGAACACCGCCGACGCTCGCATTCGACGAGGTGCCGCGTGCCGGGCCGCAGGGGCACACGCAATCGATCTGTACCATCGACCACGCGGAGCAGGCCTGGGCTAGCTACCAGCGCGCGACCCGGGCACGGCGGTCATCGGGGCCCTGCCTGGCGCATCGTGCTTCGGGCCGGCTTACGAGTTCGCCTTGATCTTGAACACCGATCTGCGCCGGCGCAAGCTGCGCAACAGGGTGCCCATCACCTTCGTGACCAGCGAGCCGTACGTCCGCCACATGGGGATGGGCGGCGTTGGCGCCTCCAAGACGATGCTCGAAAGCGAGTTCCGCTCAAACGACATCAAGTTGATCACCAACGCCAAGGTGACAAAGGTCGAGGCCGGCCGAATGTTCGTCACCGAGCTCGACGAGCAGGGCGCCGTCAAGAAGGAACATGAACTGGCTTGTCGGGGATCAGCGTCATTCGACGAATCCCGGAACCGGTCGGCCAGCAATCCCATCAACGATGCCAGCTCGCGCTGCGTGGTTCACCTGCTCGCCTCGTGGGAAGACGAGCAGATCGCCCGCCACACGTGGGCCCTGGTCCCACGGAAGGGCGCCCAGCCAGCCGCCGTAACCCACTTGTAGCCATTCGTCGATCACCGGGTTCGGCGACTGATCCAATACACCGCCATGCCGAACACAACGGCCCCGCCAGTCACGGCATAGACGACCGGCTCGAACTGGGTCATCAGCGCCAGGCTGATGGCGATTCCCAGCGGCGGCAGCAGGGGCAGGCGGCCGACATGCAGGGGCGTGCGGAATGGACGCTCGCGACCGGGCGATTTGAAGCGCAGCGCAATCACGGCCGTATGCACGCCGACGAACACCACCAGGATGGCCAAAGCCGAGACGCTGGCGATGATCCTCACCTCGCCCAGCGGCAGCAGGACGCAGGATCCGGCATACAGGGCCAACGCGGCGACCCAGGGCGTCTTGCGCCGGCTCATCGTCTTTGCCAGGGCCCGCGGCATTTCGCCATCGCGCGCCATGCCGAACAGGAGGCGACTGATGCTCACCAGCGAAATCAATGCGGTGCTGGCCGTGGCGAACATCGCCGTGACCGCCAGCGTCTGCCCCAGCCAAGGTGCGACGGCCCGGCCCGCCGTGGTCAGAGGCGAATCGCTTTGCGCCAGCTGGCCGGGGTCCATCACGGCGAACACGGCCCAGACCACCAGCAGATACAGGAGCGAGGTGATCGCCACGCTCCACAGCAGCGCCCGGGGTACGTCGCGGCGGGGATTTTTCGCTTCTTCCGACAGGTTGGCCACATCCTCGAAACCGATGTAGACGAAAAACACCAGGGCCGTGGCAGTAAAGATGCCGGGTACGTCGCCAAATGTGGGCAGCGTGATCGCCGCGCCTGCGTCGCCTTTGAGAAACCCCATCACGATCATCAAGAGCAGGCCGCCCACTTCGATGACGATCATGCCGATGCTCACCCAGGTCGATTGCCGCAAACCCACGATGTTGATCGCCGTGCAAAAGCTCAGCAGTGCAAAGGCTGTCAAGGGCGCAGGGAGTTCCAGGAACACCTTGAGGTAACCGGCGAAGGCCAATGACACCGTGGCCGAGGTGGCGGCGGCGTTGAGCGCGATGAGAAAGCCCGCCAAGAAAGAGACCAGGGGAGCCTTGGGGAACGCTGCCTTCAGGAACTGGTACTCGGCTCCCGCCTTGGGCAGCATGGCAACGAGTTCTGCGTAGGACAAAGCGGTGAGGAACGCTGCCGCGCCGGCACAAAACATGCTCACCCACAGCGCGGTGCCGGCCAGGCCAGCCGCTGAGCCGATGATCGTGTAGATCCCGGCTCCCACAATCGTGCCCACGCCATAGAAGATCAGCTGCGTGAGGGAAAGCGAGCGGGTGAGTGCCTGGGTCATGGCTTGCCAGCCAGCAGGTGCGTCGTGGACTCGCTCTGCCGCAGTTCCTCCTTTGCTTGAACGTCGACCCCCGCGCAAGCATGATTCATATCAACCGCCGCTGCGTGCAAACGCCTAGGTTGGAGTTTCAAAGAACCCCGATCGAAAGGGGTGTTTGAGAAAGTACTTGCGCGTCCACGACTTCGGTCTTGGTCAGCCTCATCGCACCCTCCACCGGTGTAATGGCACTTCCTGTTTGAACGTTACGGTCCATTAGTAGCCGACGGTCATGTTGTCCACCACATTCCGAACGCCTGCGGTACCCCAGGCCGAATGCCTTGCCAAGTCACGTTCGGACCAGCTGTGGACTTCCCCAGTCAACGTGACATCAGCACCGTTGACTTCTTCGTCGGCCGATTTCTTCAGCAGCACCAGGCTCGCTTTCGCCTGCGCGCGGCTCTCAGCGAGGAACATCTCCTTCGTGTCCTCAACCATCGTGGTGGCGCGCGTTCCCGCCCGTCCCGCGCTTGCGCAAGATCAATCCGCATCGCGACGGTCGCCGAACAATGGGTAGCCGCGAACTTCAGAATCACCGTGACCTACCGCAGCGTTCTCGTCTTTCTCGACTCCGATCCGATGTGCGCCGCGCGGATCCAGGTCGCGATGCGGCTGGCCCAGGACTTGGACTGCCACCTCGTCGGCGTCGCGCCGACGGGAATCGTCGAATTGCCCCTGTTCTCCGAGGCGGCCACGGCGCTCGCCGAGTTCTCCGCGCTCGCGTGGGACTCTCTTCGCGATCACGCTGAGCAAGCCACCCAACGCTTTCGGGACGCGTGCCGCGCCGCGGGTGTCAAGTCCTTCGAAGCGGTGGTCGACGAATCCGACAAGGCTCCCTCGCTCGTGCGTCACGCTCATTGCAGCGACCTCACCGTGCTGAGCCAGGCCGACCCGACCACCCCTGGCCACCGGGTCGCGCAGGCTTTCGTGGAGCAGGTCGTTCTCTACAGCGCGCGACCGACGCTGATTCTCCCCTACGCGGGCAACTTCGAAACCGTCGGCAGGAACGCCATGGTGGCGTGGGACGACAGCCGCGAAGCCGCGCGCGCTCTCTCGGATGCGCTGCCTCTGCTTCGGCTGGCCGAGCATGTCCAGGTCGTCAGCTGGAGCGAGGACAGTGCCGACTGCGACAAGACGCTGCGCCCGCGCCTCGATGCCTTGAGCAAATGGCTGATGTGGCAAGGCGTATCAGCCAACTTGCGCGTCGAGATGACCGACATCGACGTCGCCGACGCGATGCTCTCTCGGGCTGCCGACCTAAACGCCGACTTGATCGTGATGGGCGCCTACGGCCACGCGCGTTGGTCTGAACGCGTGCTGGGTGGCGCCACGCGCGGGCTGCTGGCCACCATGACCGTACCGGTGCTGATGTCGCACTGATGCCAAGCCAACCTCGGGACAGTATCCGTGAGCACCATCCGTTCCGTTCTGCTGCATCTCGATGCCACACCCTCGAGCACCGCCCGGCTCGAATTTGCGCGCGTCTTTGCGGTGCGCCACGAGGCCGCTCTTTCCGCCATGTTCGTCGCCGCGCCACCGCAACGATCGTTGCAGCTGGCACTTTCTGAAAGTCCAGCGGCGCTGCTGCAGCCGACGGACCGGGCCGAGGGTCGGCAACCCTCGAGCACTTCGAAAGCTGGCGCAATGCGAACCCGCCCTACCGCCCGGCCTCGGGAATCAAGAGTGCAGAGAGGAACTGCACATGATTGGTGACTTCAAGGATCGGGGGGAAGCCGGCCGGCAGCTGGCGACGGCCGTCGTTTGCCTCGGTCTGGTCGACCCGCTGGTGCTCGCGCTGCCGCGCGGCGGTGTGCCGGTTGCCGCCGAGGTCGCGCGTGCGCTACATGCACCGTTGGATCTGCTGATCGTGCGCAAGATCGGCGCGCCCGGTCAGCCGGAGCTTGCCGTGGCCGCCATCGCAGAGGGCAACCCGCCGACGGTGGTGATCGACGAAAGCACGTCGCAAGAGACCGACATCGATCATGCCTACGTCAAGCGCGAGGCCAGAACGCAGCGTGGCGAGATCAATCGGCGTTGCAAGATCTACCGGCGCGGCCGCGCGCGACTCGATGTCGCAGGCAGGACGGTCGTCGTCGTGGACGACGGCATCGCCACCGGCACCACGATGCGCGCCGCGCTGAAGGCGCTGCGACGCATGCGGCCGGCGAAAGTGGTGCTCGCCGTGCCGGTTGCGTCGAACAACACGATCTACGAGCTGTCCAAGCTGGTCGACAACGTGGTCTGCCTGTCTGAGCCGGGACATTTCGGGTCGGTCGGCACGTACTACGCCGACTTTCACCAGGTCGGCGACGATGAAGTGATTGCGCTGTTGGACGCGAGCCGCAGCCCGCGCGAGCATGAGCCCGCGGCACGGGCGCTTCAGAGCGGAGAACCTCCCTTGGTCTGGCCAAGCCGGAGTGAGCTCTCCGAAGACCCGACGGAGCCCCTTTGAGGCTCATGGAAACCGAGTGGAGGGCTCTGGCCAGCACCCTGCCGCTCTCGCCGACCGTTGCGCGATTGCGCCGTATCACGTTGCACGCTGCCGTCGCGTGCTCGAATCCACGCGTGGAGACTGTCGACGACACGCCCGGCATCGAGGCCAAGCTGCGCTATTTGGAGTCGACGCTCGTACCTGCGGGCATCGGCGAGGCGGTGTGCCGCATCGAGACGCACATGTCGTGGGTCTTGCTGGGCGGCGAGCGGGTGCTGAAGCTGAAGAAGCCGGTGCGTTTCTCCTTCCTCGACTTCACGACCGTGCAAGCGCGCGAACGCAACGCCCACGCCGAGCTGCGCCTGAACCGTCGACTCGCGCCCAGCGTCTACCTCGGCTTGCTTGCGCTGCAGTGCGACGACGGCGTCTTCTCGCTCGTTGCGGAAGAGCAGCTGCCCGCTCCCGGCCGCACCGTCGACTGGCTGGTGTCGATGCAACGGCTACCGGCGGAGCGGATGCTCGACCGGGTGATCGCCCGCGGCGAACTGAGGCAGCGCGACATCGACGCGCTGCTCGAGGTGTTGGTGGCCTTCTATCGGCATGCGCCTCGACCGACCCTCGGCGAAGACGACTACCTCCAACGCCTGCGCGACGAACTCGCCGCGAGTCGCAACGTGCTCGCCAGTCCGCGCTTCGAACTACCGCAGATTCACGGCCTGCTCGACCGCATGGACCGGGCGATGGTGAGGCACGAAGACATGCTTCGGGCACGGGTGCGTAGGCGCCGCATCGTCGAGGGCCATGGCGATCTGCGCCCGGAGCATGTGTGCCTGGTCGAGCCGCCGGTGGTCATCGACGCGCTCGAGTTCGACGTGCGGCTTCGCGAGATCGATCCCTTCGACGAGTTGTCGTTCCTCGGCCTGGAATGCGCGATGGCAGGCGATGCGGCGATCGGCCCGCAACTCGTGGCGCGTTGCGCCGATGCGCTCGACGACTCTCCCCCGGCCGCTCTGCTGCGGTTTCACACCGCGCACCGCGCGCTGCTGCGCGCGCGACTCAGCGTGGCGCACCTGCTCGAAGCCGAGGTCCGCACGCCGCACAAATGGCTACCTCAGGCCGGGCGGTACTTGCAGCACGTCGGCGGTGCGCTCGACGGGCTCGATGCGTTGGAGGCGCAGCGCAGCGGATGAGGGGCCGTCGCTTCGTCGGCTCACTGCCGCCAGGACCCATGGCTGGCACGAACCGCTTCAGCAAACAGGGGCACCGCCGAGACGACATGGAGCTTGCCGCGCACCGGGCCGTCGTCGGGCAGCCTGAACGGCGGCACGCTGTCGGTGACCACCAGTCGCGACAAACCGTCGTCCGCAAGAAGCTCCGGCGCCTTGTCAACGAACAGGCCATGGGCCGCGCAGCCGATGACGTCCTTCGCGCCGGCGCGGCGCAAGGCGGCGGCGCTGCGCTGCAGCGTCTCGCCGCTGGCGATCAGGTCGTCGAGCAGCAGCACGGTGGCACCCTCCACGTCGCCCGCCACCAGTTGACCGCCGCTCAGCACGCCGGCGCTGCGGCGCTTGTCGATCATCGCGAAGTTGACCGGCCGACCCAGTCGTTCTTCCAGCGCCTCGCGCCATAACAGCGCCCGCTTGACGCCGCCTGGATCGGGCGAGGCGACAGCCAGCAACTCCGTTCGGGCAATTTCCTGCGCCAGCTCACCGAAGAGAAGGTGTGCCGACAAGTGGACCGTCGGGCAGCGAAACGCATTCTGGAAGGCGGCCACGTTGTGCGCTTCCAGGACGATGAGCTGCGCCACGCCGACTGCATCGAACAGTTGCGCCACGTAGCGCAGGCCGACCGGATCGTGAGGCTTGGTCTGCTGATCCTTGCGTGCGTAAGCGAGGTAGGGCACGACAGCCGTCACGCGCGCGGCGCCATGGTCCTTCAGCGTGGCGATGAACATCAGAAGCCGGCACAGCTTGTCGTGCGGACTGTCGGTCGGGCCGCCGTGCAGGCTGTGAACCACATAGGCATCGGCGCCGCGCGGGTCGACCAGCGGGCGCAGCTTGCGTTCGCCGTCGGGGAATACGCGTTCCTCGTGCGGCGAGAGGGAGACTTCCAGCGCGCCGGTGAGAGCTTGGGCGAAGGGGTTGGCGGGTTCGAGGGAGAACATCAGCATGGATCACCCCCATCGTCAGATACCAAACGTGAATCAGATTCGATACAGCCATTTAAACGGTAGCGGCCATCGCTCATGCGCCGATTGATGCAGATCACGCGAAGCGCTTTGCGTCACGCTTGCTGCGCCCGCTCGCACCCCTCACTTTCCTGCGCTGGCGCAAAGCGCGCAGCGTCGGCGGAACGCAGGATTCACTTGAATGCCCCCGACCTCCAGCCGCACTCGTCCCATTTTGGAGCCTCGTTATGCAAGCCCAATGGATCGTTGTCGCCAATGCCTCACTCGCACGCCTGTTCCGCCGCGATTCGCCGACCGACCCACTGGTGCCGCTGACGACCATGGCGCATCCCGAGAGCCGGCTCAAGGGCAGCGAGTTGGCCGACGACCGCCCCGGCCACGAAGCCACCGACCACAGCAGCGGGGGCAACCGCTACGAGCCGCGCAGCGACGTGCGCCGCAAGGAGCATCAGCGGTTTGCGCGCGAAATCGCCGAACGATTGGAAACCGGGCTGGCCGCCGGCGAGTTCAGCACCCTCTGGCTCTTCGCCTCGAGCCCGTTCCTGGGTGAGCTGAAGGCACAGTTGAGCGACGCGGTCGACAAGCGCTTGCAACTCGTGCTCGATAGTGACCTCACATCGTTCGGCCTCGCCGAGATCGAGCAGCGGCTACGCGATCAGCCTGGCTTGTCATCGAACAGCTGAACCCTGAGAGGAACCACCGTGTACAAGCGAATTCTTGTCCCGATCGACGGCAGCGACACCGGGCGTCGCGGCCTCAAGGAAGCGATCGCCCTGGCGACCGGACAGAAAGCCACACTGTGCCTGCTTCACGTGACGAACGACTTCCCGATCATGTCGGAGATGCCGATTGCCTTCGACTTCGAGAAGTACCGCGAAGAGTTACACCAGTACGGCCGCAACCTGCTCGAAGACGGGAAGAAGCTCGCCGCAAGTCTGGGCCTCGAGGTCGAAACACTGTTGCACGATCTGAAGGGCGGCCGCGTCGCCGACGCGATCTTGCAGGAGGCGAAGAGCGCCGGGTGCGACTTGACCGTCATCGGCACCCATGGCCGCCGCGGCTTCAGACGCGCACTGCTGGGCAGTGACGCGGAAAGCGTGTTGAGGGAAAGTCCGGTGCCCGTGCTGCTGGTGCGTGCGCCCGGCGCGGTGAGCTGAGGCGCAGGCGCCGCAGCATATGATGAAGCTGACCGGCGGACGCAGTATGGAAACGGCCATCGAGGCGGTGGGCATCCCGGCCACCTTTACGCTTGCGAGGACATCGTGGCGGCGGGCGGCACCATCGCCGATGTCGGCGTCCACGGCAGCAAGGTCGACCTGCACTTGGAGAGGTTGTGGTCGCACAACGTGACGATCACGACAAGGCCGGTCGACACGATTCCGATTCCGATGTTGCGCAAGACCGTGCAGCCCAAACGCATCGACGCGAAGCAGCTGATCACGCATCGCTTCAGGCTCGACCAGGTCTTGCCGGCCTACGAGACGTTCGGCAAGGCCGCCGACACCAAGGCGCTGAAAGTGACCATCGAAGCGTGAGGCGGGGTCAGGCCGAAGAACGGGACGCGAAACACATTACGCCCTGACATGACCCGCTCGGGAGCCGCACATCATCACTTCCTGGCCCATGGGTTCAGCGGCTTCCTGCGCCGCCGCCGCACGCTCAAGCACTTCGCTCGTTATCCGCTGCTGGACACGCTCGCCGGCCGGGGCCCGACGCAAGCCGCACCCGAGCAATTGGCACGCGATTTGTTGCGGGTCGCACGCGACGAACCCGCGGAAGCGATCGCCCGCCTGAAATCCCACCCGGATGGCCTGAGCGCGCGCGAAGCCGCCGCGCGCCTGGCCCGCAGTGGCCCGAATGAAGTCGAGCATGAGAAGCCGCTGCCCTGGTGGCTGCACCTGTGGCATTGCTACAAGAACCCGTTCAACTTGCTGTTGACCGTGTTGGCGGTGCTGTCGTACTTGAGCGGGGACGCCAAGGCCACCATCGTCATCGGTGTCATGGTGGTGTTGAGCACCCTTATCCGCTTCGTGCAGGAGGGCCGCTCGCACCGGGCCGCCGAGAGTCTGAAGGCGATGGTCAGCAATACCGCCACCGTGATCCGGCGCGCCCCCGGTACGAAGACTGCCGACGCGCGGGCCCCGCCGAAACGACTCGAGATTCCCATCCGCAAACTGGCGCCGGGCGACCTGGTGGCGCTGTCGGCGGGCGACATGATTCCGGCCGACTGCCGGGTGCTCGCCGCGCGGGATCTGTTCATCGCCCAGGCGGCGATGACCGGCGAGTCGCTTCCGGTGGAAAAGTTCGCCGACCGCCGAGGCGAGATGCAAGGCCCGCTCGAGCAGAGCAACCTGGTCTTCATGGGAACCAACGTCGTCTCCGGTTCGGCCACCGCTCTGGTCGTCACAACAGGGAGCCGCACCTACTTCGGCACGCTGGCGGCGAAGGTCACAACGACCGACCCGGCCCCCACCGCCTTCCAGGCCGGTGTCAACAGCGTGAGCTGGCTGCTGATCCGCTTCGCGCTGGTGATGGTGCCGATCGTGCTGCTGGTCAACGGCTTCACGAAGGGCGACTGGATGGAGGCCTTCCTGTTCGCCCTCTCGGTGGCGGTGGGGCTGACGCCCGAGATGCTGCCGATGATCGTGACCTCGACGCTGGCCAGGGGTGCAGTGCGGCTGTCGCGTAGACAAGTCATCGTCAAGCGCCTGGACGCGATCCAGAACTTCGGCGCGATGGACGTGCTCTGCGCCGACAAGACCGGCACGCTGACCCAGGACAAGATCGCGCTCGCGCGCCACGCCGACATCTTCGGCCAGCCGTCGGACGAGGTGCTGAACTTCGCCTTTCTGAACAGCCACTACCAGACTGGGCTGAAGAACCTGCTCGACCGTGCGGTGCTCGAACATGTGGAACTGAAGACCGAACTGAAGCTGGAGCAGGACTACCGCAAGATCGACGAGATCCCGTACATGATCCGCACGCCGAAGCTGCCGTTCATCGAGAGCCGCGCCTCGGCACCGCTGATGGTCATGACGCTGGCGATCATGGCCTTGGGCATCTTCCTGCCGATGGGGCCGCTGGCCGGCTACTTCAAACTGCAGGCGCTGCCGCTCGCGTACTTCCCGTGGCTCGCGGGCATCCTGCTCGGCTACTGCGTGCTGACCACCGTCATGAAGCGCTTCTACATTCGGCGCTTCGGCTGGCAGTAACGGTCAAAACGAGAGACTTGCTTGATCAGCCGTATCAATAGGGGAGGAGCCAACGCCGACGGCACAGCCAAGAACCGTCTGCACCTCCACCCGGACGAGTCCTTGCCGCCTCTAGACACCGACCAACGCCGGAGTCTCTGCAGCACGCGAACCCGAGCGGATGCCGAAAAGTCGTACGGATGCGGCCTGTACGAGCCTGTTTCGCGACGCGCGCGGGCGTGGCGCTGCTGAAGATCG
>JADGRJ010000385.1 GCA_017881025.1 Rhizobacter sp. | reverse complement strand
TCGTCGACCGACCTCACCTCCTGCTTGCTGTACATGTTGCGCAGGCCCATCGTCATGAGGCCGAGCACCTGCGCGCCCTGGACCTGGTCTTTCACCATCGCGCGGAACTCGGCGGCGATGGCCGGGTCGGCGAGTGCCTTGGCCAGGTGCGCCTGGTCGCGAAAGAGAAAGTGGAGAGAGAAGACGCCGGCCTGCGGCGCCAGCGTCGACGCGTTCGCGGTCGACGTGATGACGAAGTCGATGTCGCCGGCTCGCATCTTCTGCAGCATCTGCGGCTCCTGGCCGAGCTGGGCGCCGGGAAACTGGTTGATGCTCATCTTGCCGCCGGAGAGCTCCTTCAGTTTGGCGTCGAAGATGTTGGCGGCGATGCCGTAGGCGGTGGTCGGCGGCTGGTCGTAGGCGAAGCTGAACTGGCGGGCCGCCTGGCCGAAGGCCAGCGACGCGGCGAGCGACAGCACGCCGAACGCGAACGCTCGCAAGGTGCTCAAGGCGGTGCGATGTGCCATGGTGTCTCCTCCGATTTGGTGCAGGCCACACGTGTACTGGCAACGCGGGCCCGGCGCAATTGCCGGATGCCCGGCGTTGTCCGGACAACCGGCCGAGGGACGAGTAGCATCGGCGCGCCGTTCCCCACGGGAGAAGACACCATGCGGATGACCCCCTTGTCGTGGGCCCTGCTCGCCGTCCCTCTTGCCGCCCTCGGCGCACCGTCGACGGGCACGCTGTCGTCGTCGGAACACCCGCAGGGCGCGGGCACCGCGCCGCTGCCGGCGGCCACCTACGGCTTGTGCTCGGGCCCGCAGAACGCCGATGACTTCCCGTCGAGCCCGGTGCCGGCGGTCGAGACGCAGTGCGAGTTCACGCAGCAGTTCCATGCGACGTCGCCGAACGCGAGCTACGGCGGCTCGTGCGGCGGCTACACGGTCGCCTTCGGGCCGAAGGGCGACCTCAAGCGCAAGTGGCGCTACCTCTGGCTGAAGGGCGAGTGGGGCGACGCGCCGCTGACGCAGGCCAACTGCGCGAGCGCGCACGTCGCGGCGGCAACCTGGGGCTACCTGTGCACGAACGCCGCGTGCACGACCGGTGCGTGGGAGCGCATCGCTGCGGCGCGCACCGCGCACGGCACCTGGAACACGGCGAGCCAGGTCTGCTACCTGTCGGTGCAGGCGAACACCGGCAAGAAGGACTACCAGACCGTCTCGATCGACATCATCGCGACGCAGGGGCAGGGTCGGTCGGCGGTGCGCAAGCGCGCCAAGGCGTCGATCTACAACGTGCAGCCGAACGGCAAGTGCCCGTCGGCGACCTACACGCCGTATACGCCGCCCTAGGCCGACGGCGGTTCTCCTCCCTTCGCGGCCTTGAACCCGGCCGCGGCTCGCGCCCCGTCGCCGCCTCGGCGGCGGCATCGTCCGTGGCACACGTCTTGCAGAACGTGGCTGGTATACCGACGCGTGCACCAGAGTCAGGCCGGCACGCGACACCACCCACCACGAAGGGAACGCCATGACCGATCGCCACGACTCCAGCCGCCGCCGTGCCCTCGCACAACTTTCCGCCGGATCGCTGGCGACGCTCGCGCCTTGGGCGCTGCAGTCGGCGCTGGCGCAGGCCAAGCCGCTCACCGTCGGCGTGATCTACGTCGGCCCGCGCGACGACTTCGGCTACAACCAGGCGCAGGCGCAGGCCGCCGCCGAAGTGAAGAAGATGCCCGGCGTCAAGGTCGTCGAGGAAGAGAACGTCCCCGAGACGACGGCGGTGCAGAAGACGATGACCGGCATGATCCAGCAGGACGGCGCCAAGGTCGTGTTCCCGACCTCGTTCGGCTACTTCGACCCGCACGTGCTCGTCCTCGCGCCGAAGTTTCCCGACGTGCGCTTCTCGCACTGCGGGGGCCTGTGGACCGACAAGAACCCGAAGAACGCGGGCAGCTACTTCGGCTATGTCGAGGAGTGCCAGTACCTGAACGGCGTGATCGCCGGCCACATGTCGAAGTCGAAGAAGCTCGGCTTCGTCGCCGCCAAGCCGATCCCGCAGGTGCTGAAGAACATCAACGCCTTCACGATGGGCGCGCGCTCGGTCGACCCGAAGATCACGACGACGGTGATCTTCACCGGCGAGTGGTCGATGCCCGTGAAGGAAGCCGAGGCGACGAACAGCCTCGCCGACCAGGGCGTCGACGTCTTCACGATGCACGTCGACGGCCCGAAGGTCGTCGTCGAGACCGCCGCCAAGCGCGGCAAGATGGTGTGCGGCTATCACGCCAGCCAGGCCAAGCTCGCGCCGAACGCCTACCTCACCGGCGCCGAGTGGAACTGGCTCACGGCCTACAAGACCGTGATCGAGGCAGCGCAGGCCGGCAAGCCGCATCCGAACTTCCTGCGCGGCGGCCTGAAGGAGGGCTACGTCAAGATGTCGCCGTACGGCCCGATGGTCACCGACGCGGCGAAGAAGAACGCCGAGGACGTCAAGGCGAAGATGCTCGCCGGCACCTTCGACATCTTCTCGGGCGGCTCGGCGGGCCTGAAGGACAACAAGGGCGCCACCGTCATCACGGCGGGCAAGACGATCAAGCAGACCGACGTCGAGCTCGAGAAGATGAACTACCTGGTCGAGGGAGTCGTCGGCTCCGCCTGAACCCGTCGCTTCCGCCGGCTTGCGGTGAAAGCCCTCGACGTCTGCCTGCCGGTCGGCGCGCTCGCCGCCGCGCTGCTGCTGTTCGGCGGCTTCGTCTGGCTCGGCGGCGCGAGCCCGGTCGAGACCTGGACGATCCTCTTCAAGGGCGCGTTCGGCGACTGGTTCTCGTGGCAGAACACGCTGCAGCGCGCCGCGCCGCTGATGCTTACCGCGCTCTGCGTCGCCCTGCCGGCGCGCGCCGGGCTGATCATCATCGGCGGCGAGGGCGCGGTCGTCCTTGGCGGGCTTGCCGCGGCGGCGCTGCCGTACGCGCTGCCGCTCCCCGGCAACGCGATCGGCAGCGCGATGCTGTGCATCGCCGGCATGGTCGTGGGCGCGGCCTGGATCGCGCTCGCCGGCGCGCTGCGGCAATACCGCGGCGTCAACGAGACGATCTCGAGTCTGCTTCT
>JADGRJ010000384.1 GCA_017881025.1 Rhizobacter sp. | reverse complement strand
TTGACGACCGCGTTCTTCGCCTGGGGCGTCTTCGTCGGCATGGCCGCGGCGACGCGCCGCAACGACCACTTCTACCTCACCGAGATCACCAAGCGGATGACCGGCGCGCCGCGCACGACGATCGAGATCACCAACCGAATCATCGTTCTCGTCGTCTCGGTGCTGCTGGTCTGGTGCGGCACGCAGAACGCGCTGCTCGACCTGGGCAGCTACCGCATGCCGTCGCTGATCCCGCTGACCGTCTACACCGCGATCGTGCCGATCGCCGGCGTGCTCATCTTCCTCTTCACGCTCGAGCAGCTCGTCTGTGGCTGGCAAAACGGCTTCGAGGGGCCCGAGGATCGCGACGACACGCGCGAGGCGGTGCTGTGAGCGCCTCGGCGGTGCTGATCCTGATGACGGTGCTGTTCCTCGTCTTCGGCTACATGGGCGTGCCGGTCTCTTTCTCGCTCATCGCCGGCGTGCTCGTCGCGACCGCGTTCACGCCGATCAGCATGCAGTCGATGGTCGGCCAGCTGTTCCACGGCATCGATTCCGAGACGCTGCTCGCGGTGCCGTTCTTCCTCCTCGTCGGCGAGCTGATGGCGTCGTCCGATGTCGCGCACCGGATGATCCGGCTCTCGCAGACGCTCGTCGGCCACCTGCGCGGCGGACTGGCGCAGGTGGTGACGCTCTTTTCCATGTTCTTCGCCGGCATCTCGGGCTCGTCGACCGCTGACGTCGCGGTGCTGAGCCGGACGATCGCACGCGACATGGACAAGGAGGGCTACGACCGCGCCTTCACCGCGGCGCTGATCGCGTCGGCGTCGACGATGGCCAACCTGATCCCGCCGAGCATCATGGCGGTCGTCTACGGCGCCACCGGCAACGTCTCGATCGGCGGCCTCTTCCTCGCCGGCGTCGTACCGGGCGTGCTGATCGGCATCGGCCTGATGGTTTACAGCTACTTCTGGGGCCCGGTCGGCGTCCTCAAGAAGCGCGCGCCGCTGACCGAGGTGCTCGTCGCCGCGCGCGGCTCGGCGCTGCCGCTGGTCATCCCGGTGATCATCATGGGCGGCATCCTGAGCGGCTGGTTCACGCCGACCGAGGCGGGGATGATGGCGGCGATGTACATCCTGGTCGTGCTGATCCCGGTGCTCAACCGCGGCCATATCAAGGAGCTGCCGCGCGACTTCATGTACGCGGGCCTGCTCTACTCGCTGCCGCTCGCGGCGGTGGCGGGCGCGTCGGCGTTCGGCTGGATGGTCGCCTACCTGCGCGGCCCCGACATCGTCGCCGGCTACATCACGGGCTTCGCCGGCACCAACGGGCCGATGATCATGTTCCTGCTCGTCTGCGTGTTCATCATCGTCGGCGACTTCATCGACGCGGTGCCGGCGATCATCATCTTCATGCCGATCATCAACAAGCTCACCCAGATCGGCAACATTCAGCCGCTGCACATGGGCGTGGTGATCATCACGACGCTGGTGTTCGGCCTGATCACGCCGCCGTACGGGCTGTCGCTGCTGGTCGCGTCGAAGTACGTCGGCGTCGGCTTCGGCAAGGCGGTCGTTCGCTCGCTGCCGCTCTACGTCGTCTTCCTCCTCACCATCGCCTTCGTCGTCCTGTTCCCGGACGTCGTCCTCTGGCTGCCGAAGCAGCTGTTGCCCGAATCGGTCGGCTGCTTCAAGGCGCCGGGCGGCACGGGATTCATCTGCCCCTGAGAAACTCGGCCGAGGTTCGACCATGCATGCCTTCGTCGCTTCCCAGGCGCCTTTCGGCGTCCGCCCGCTGACCCCGCGCCTCGGCGCCGAGATCTCGGGCCTCGACCTCGCGCGCGGCGTCGCGCCCGACGACTTTCGCGCGCTCTACGACGCCTTCCTGCGCTACCAGGTCCTCGTCGTCGCCGCGCACGAGGTGCCGCCGGCGGCGCAGGTCGCCTTCGCACGCCAGTTCGGCGAGGTCCAGGTCCACGTCATGTCGATGTACCACGCCGATGGCTTTCCCGAGCTCTACCGGCTCTCCAACCTCGACGCCGCGGGCAAGCCCGACGGCAAGCATCCGGACAAGGGGACGCTGTACTGGCACACCGACGGCTCCTGGCGCCGCGTCACCGGGCAGGCAACGATCATCTACGGCGAGATCGTCCCGGCGACGGGCGGTGAGACGCACTTCGCCGACATGTACGGCGCCTACGACCGGTTCAGCGACGCGTGGAAGCGGCGCATCGCGGGCCTCCGCGCCGTCCACAACCTCGACTTCTCGCGCACCCGCCGCCACGGCACCGACCTCATGACCGAGGCGCAGAAGCGCGAGGCGCCGCCGGTCGAGCACCCGATCGTTCGCCGCCACCCCGAGACCGGCCGCACCTGCCTCTACCTCGGCGACCACGCCGAATCGATCGTCGGCATGCCGTACGACGAAGGCCGCAACCTCATCGACGAGCTCAACGCGCTCGCCGTCCACGCCGACCTGACCTACGAGCACCACTGGCGGCCGCACGAGCTGATCGTCTGGGACAACCGCTGCCTGATGCACCGCGCGACCGATTACGACCCGCAGACGCAGTCGCGCGTCGTTCGCCGTTGCACCGTCCTGGGCGAGGAGCCGGTCGGCGTCGCCGCCGCCTAGCGATCGACCTTCTTCACGTTCGCGCAACGTAACAGCGACTCTCGCGCGGCGCGCCATCCGCGACAATCGGGTCGTGCTGAACGGCCTCGACAAGTTCCTTCTGTTCGTCGCCTTGCCGGCGGTGGTCCTCGCCTCGCTCATCGAGGCGATCGTCCTCGCCCGCCTGCGCTCGTACGACTGGCGCGCCAGCGCGGTGTCGCTGTTCGACCTGTTCGCGCGCGTCGCCGTGCAGATCTTCCTGCCCCTGTCGATCGCGACGCCGCTGATCGCGCTCGCCTACCAGCATCGCATCGGCGAGATCGCGCTCGACGGCGCGGCCGCGCTGCTCGGCCTCTTCATCGGCCAGGAGTTCTGCTACTACTGGTTCCACCGCGCCGCGCACCGCGTGCGCTGGTTCTGGTGCAACCACGCCGTCCATCACTCGGCCAACGAGCTGAACCTGTCGGCCGCGTACCGCATCGGCATCCTCAGCCGCGCCAGCGGC
>JADGRJ010000383.1 GCA_017881025.1 Rhizobacter sp. | reverse complement strand
CGGCAAGACCTCGGCGCAGCAGGCGCTGATGCAGCGCTTCGACGCAGGACATTGACGATGGACCTCATCCTCTGGCGCCACGCAGACGCCGAAGACGCGCGCCGCGGCGACGACCTCGGTCGCGCCTTGACGCCGCGCGGCCGCGACCAGGCCGAGCGGATGGCGGCGTGGCTCGCGCCGCGCCTGCCCGCGGCGACCCGCATCCTCGCCAGCCCGGCGCTGCGCTGCCAGCAGACCGTCGCCACGCTCGGCCGCCCGGCGACGACGGTCGCCGCGATCGGGCCGGGCGCGAGCGCCGAGGCGGTGCTCGCCGCGGCCGGCTGGCCCGACGCCGGCGACGCGGTCCTGGTCGTCGGCCATCAGCCGACGCTCGGCGAGACGGCGGCGCGCGCGATGGGCGAGACCGGCGAAAGCTGGTCGATGAAGAAAGGCTCGGTGTGCTGGCTCAGAAGCGGCGCGGGCGCTGGCGGCGCCGTGCTCCACGCCCGGCAATCGCTCGCCGACCTTTAGATACTTTCGGCGACGGCGAGGCGCGGCGCCAGCGCCAGGCCGGTCTTCGCCCACGCCTCGACCTCGTCGCGCAGCAGGTGGACGGCGCGCGGGTTCGCATCGGCCCACGCGGCGTCGATGGCGATCGTCGGCGGGCCGGCGTCGACGCGAAGCGCGACCGCCGCGGCGCCGGCATCGTCGCGTGCGTGGCAGACGATCACCGCGAGGCGCAGGCAGAGCAGGTGCAGCGCGAAGCTCGAGTCCTGCAGCGCCGCTTCCATCTTGCGCAGGCCGCCGCGCTGGCCGAGGACGAGATCGCCGATGCGGCGCAGCTGGCTCTGCGAGAAGCCGGCGGCGTCGACGTGGCCGAGCAGGTAGGCGCTGTGGCGATGGTGGTCGTGGTGCGAGATCATCATCCCCGCCTCGTGCAGCGCCGCGGCCCAGGCGAGCTCGCGGCGCGCCTCGCCGCTTGCCGCCGGTGCGGCGCTGTCGAGCAGGTCGAGGGCGAGCTCGCCGACGCGCCGCGCCTGGGCGAGGTCGACCTCGAAGCGACGCTGCAGCTCGCGCACCGAGGCGTCGCGAAGGTCCTCGCCACCGGCGCGGCGCTCGGCCGCCTGGCGCGCGGCGAGGTCGAAGATCACCCCCTGGCGCAAGGCGCCGCGCGCCGGCTTCAGCTCGGCGATGCCGAAGTGGGTCGCGAGCGTGTAGAGGATGGCGAGGCCGCCGGCGATGACGGTGCGGCGGTCGTTCTTGAGGCCCGGCAGGGCGAGCCGGTCGGCACTGCCGGCTTCGAGGCAGCGCTCCATCAGCCAGCGCAGACCCGCCGGCGTGACACGGCCGTCGCTGATGCCGCTCGCCGCGAGCACCTGCGAGACCGCGCCGACCGTTCCCGACGAGCCGAGCGCCTCGCGCCAGTGACGCGGCGCGAACGGCTCGAGCGCTTCCTCGAGCTCGGCGCCGGCGGCGATCTGCGCTTCGCGGAAGGCGCGCTCGCTGAAGCGGCCGTCGGCGAAGTACTTCATCGACAGGCTGACGCTGCCGACCTGGAACGACTCGGCCTGGCGCGGCCGCGTGCCGCGGCCGAGGATCATCTCGGTCGAGCGGCCGCCGATGTCGACCACCAGGCGCGGCACCGTCGACGGCTGCAGCCGCGCCACGCCGGCGAAGATGAGGCGAGCCTCCTCGCGCCCCGAGACGATCTCGACCGGGTGGCCGAGGACGGTCTGGGCGCGCAGCAGGAAGGCGTCGCGGTTGTTCGCCTCGCGCAGCGTCTGCGTCGCCACCGCGCGCACCTGCTGCGGAAGGAAGCCGTCGAGCCGGCGCGCGAAGCGGCCCAGACATTCGAGCCCGCGCGTCGCCGCCTCTTCGTTGAGAAAGCCGGCGCTGTCGAGGCCGGCGCCGAGGCGGACGGTCTCCTTGAGGTAGTCGATGCGGCGATAGCGGCCGCGCTGCAGCTGGCCGATCTCGAGCCGGAAGCTGTTCGAGCCCATGTCGATCGCCGCGAGCTGGCCGGGCCAGCGCGACTCGGCGCCGCGCGGGGGCGATTTGGGCTGCATGGGCGCGATTGTCGCGGCTAGCCGCCGGCGCGCCCGACGCGAAGCTTCCTAGAATGCCTGTCCGGCATCTGCCGCCCGACCCCGACGACCATGCTGCGCTCCGAGCTCGACAGCGTTCCCTCCGCCGCTGCCGCCAGGGGCACCGGCGTCGGCTTCGCCACCGCGACGCAGCCGGTGGCGGCGCACACGATCAAGACCGATACGACCGGTCTCGTCGCCGGCGAGGTGACGATCACCGCCGGCGATTTCGCCTTGCCGGCATACCGCGCCCGCCCCGAGGGCGACGGCCGGTTCCCGATCATCGTCGTCGTCTCCGAGATCTTCGGCGTGCACGAGCACATCGCCGACGTTGCGCGCCGCTTCGCGAAGCTCGGCTACCTCGCCGTCGCCCCCGAGCTCTTCGTTCGCCAGGGCGATGCGAAGGCGACGAGCGACATCGACACGTTGTTCGCGACGATCATCTCCAAGGTGCCCGACGCGCAGGTGATGGCCGACCTCGACGCGAGCGCTGCCTGGGCGACGGCGAACGGCGGCGATCCGGCGCGCCTCGGCATCACCGGCTTCTGCTGGGGCGGGCGCGTGACCTGGCTCTACGCGGCGCACAACCCAGCGCTGAAGGCGGGCGTCGCCTGGTACGGCCGGCTGGTCGGGGCGACGACGCCGCTCCAGCCCGCCCACCCGATCGACGTCGTCGATCATCTCCACGCGCCGGTGCTCGGCCTCTACGGTGGCGTCGACACCGGTATCCCGCTCGAGTCGGTCGAGCGAATGAAGGCGGCGCTGGCGAAGGGCGGCGACGCGGCGCGGCGCTCGCGGTTCATCGTCTATTCGCAGGCGCAGCACGCCTTCCACGCCGACTACCGGCCGAACTACGACCCAGCCGCGGCGCAGGACGGCTGGCGGCGCTGCCTCGACTGGCTGCGCGCGCACGGCGCCGCATGAATTCGCGCTGGCGCGGGCTTCGCGTGACGCCCTCGCGGCGTGGCAGCACGTGACGCTCACCTGGATCGTCCTCGCCACCGGCCTCGGCGGCGTGCTTTCGGTGGTCGCCGC
>JADGRJ010000019.1 GCA_017881025.1 Rhizobacter sp. | reverse complement strand
GATCGCCGCCAGCGGGTTCCTGATCTCGTGGGCGATGCCGGCCGAGACGCGGCCCATCGCGGCGAGCTTTTCCTGGCGACTGCGCGCCTGCACGTTGCGGACGTCCTCGAGGAAGAGGACGCAGAACTCCTCGCTCGCCGGCGGCTCGCGCTTGCGCGTGAAGCGGACGCGGACGCGCAGCGTGCGATGCGAGTCGGGCGTGAACTGGATCGGCACGTCGCGACCTGCTTCGGGCCAGGCCGCCTCGGCGAACGCCCGCTCGACGGCGCGAACGAGCGCGCCCCAGGCGGGAACGCCGCGCAGCTGGAACGGCGCGGCGCGGCTCGTGCCTTCGGGCGCGAGCAGGCGCCGCGCCGACGGGTTGGCGGCGCGGACCTTGCCGGCGCGGTCGACGACGAGGACGCCGTCTTCCATCTCCTCGATCACGAGCCGGTTGAGCTGCGCCTGCTGGCGCGCCATCTCGAGGCTGCCGCGCGCGCTCATCTCCTCGCGCGCGAGGCGGCCGGCGAGCTCGCCGGCGAGGACGGTGATGACGAAGAAGCCGCTGCCGGCGAGGCCCGCCTGCGTCATCAGCAGCGTCGCGTCGCCGCCGGCGACGAGGCCGAGCCAGGCGGTGCCGAGCAGCGCGAGGGTCGCGACCGCGGCGGTCGCCAGCGCCAGCACGCGCGGCGTCAGCACGCCGGCCATGAGGACCGGCAGGACGAGCAGCGCGACGTAGTTGAAGCTCGATCCCGGCGAGGCGATGTGAAGGGCGGTGAAGAGTGTCAGGTCGGCGCCGATCGTCGCCAGCCATTGCGGGCTCTGCAGCCGCGCGAACGCCTGCGGCGCGGCGCCGCGGCGAAAGCGCGGCAGCAGCCACATGCTGATCGCCAGCGTCGCGTAGGCGATGCTCACGGCGACGACCGCGCCCGACGGCCGCAGGCCGAACGCACCGGTCAACGCCAGCGTGACGATGAGGGCGACGCCGATCGCCGCGCGCGCCGCGATGAACGCGCCGTAGATGCGCTCGAAGGTCGTCTCGGCGATCGTGCGGCTGCCGCGCCTGCGCTCGCGGCCGCCGTCGGAGTCGCTCTGCCACGACGCCGCGAAGCGCGAGTCCTCGATCAGCGCCGGGCTGTCGGCGGTCGCGCCGAACGCACCGAACCACGATTCGTCGACCACCGTCGGCCGGCGCGCCGGGCGCGGCTGCACCGGCGCGGTGGCATCGGTGGGCGAGGCCGCGCTCATCGGCGCTCGCCGCGCGCCGGCCGCCGCGCGAAGCAGACGGCGCTCTCCGCGGCGCGGGGCGCAGTTCTCATGGCGTGCGGTTCTGCGCTTTCTCGAACGCCGTCCGATGTGCATCGCCGCAGAAGACGCCGCCGCGGCCCGGCAGCGCTTCGTCGCGCGGCAGGTGAACGCCGCAGTGGGCGCAGGCGATCATCTCCTGCGGTGCCGAAGGCGGCGGCCGGCTCGCGGAGGCGGCAGCGCCGCCGCGGCGGTTCAGGGCACCGCGCAGCAGCCAGAGCAGGACGAAGACGGCAATGAGGAAGAGGAAGAACTTCATTCGTTCACGCCGCTGGCGGCCGGTGCAGGACGACCTCGAGCACGAAGCGCGAGCCGACGTAGGCGAGCAGCAGCAAGGCGGCGCCGGCGTAGACGCCGCGCGTCGCCTTCAGGCCGCGCCAGCCGAACGCACGCCGTCCCGCCAGCAGCCCGGCGAAGACGAGCCAGCCGAGGATCGAGAACACCGACTTGTGGTCCCAACGCCAGTGGTCGCTGAACCAGAAGCCGAGGACGATCGCCGCCGAGAGGACGACGAAGCCGGCGCCGACGAAGCGAAACGTCAGCCGCTCGAGCCGCATCAGGGGAACGCCGTGCGCCGCGGGATCGGACAGCTGCGGCGCGCGCCGCATCTGCCGCTCGGCGCGGTTGAGGAGGAGCGCGTGCAGGACGGCGACGCCGAAGAGTCCGTACGAGGCGACGCCAAGCAGCCAGTGCAGCGGCGCCCAGATCGACGCCGCCTGTGGATGGACCTGGCCGGGAAATATCCACGCCAGCACGACGACGGCGACGCCGAGCGAGGCGAGCGCGCGGCGCGCGCCGCCGAGCGGCACCAGCCGGCTCTCGAGCTCGTAGACCGCGAGCACCAGCCAGAGCGTCACCGAGAGCGCCGGCGCGAAGCCGAAGCGCGCACCGGGGCGATCGGAGCCGATGCCGGCGACATCGATGACGATCGAGATTCCCTGGGCGATCCAGCCGACCAGCAGCGCCGCGCGCAGGCCGGCCGAAAAACGCTCGCCCGGAACCGCCGCGGCGAGGTAGCACGCGAGGGCGACGACGCTCGGCGCGGTGAGCGCCAGCGCCATCGGCGTGACGGCGCCTGCGTCGGGGCCGAACGATAGAATCATCGGCACAAGTGTACTGACGTAGTTCGCACCGACGACGTGGCCTCTGCCCTCACCGACCGCCTGAGCCGGCTCGTCAAGACGATGCGCGGCTCGGCCCGCATCACCGACGAGAACGTTCAGGACATGCTGCGCGAGGTGCGCATGGCGCTCCTCGAAGCCGACGTCGCGCTGCCGGTGGTGCGCGACTTCATCGCCCGCGTCAAGGACCGCGCCCTCGGCGCCGAGGTGAGCGGGTCGCTCTCCCCAGGGCAGGCGTTCGTCGGCGTCGTCGACCGCGAGCTCGCGGCAACGATGGGCGAAGGCGTCGCCGACCTCGACCTGAAGGCACAGCCGCCGGCGGTCATCCTGATGGCCGGCCTGCAGGGCGCCGGCAAGACGACGACGACGGCCAAGCTCGCCAAGCACCTGATCGAGAAGCGCAAGAAGAAGGTGCTCACCGTCTCCGCGGACGTCTACCGGCCGGCGGCGATCGAGCAGCTCAAGACGGTGACGCGCCAGGCCGGCGCCGAATGGTTCCCGTCGAGCGCGAGCGACGCGCCGGTCGCGATCGCCCGCGCCGCGCTCGAGCACGCCCGCACCCACTATTTCGACGTCCTCCTCGTCGACACCGCCGGGCGCCTGGCGATCGACGAGAAGCTGATGGCCGAGATCCGCGAGCTGCACGCGGCGCTGAAGCCCGTCGAGACGCTCTTCGTCGTCGACGCGATGCAGGGCCAGGACGCGGTCAACACCGCCAAGGCGTTCAAGGAAGCCTTGCCGCTGACCGGCATCGTCCTCACCAAGATGGACGGCGACTCGCGCGGCGGCGCCGCGCTGTCGGTCAGGGCGATCACCGGCGCGCCGATCAAGTTCGCCGGAACGAGCGAGAAGCTCGACGGCCTCGAGGTGTTCGATGCCAAGCGCCACGCCGGCCGCATCCTCGGCATGGGCGACATCGTCGGCCTGGTCCAGGAGGTCGAGAAGAACGTCGACGTCGCCGCGGCACAGAAGCTCGCCGACAAGGTCAGGGCCACAGGCAGCTTCGATCTCAACGACTTCCTGTCACAGATTTCACAGATGAAGAAGATGGGCGGCCTGGGCGGCCTGCTGGACAAGCTACCCTCGCAACTGTCCGGGCGCGCTGCCCAGCTCGGCCCGGCCGAGATGAACCGCGCCGAGCGTGACGTCCGCCGCATGGAGGGCATCATCTGCTCGATGACGCCGCTCGAGCGCAGGAAGCCCGAGCTGCTGAAAGCCACCCGCAAGCGCCGCATCGCGAGCGGCGCCGGGGTTCAGGTGCAGGAGGTCAATCGGCTCCTGAACCAGTTCGAGCAGATGCGCGACGTCATGAAGAAGATGAAGGGTGGCGGAATGATGAAGATGATGAAGCGGATGGGCGGCATGAAGGGCCTCGGCGGCATGCGCTGAGCGCCGCCACGAACGCCATCACGATCAAAGGCAGCGATGGACTCGACGACTCTCATCCTCGTTTCGTTGGTCGCCCTGTTGTGCGCCCTGCCGCTGGTCTGGTGGCTGGCACGCAACCAGGGCCCGCCGGTTCGCCAGGAAATGCCGGCCGAGCGCCTCGACACGCTCGCCGGCTGGCCGCCCGAGCCGACGCGCATCCTGCGCTCCACCGAACGGCTCGCGTTCAGCACCCTCAAGCTCGCCCTGCCCGGCTACCTGATCCTGGCGCAGGTGCCGCTGGCGCGCTTCCTGACCGTTCCCAAGCGCAACTCCTACGCCGAATGGATGCGCCGTCTCGGCAACCAGTGCGTCGACTTCGTCGTCTGCGACGTCACCTCGCAGGTGGTCGCGGTGGTCGAGGTTCGCCCGCCGATGGAGCACCTCGACGACAAGGTGAAGGTCCGCCTCGAGCGCGTCGCGCGCGCCCTGAAGGCCGCCAAGATCCCGCTCCACGTCTGGAACGAGGAGAAGCTGCCGACGATCGAGGCGGCGCGCGAGAAGCTCCTGCCGAGCGCGCCGGCCGTGCCCGCGGGAATGGCCAAGAAGCCGGCGGTGCTGGCGACCGCCGCGACCGTGGTCGGCGCGGCCGAGTTCAGCGAGGCCGCCTTCGGCGATGCGGCGATGAACGAGGCGCGCATGGGCGACGCGGTGGTCGAGGGCGGCCCAGCCGTCGATCCCTTCGCCGACACCGATCGCGACTGGTCGCAGGGCGAGGTGATCGAGGTGCGCGAGCCGAGCACGACGTCGTGGTTCGACGAGCTCGACTCGGTCACGGCCGAGCTGCCGCCGGTCGAGAAACGCTAGCGGTCGGGCCTCAATCGACCAACGCGGCGGCGAACTCGCGCGCGCGAAAGGTCTGCAGGTCGGCGAGCTTCTCGCCGACGCCGACGAAGTAGACCGGCAGCGGCTGGCTGCGCGAGCGCGACCAGAGCGCGATCGCCGCGAGCACGCCGCCCTTGGCCGTGCCGTCGAGCTTGGTGATGACGAGCCCGGTCAGCTGCAGCGCCTCGTCGAACGCCTGCACCTGCGCGAGAGCGTTCTGGCCGGTGTTGCCGTCGATGACGAGGAGCACCTCGTGCGGCGCACCAGCCTCGGCCTTGGCGATGACTCTCTTGATCTTCTTCAGCTCTTCCATCAGGTGCGCCTGCGTCGCCAGGCGCCCGGCGGTGTCGACGATGACGACGTCGCAGCCGCGCGCCTTGCCGGCGACGACGGCGTCGAAGGTCACGCCGGCCGGATCGCCACCTTCCTGGCTGACGATCTCGATGTGCCCCGCAGCGCGACCGTCGCCGGCGACGCCGGCGCGCTCGGCCCAGGCGAGCAGCTGCTCGCGCGCGGCGGCGCGGAAGGTGTCGGCGGCGGCGAGCAGCACCTTCTGCTCGGAATCGACCAGGTGACGCGCGAGCTTGCCGACGCTCGTCGTCTTGCCGGCGCCGTTGACGCCGACGACCATGATCACGGTCGGCGTGTGCGCGCCGATGACGAGCGGGCGCTCGAGCGGCTGCAGCAGCTCCTCGACGCATTCGGCGAGGAGGCGGCGGGCTTTCGCAGGATCGCGGACGTGGGCGCGGGTGACTCGCGCCTGCAGCTCGTCGAGGAGGTAGATCGTGGCGTCGGCGCCGGCGTCGGCCTGCAGCAGCGCGACCTCGAGATCCTCGTAGAGCTCGTCGCCGATCTCGGCACCGACGAAGGCGCCGGCGATCGCGCCGCCGGTGCGCTGCAGGCCGCTCTTCAGCTTGGCCATCCAGCCGGCGCGATCGGCGGCGGTTCCGGTGGTCTCGGTGGTCTCGACCGGAGACGCCGAAGCGGCTTCGCTCGCGCCCGCCTCGGTCGCAGGCAGCGGCGCGATCGGCGCCGGCGGGACGGGGGTCGCGAGCGGTGCCGCGTCAGGTGGCGGCGCGGCTGGCTTCTTGCCGAAGAAGAGCTCGCCGACGTCGGCGTTCAGCCAGTCGAGCTTGCCGCGCGCGCGCTCGCCGGTCAGCTCCGCAGGCGACGCCGTCGGCTCGGCGGCGGAAGGAGACGCAGCTTCGGCGGCGCGCCCGGCCGACGGCGCTGGCGCCGCGACTGGCGGCGGCTTCTTCTTGAAGAAACTGAACATGGAAGAGCGGGCGAAACAGTGAGAGAAAGAAGCGCCCGCAGACGCTGCAAGGTCGAAGCCTGAACCGCCGATCGCGCCGGGTCGGCTCGCTATACTCGCGGGCTCAGGCGCTTTAGCTCAGTCGGTTAGAGCGACGGAATCATAATCCGCAGGTCCGGGGTTCGAGTCCCTGAAGCGCCACCAGATTGCCGTCGGCCCGCCGCCCGCGCCGCTTCTTCGCCGCGCTCCGCGGCACCGCACGGATCAACCCATGCTTCGCTTCGTCACTGCCCTCCTGGCCTATGCCTGCCTCGCCGCCCCGGCGGCAGCGCAGGTGCAGCGCGCGTTCCCGCAGAACGCGCTGCGCGGCGCGATCGTCATCGGCGTCGCGCCCGACATCCAGCTCAACGGCGTGCCGGCCCGTCTCGCACCGGGATCGCGGATCCGCGACGCCAACAACATGGCCATCGTTCCGAGCGGCTTGACCGGCGGGCGCTATCTCGTCAATTACACGGTCGACACCTCGGGCCTGGTCAAGGACGTCTGGATCCTGCGCCCCGAGGAAGCCGCGGTGCGGCCGTGGCCGACCACGCCGGCGGAGGCGCAGCAGTGGACGTTCGATCCGATCGGGCAGGTCTGGGTCAAGCCGTGAGCGACGGCGTGGCGGCCAAGCCTCGGGTCTTCATCAAGACCTTCGGCTGCCAGATGAACGTCTACGACTCCGGCAAGATGGCCGACGTGCTCCATGCGGCGGCCGGCTACGAGCGGACCGACAGCGCCGACGACGCCGACCTGATCCTCTTCAACACCTGCTCGGTGCGCGAGAAGGCGCAGGAGAAGGTGTTCAGCGACCTCGGCCGCGTCAAGCACCTGAAGGCGCGTGGCACGCTGATCGGCGTCGGCGGCTGCGTCGCCAGCCAGGAAGGCGCGGCGATCGTCGCGCGCGCGCCGTACGTCGACCTCGTCTTCGGCCCGCAGACGCTGCACCGCCTGCCCGAGATGCTGGCGCGGCGCAGGAGCGAAGGCCGGCCGCAGGTCGACATCCGCTTTCCCGAGATCGAGAAGTTCGACCACCTGCCGCCGGCGCGCGTCGACGGCCCGACGGCCTTCGTCTCGATCATGGAAGGCTGCTCGAAGTACTGCTCGTACTGCGTCGTCCCGTACACGCGCGGCGAGGAGGTCTCGCGTCCGTTCGACGACGTGCTGGTCGAGGTCGCCGGCCTCGCCGACCAGGGCGTTCGCGAGGTGACGCTGCTCGGCCAGAACGTCAACGCCTACCGCGGCGCGATGGGCGGCTCCGCCGAGGTCGCCGACTTCGCGACGCTGGTCGAGTACGTCGCCGAGATCCCGGGAATCGAGCGGATCCGCTACACGACGAGCCACCCGAAGGAGTTCACGCACGGTTTGATCGAGGCCTATGGGCACACGGCCAAGCTCGTCGACCACCTGCACCTGCCGGTCCAGCACGGCAGCGACCGCATCCTCGCGGCGATGAAGCGCGGCTACACGTCGCTCGAATACAAGAGCACGATCCGCAAGCTCCGCGCGGTCCGGCCCGGGATCGCGATCTCGAGCGACTTCATCGTCGGCTTCCCGGGCGAGAGCGACGACGACTTCGAGCGGACGATGGCGCTCGTCGACGACGTCGGCTTCGACTACAGCTTCAGCTTTCTCTTCAGCGCGCGGCCCGGGACGCCCGCAGCGGCGCTCGCGGACGACACGCCCGCCGACGTCAAGGCGGCGCGCCTGCAGCGGCTGCAGGCAGTGATCGAGTCCCAGGGCGACGCGATCAGCGGGACCCGCGTCGGCACCGTCCAGAGGATCCTGCTGGAAGGCCGTTCGCGCAAGGACAGCCACGAGCTGATGGGACGGACCGAATGCAACCGCGTCGTCAATCTCGCCGGCGCCGACCGCCGCCCCGGCGAGCTCGTCGACGTCAGGATCAGCGAAGTGCGCGGCCATTCGCTGCGCGGCGACATCGTCGCCTAGGGCCGACGTCGCCGCCGGCGGATCGTCTCGGCGTCGCTCAGCGCTTGCCGCCGCCGTGGAATCCGGCCCACCACAGCGCGACGGCGCAGGCGACGACCATCGCCGCATAGGTCGCGATCCGGCCGTCGTGGCCGAAGGCGGCCAGCCCGGCGATCGCGGCGATCGCCGTCGCACCGCTGGCCCAGGCCCAGAGGCGCAATCCGCCGCCCGGGCCGAGCTCGCGGCGCCAGATCGCCTTCGTCAAAGCCGCCGCGCAGGCGCCGAGAAACAACGCCGGCGCGAAGAAGTTGGTGAGGTGCCAGAAGGCGTCGGCGGCTTGCAATGGGCGCGAATTTTATAATCCGCCGATGAGCGTCTTCGCCCTGGGGCTCAACCACACGACCGCGCCGCTCGATCTGCGCGGCCGCTTCGCGCTCGCGCCGCAGCAGCTGGCGACGACGCTGAAGGCGTTCCGGTCGCGGCTCGAACCGGTCGAGGAGGTCGCGATCGTGTCGACCTGCAACCGCACCGAGGTCTACGTCGGCGCGCCCGTGAGCGCGCTCGAGCCGGCACTGGACTGGCTCGCCGACATGGGCGGCGTGCAGACTGCGACGCTGCGCTCGCACGCCTACGTGCTCGAAGGGCCTTCGGCGGCGCGCCACGCATTCCGGGTCGCGAGCGGACTCGATTCGATGGTCCTCGGCGAGCCGCAGATCCTCGGCCAGCTGAAGGAGGCGGTGCGCGAGGCGGGCAGCGCCGGCACGCTCGGCAGCACGCTGCAGCAGATGTTCCAGCGCTCGTTCGCGGTCGCCAAGGAGGTGCGCTCGTCGACCGAGATCGGCGCCCACTCGATCAGCATGGCGGCGGCCGCGGTGCGTCTGGCCTCGCAGCTGTTCGAGGATCTGCGCCAGACCAAGGTGCTCTTCGTCGGCGCCGGCGAGATGATCGAGCTCGCCGCGACTCACTTCGCGGCGCGCCAGCCGCTCCTGCTCGCGGTCGCCAACCGCGGCGCGGCGCGCGCAGGCGAGCTCGGCGCGCGCTTCTCGGCGACGACGTTCCCTCTCGCCGACCTGCCCGCGCGCCTGGCCGAATTCGACATCGTCGTCTCGTGCACGGCGAGCTCGCTGCCGATCATCGGCCTCGGCGCGGTCGAGCGGGCCTTGAAGGCGCGGCGCCACCGGCCGATGTTCATGGTCGACCTCGCCGTGCCGCGCGACATCGAGCCCGAGGTCGCGCGCCTCTCCGACGTCTACCTTTACACCGTCGACGACCTGTCGGCGCTGGTCCAGATCGGCGGCGAGAAGCGCGAGGCCGCGGTGGCGCAGGCCGAGGCGATCATCGAGACCGGCGTGCAGAGCTTCGTCCAGTGGCTCGACCGGCGCGGCTCGGTGCCGCTGATCCAGGCGCTCAACGCGCAGGCCGACGACTGGCGCTCGCTCGAGATCATGCGGGCGAAGAAGCTGCTCGCGAGCGGCGAGGACGTCGACGCCGTCCTCGAGGCGCTCTCGCGCGGCCTGACGCAAAAGCTGCTGCACGGCACGCTCGCCGAGCTGAACGCGGCCGAGGGCGACGAGCGCGGCCGCCTCGCGCAGACGGTGACGCGGCTCTTCCTGCGCGGCAGCGGCCGCCATCCCGGCAACGACAAGCGCTAGCGGCGCTCTCGCCGCGCCGCGTCCTGTGGCGCCGTGACTGTCGCCCTTCGTTCGTTGTTAGCGCCTCTTGCACCGATGAAAACCTCCTTCCGCCAGCAGTTCGAACGCCTCGCCCTTCGTCTCGGCGAGCTCGACGCGCTGCTCGCCGACGGCGGCGTCGCCGCCGACATGAAGCGCTACCGCGAGCTCGGCCGCGAGCACGCCGAGGCGAGCACGCTGGTCGACCTGTTCCGCCGCTACCAAGGGCGCGAGCGCGACCTCGCCGCGGCGAACGAGCTGCTCGCCGAATCGAGCGGCGACGAGGCGATGGCCGGCCTCGCGCGCGACGAAGCCGCCGCCGCCGCCGCCGACCTCGGGCGCCTGCTCGCACAGCTGCAGGCGGCCCTCCTGCCGCGCGACGACGACGACTCGCGCAACGTCTTCCTCGAGATCCGCGCCGGCACCGGCGGCGACGAGTCGGCGCTCTTCGCCGCCGATCTGGCCCGCATGTACCTCCGCTACGCCGAGAGAAGGCGCTGGCGCACCGAGATCCTCTCGGAAAGCGCGAGCGACCTCGGCGGCTACAAGGAGCTCGTCGTCCGCATCGACGGCGACTCGGTCTACGCGGCGCTGAAGTTCGAGTCGGGGGGCCACCGCGTCCAGCGCGTTCCGGCGACCGAGACGCAGGGCCGCATCCACACGAGCGCCTGCACGGTCGCCGTCCTGCCCGAGCCCGACGAAGCCGAAGAGGTGACGCTCGACCCGAGCGAGCTGCGAATCGACACCTTCCGCGCCAGCGGCGCCGGCGGCCAGCACGTCAACAAGACCGACAGCGCGATCCGCATCACCCACCTGCCGACGGGGATCGTCGCCGAGTGCCAGGACGACCGCTCGCAGCACCGCAACAAGGCCAAGGCGCTCGCCGTGCTGACGGCGCGGCTGCGCGACAAGGAGCGATCCGAACGTGCCGCCAAGGAAGCGGCGACGCGGAAGGGCTTGATCGGCAGCGGCGACCGCAGCGACCGCATCCGCACCTACAACTTCGCGCAGGGCCGCGTCACCGACCACCGCATCGGCCTGACGCTCTACAAGCTGCAGGCGATCCTCGACGGCGACCTCGACGAGGTGATCGCCGCATTGCAGGCGGCGCAGGCCGCCGAGCAGCTCGCCGCGCTCGAGAGCGGCGAGTCGTGACCACGGTCGCCGCCGCGCTCGCCGACGCACGCGCGCGAGGCGTCTCCTCGCTCGACGCGCAGCTGCTGCTGGCACGACTGCTGGCGACGACGCGAACGCGCCTGATCGCCCAGGACGAGCGCACGCTGGCACCGTCCGAGGCGACGCAGTGGTCGGAGTGGCTCGAGCGACGGCTCGCCGGCGAGCCGCTCGCCTACCTGCTCGGCGAAAAGGAGTTCCATGGCCTCGTCCTCGAGGTCGATCGCGGCGTGCTCGTGCCGCGCCCGGAGACCGAGCTTCTCGTCGACTGGGCGTGCGAGTCGGTCGCGGCGCTGCGATCGAACCGGACAGGCGCGGCCAATATCGACCCGGTCCGCGCCGTCGACCTCGGCACCGGCAGCGGCGCGATCGCGCTCGCGCTGAAACGAGCGAATCCGGCCTGCGACGTCATCGCGACCGACGCCAGCGCGGCCGCCCTCGCGGTGGCGCGCCGCAACGCCGAGCGGCTCGGTCTGGCGATCGAGCTCGTCGAGGCGTCCTGGTGGCAAGGGCTCGAAGGCCGCCGCTTCGACATCGCCGTCGCCAACCCGCCCTACATCGCCGCCGGCGACCCGCACCTGGACGCCTTGCGGCACGAACCGGCCCTCGCCCTCACGCCCGGCGGCGACGGCCTCGGCGCGCTGCGCGCGATCGTCGCCGGCGCCGGATCGGCCCTCGTTCCAGGGGGTTGGCTCCTCCTCGAGCACGGCTTCGACCAGGCCGCGGCGGTGCGCGAGCTGCTCGCGTCGGCCGGCTTCACGCAAGTGGAGACGCGGCGCGATCTGGCTGGACTCGAGCGCGCGACGGGCGGTCGCCGGCCGCCCGGTTAACCGCCGGTCACAAGCCATACCGCCCGTCGCAAAGGGCCTCCGTACGTCGTGAAAAAGGCGCGCGAAGGCCCGGATCCGGGGCCGGTGCGGCGTCGGCCCAACACCTTTTTCCGGCGCGCCGTCGTAGGATGATTTCCGGCCGCAACACGGCCCGATGCACCCTGGTGTGATCGAGGAGAGTCCCATGCGCAACGTGCTCTGGATCTGTGCCGCCGTCGCCTCCGCGCTGACGCTGGCCGACGCACGTGCCGAGGGCGAGGGCCTGGCGCCCAATGCCGACCGCGTGCCCTGGGCCCGCTTCCAGAGCCGGATCGCCTACGCGCCCGGCGCGCCGGGCTGGCGCGCCGACCTCGCCCCCTTCGAGCGGACCGGCCTCCAGGTCGGCAGCGTCGGCCTCCTCGGCGACGTCTATTTCGGCTCGACGCCGGCGGCCCGGGCCAGCTCGGCCGGGGGCTTTCGCGCCACCAGCGGCGTCCTGATCGGCGCGCGCAGCGCCTGGCTCGGCGCTGTCGCGACGCCGTCGAGCGGCCTTTTCGCGACCGACCGGCGCCTGTTCGGCGCCTCGGCGATCCCGCTCGCCTATCCGGCCGATTCGGCCGTCGAGAGCGCCACCGTTCCCTACATCGGCATCGGCTACACCAACCTCTCGGCCAAGAGCGGCTGGCACTTCAGCGCCGACCTGGGCGTCGTCTCGCAGAGCCCCGGCAACGTGGTCCGCTTCGGCCGTGTCTTCGGCGGCTCGCAGAGCCTCGACGACGTCGTCCGCGACATGCGCCTGGCGCCGATCGTCCAGCTCGGCGTCTCGTATTCCTTCTGATCCGCTTGCCCGGGGTTTGCCGGTAAAGTCGCCTGATCGACATCACCGAAAAAGGGCGGCTCGCACCATGAGCGACGTTCATCAGCGCATCGACGACCTCGTCAAGAACCACCGCGTCGTCCTCTTCATGAAGGGCACGGCGCAATTCCCGATGTGCGGCTTTTCCGGCCGCGCGATCCAGATCCTGAAGGCCTGCGGCGTCGCCGACCTGAAGACGGTCAACGTCCTCGAGGACGAGGAGATCCGCCAGGGCATCAAGGGCTACTCCGACTGGCCGACGATCCCGCAGCTCTACGTCAACGGCGAATTCGTCGGCGGCTCGGACATCATGACCGAGATGTACCAGGCCGGCGAGCTGCAGCAGACTCTCGGCATCGCCGCCTAGGCTCGCACCCACGTGGCCGACGGCAACGCACGCGTCGTCGTCGGCGTCACCGGCGCGACCGGCGCGATCTACGCCGTCCGCCTGCTCGAGCGGCTGCGCCGCGCCGGCTGCGAGACGCACCTGGTCGCGACGCCGGCAGGCCTCCTCAACGTCCACCACGAGCTCGGGCTCGACCGCAAGACGCTCGAGGCGCTCGCCGACGTCTCGTACCACCCGGCCGACGTCGGCGCGGCGATCGCCAGCGGCTCGTTCGCGGCGCGGGCGATGGTCGTCGCGCCGTGCTCGATGAAGTCGCTCGCGGCGATCGCCAACGGCATGTCGGACAACCTCCTGACACGCGCCGCCGACGTCGCCCTGAAGGAGCGGCGCCGCCTGCTCCTGATGGTGCGCGAGACGCCGCTCAACCTCGCCCATCTGCGCAACATGACGAGCGCGACCGAGATGGGCGCGATCGTCTTCCCGCCCCTGCCGGCCTTCTATCACCGGCCGACGACGATCGACGAGATCATCGACGACACTGTCGAGCGGGTGCTCGCGCTGCTCGGCATCGAGGGCGCCGCGCCCAAGCCCTGGTCGGGCCTGTAGCGCCGGTCGCGTCAGGCCGGGTTGAACTCCCAGGCGCGGCGCGCGCCGAACACGGCATTCGGATATTCGGGCCGGCCGCGGCTGCCGTTGTAGCGGCCGAGCGCCATGTACAGGTCGCCGCGCTCGCGCTCGAGGTAGTGGCGCAGGATGACGCAGCCGAAGCGCAGGTTGGTCTGCATGTGGAAGAGGCGGCCGACGTCGCCGTCGCCGATCAGGCGCATCCAGAACGGCATCACCTGGGTGTAGCCGCGCGCGCCGGCGATGCTGATGGCGTACTTGCGAAAGCCGCTCTCGACCTGGACGAGGCCGAGCAGGAGCGCCGGCTCGAGGCCCGACCGCTTGCTCTCGTACCAGAGAGTCTGCAGGAACTCGACGCGCGTGACGAGCTCGGTCTTCTGCTTGCGCAGGCGGTCGCTCATCGCGCCGAGCCAGCGCAGGTAGGCGAGGCGGTCCTCGATGCTCGTGAAGCTCGGTTTCGGCGGCGCCGCGTCGGCGACCGCCGCCGAAAGCGCGGACCGGACGGCATCGGCGAGCGGCTCTTCGGCCTGGGCGCCGGCGCACGCGAAGCGCGGCCACGCCGCCGCGGCCGGACCGAGGACCGCCGCCGCGACGACCGCCCGCCGCCCTCTCCCGCGCCGGGAGAGCTCGCCGGTCATGCGGCGAGCTTGCCCTTCAGGAAGGCCGGCACGTCGGTCGCCGGGACGTTGGTCGCGGCGGCATCGCGGCGCCCCTGGTACTCGACCTCGCCGGCCTTGAGGCCGCGGTCGGAGAGGACGACGCGATGCGGCACGCCGATCAGCTCCCAATCGGCGAACATCGCGCCGGGGCGCTCGCCGCGATCGTCGAGGAGGACGTCGACGCCGGCGGCGTCGAGCGCGTCGTGGAGCGCATCGGCGGCTTCGCGAACCGCCGGCGAGCGGTCGTAGCCGATCGGGCAGACGACGACCGCGAACGGCGCGATCGCCTCGGGCCAGATCATGCCGCGCGCGTCGTGGTTCTGCTCGACGGCGGCGCCGACGATGCGCGTGATGCCGATGCCGTAGCAGCCCATCTGGAGCAGCTGCGGCTGGCCCTTCTCGTCGAGGAAGGTCGCGTTCATGCTCTGGCTGTAGTACGAGCCGAGCAGGAAGACGTGGCCGACCTCGATGCCGCGCTGGATCGCCAGGACGCCCTTGCCGTCGGGCGAAGGATCGCCGGCGACGGCGTTCCGGATGTCGGCGACGACCTCGGGCTCGGCCAGATCGCGCCCCCAGTTGACGCCGGTGTAGTGGTATCCCTCTGCGTTCGCGCCCGAGACGAAGTCGCTCATCGCCGCGACGGCGCGATCGACGACCAGGCGCAGCGGCCGCCTGGCGCCGATCGGGCCGAGGTAGCCCGGCTTGCAACCGAACGTCGACTCGATCTCGGCCGCGGTCGCGAAGCGAAAGCCGCGCTCGAGGCCGGGCACCTTGCCGGCCTTGATCTCGTTGAGCGAATGGTCGCCGCGAACGAGCAGCAGCCAGATCGTCGGCTCGCGCGGCGTCGATGCGTCGTCGGCGGAATCGGTCGCGAGGACGAGCGACTTCACCGTCTGCGCCAGCGGCAGGCCGAGGAAGGCGGCGACGTCTTCGCAGGTGCTCTTCCCCGGCGTCGGCGTCTTCTCCAGCGCCTTTGTCGCGCTGCAGCGCGGCGCCTTCGGCGCGACCGCCTCGGCGAGCTCGATGTTGGCGGCATAGTCGGAGTCGGGGCTGTAGACGATCGCGTCCTCGCCGGTGTCGGCGATCACCTGGAACTCGTGCGAGCGGATGCCGCCGATCGTGCCGTTGTCGGCGGCGACGGCGCGAAACACCAGGCCCATGCGTTCGAAGATGCGCACGTAGGCGGCGTACATCTGGTCGTAGCTCGTCCTGGCCGCGTCGAGGTCGCGATCGAACGAGTAGGCGTCCTTCATCGTGAACTCGCGCCCGCGCATCAGGCCGAAGCGCGGCCGGCGCTCATCGCGGAACTTGGTCTGGATGTGATAGAAATTCTTCGGCAAGGCGCGGTAGCTGCGCAGCTCCTGGCGCGCGATGTCGGTGATGACCTCCTCGCTCGTCGGCTGGATCACGAAGTCGCGCTCGTGGCGGTCCTTGACGCGCATCAGCTCGGGGCCGTACTTCTGGAACCGCCCCGATTCCTGCCACAGCTCGGCCGGCTGGACGACCGGCATCAGCAGCTCGACCGCGCCGGCGCGGTTCATCTCTTCGCGAACGATCTTCTCGATCTTGCGGATGACGCGCAGGCCCATCGGCATGTACGTGTAGATGCCGGCCGACAGACGCTTGATGAAGCCGGCTCGCAGCATGAGCTGGTGGCTCACGACCTCGGCGTCGGCGGGCGCTTCCTTGAGGGTGGAGACGAAGAACTGGCTGGCTCTCATCGGCTTGGCGTTGGCGCTGGCTGCGCTCGCGAGGCGCCGCGAAGCCGGCGAGCGCCGGTCGGCAAGGCGTGCGAGGGTTTGAAACGCGTCATGCCGGTGCAATAATCGGTCAACGCAAGAATCGAGGTTGATTATGCTCGACCGTGATGGGTTCAGACCCAACGTCGGCATCGTCCTGCTCAACCCGAAGAATCAGGTGTTCTGGGGCAAAAGGATACGCACCCACTCCTGGCAGTTCCCGCAAGGGGGCATCAATTACGGCGAGACGCCTGAGCAGGCGATGTTCCGCGAGCTCCACGAGGAAGTGGGGCTCACTCCGGACCATGTCCGCGTCGTCGCGCGAACGCGCGACTGGCTGCGCTACGAGGTGCCGATGCACTTCATCCGACGCGACGCGCGCGGCCACTACCGCGGCCAGAAGCAGATCTGGTTCCTGCTCCAGCTCACCGGCCGCGACAGCGACATGAACCTGCGCGCCACCGACCATCCGGAGTTCGACGCCTGGCGCTGGAACGAGTACTGGATCCCGCTCGACCTGGTGATCGAGTTCAAGCGCGACGTCTACCAGATGGCGCTCACCGAGCTCGCCCGCTTCCTGCCGCGCGGCGCCCAGCACAACCGCTACCTGCGCTCGGGGCTCAGGCCGCACCATCGCGAGGACGCGACCGATCACTACCGGCGCAGCGACGCCCTGCCTGTCGGGTCGGCGGCACACGCTTCCCTGGCGACGACGCCGATCGAGGGCACCCCCACGGCGCCCGCGCCGCTGACGCAGGCGCAGCCGAAGGAGCCGATGGCCTGAGCTGCGCCGGGCTCAGGTCAGGACGAGGTTGTCGCGGTGGATCAGCTCGGGCTCGCCGGTGAAGCCGAGCAGCCGGCCGATCTCCGATGACGGCTTTCTCGCGATCAGCCTCGCTTCGGCGCTGCCGTAGTTGCTGAGGCCGCGGCCGATCTCCTCGCCGCTCGCCCGGCGCACGGCGATGACGTCGCCGCGATGGAAGTCGCCCTCGACGCTGACGACGCCGATCGGCAGCAGGCTCTTGCCGCCGTCGCGCAGCTTGGCGGCGGCGCCGTCGTCGACGACGACCGCGCCGCGCAGCTGGAGGTGATCGCTCATCCAGAGCTTGCGCGCGACGACCTTCGCGGTCGTCGCGACGAGCACCGTGCCGATGCTCTCGCCGGCGGCGAGGCGAAGCAGGACATCGCGCTCGCGTCCCGAAGCGATCACCGTGCTCGCGCCGCTGCGCGCGGCGCGCCGTGCGGCGAGCACCTTGGTCAGCATGCCGCCGCGGCCGAGCGCCGAGCCGGCGCCGCCGGCCATGAGCTCGAGTGCGGGATCGCCGGCGGCGCCGCTCTCGACCAGGCGCGCCGCCGGGTCGCGGCGCGGATCGGCCGAGAACAGGCCCGCCTGGTCGGTGAGGATGACGAGCGCGTCGGCGTCGAGCAGGTTGGTGACGAGAGCGCCGAGCGTGTCGTTGTCGCCGAACTTGATCTCGTCGTTGACGACGGTGTCGTTCTCGTTGATCACCGGCACCACGCCGAGGCCGAGCAGGGTGACGAGCGTCGAGCGCGCGTTCAGGTAGCGCTCGCGATCGGCGAGGTCGGCGTGGGTGAGGAGCACCTGGGCGCTGCCGATGCCATGCGTGCGCAGCGCCGATTCGTAGATCTGCGCCAGGCCCATCTGGCCGACCGCGGCGGCGGCCTGCAGCTCGTGAACGCCGCGCGGCCGCGCCGGCCAGCCGAGCCGCTTCATGCCTTCGGCGATGGCGCCGCTCGAGACCATCACGAGCTCGCGCCCTTCGCGAACGAGCGCCGCCATCTGCCGGCACCAGTCGCCGACCGCGTTCGGGTCGACGCCGCGGCCTTCGTTGGTGACGAGGCTGGAGCCGACCTTGACGACGATCCGGCGTGCGCCGCGCAGGACCTCGCTCATCTCGGGCCGTCGGCGTCGACCGGGTCGAAGCGCGGGTCGCGCTCCTCGGCGGCCGGCCGGACCTGCGCGGCGACGTGGTCGTAGACGGCGCGCACCAGGCCCTCGCAGCCCTCGCGCGTCAGCGCCGAGATCGAGAAGATCGGCCCTTTCCAGCGCAGCCGCCTGGTGAACGACTTGAGCCGCTCGGCGCGCTCGTCGGCCGGCACCATGTCGAGCTTGTTGAGGACGATCCAGCGCGGCTTGGCGGCGAGCTCCGGGTCGTATTTCTCGAGCTCGGCGACGATGGCGCGGACCTGCTCGACCGGATCGGCGTCGTCGAACGGAGCGAAGTCGACGAGGTGCAGGAGCAGCCGCGTGCGCTGCAGATGGCGCAGGAACTGATGGCCGAGGCCGGCGCCTTCCGCAGCGCCCTCGATCAGGCCCGGGATGTCGGCGACGACGAAGCTCTGCTCGGGCGCGACGCGGACGACGCCGAGGTTCGGGTGCAGCGTCGTGAACGGGTAGTCGGCGATCTTCGGCCGCGCGTTCGAGATTGCGGCGATCAAGGTCGACTTGCCCGCGTTGGGCATGCCAAGCAGGCCGACGTCGGCGAGGACGCGCAGCTCCAGCTTGAGCTTCCTGTGCTCGCCCGGCCAGCCCGGCGTCTTCTGGCGCGGCGCCCGGTTGGTGCTGCTCTTGAAGTGCAGGTTGCCGAAGCCGCCGTCGCCGCCCTTGGCGATCAGCACCTTCTCGTCGGGCTCGAGCAGCTCGGCGACCACCTCGCCGGTCTCGGCGTCGCTGATGATCGTGCCGACCGGCATGCGCATGACGATGTCGTCGGCGGCGGCGCCGTACTGGTCGGATCCGCGTCCGTTCTCGCCGTGGCGCGCCTCGTGCCGGCGCGCGTAGCGGAAGTCGATCAGGGTGTTGAGGTTGCGGTCGGCGACCGCCCAGACGCTGCCGCCGCGGCCGCCGTCGCCGCCATTCGGGCCGCCGAAGGGAATGAACTTCTCGCGCCGAAAGCTCATGCAGCCGTTGCCGCCGTCGCCGGCGACGACGTCGATCGTCGCTTCGTCGACGAATCTCACGGCCGCGGGTCGACGTCGCGCCGGGGGCGATCGATGCCGTCGTCGTCGCTCGCGCGACGCCGGCCGCGCTGCGGCCGCACGATCGACATCAGGCCGAGCGCGATGAGCAGCGCCGGCCACCATTGGCGCAGCCAGCCGAGCGGCAGCAGTTCGAAATTGTTCGCCAGCAGGAGGGCGCCGACGATGACGAGGATGATGCCGCTCCAGCTCATGCGAGCCTCGCTCGGAAGTGGGGAATGCCCATGGTAGTTCAGCGTTGCCCGCGCAGCGAGCGATCGGCCGGAGCGACGCGGACAGCAAAAAGCCCCGGCGCGCGGGGCTTTTCGGGCTCGGCGCGAGCGGCGCGTCAGCTGCTCTTGACGGCCACGGTCTGGCGGTTGCGCGGGCCCTTGACGGCGTAACTCACCTCGCCGTCGACAAGCGCGAACAGCGTGTGGTCGCGGCCGATGCCGACGTTGGGGCCGGCGTGGAACTTGGTGCCGCGCTGGCGAACGATGATCGAGCCGGCCGGAACGACCTGGCCGCCGAACACCTTGACGCCGAGCATCTTCGGCTGCGAATCGCGGCCGTTGCGAGTCGAGCCGCCGCCTTTTTTCTGTGCCATTTGAAGACTCCTGGACGCGGGCCGGGATCAGGCCGCGTTGACCGCGCTGATGCGGATTTCGGTGAACGACTGGCGATGGCCCTGGCGCTTCTGGTAGTGCTTGCGCTTGTGCATCTTGAAGATGCGGACCTTCGGGTGGCGGCCGTGCGAGACGACGCTGGCGACGACGCTGGCGCCGGCGACGAGCGGCGCGCCGAGCACGAGGTCGGCGCCGCTGCCGACGGCGACGACTTGGTCGAGCGTGACATCCTGGCCGACGTCGACCGAGAGACGTTCGACCTTGATCGTTTCACCGGCGGCGACCCGGTATTGCTTGCCGCCGGTTTTGATGACCGCGTACATCTGAGATCCTTCGTTTGACTGCCCCGCGTAGGAGGCGCGCCCAGGGCCCTCGCCCGGGGTCGGGGCGCTGCCCGCAGCATGGCAGGGCGGCCCGGAAAAGCCTGTGACTATATCACGCGACCGTGCCGCCGTCACCCCGCCTCGGCCCGTCAACGCACCGGGAGCGCCACCTTGTTTCCCTGGGCATCCGGGTGCCCTGCCCTTTCTATAATCCCACCCTTGACGCGCCTTGTCGTGCCCCCGTCGCAGACCGCCCTCTCCCCCTCGCCTTCCCTCCCCGGTGCCGCCACGAGCGCGCCGATGGCCGAGGAAATGCGCGAGGTCGATGCCGTCATCCAGAAGCGGCTCGCGTCCAAGGTCGCACTGATCGACCAGATCGCCAACTACATCATCAGCGCCGGCGGCAAGCGCATCCGGCCGCTCCTCGTCCTCCTCTTCTCCGGCGCGCTCGGCTTCGTCGGCCGCGAGCGCTTCGAGCTCGCCGCGACGGTCGAGTTCATCCACACCGCGACGCTGCTTCACGACGACGTCGTCGACGAGTCGGGGCTGCGCCGCGGCCGCAGCACCGCCAACGCGATGTTCGGCAACGCGGCCAGCGTCCTGGTCGGCGACTTCGTCTATTCGCGCGCTTTCCAGATGATGGTCTCGGTGAACCGCATGCGCGTGCTCGAGGTGCTCGCCGACGCGACCAACGTGATCGCCGAAGGCGAAGTGCTGCAGCTCATGAACATGCACGACCCCGACGTCGCCGTCGCCGACTACCTGCGCGTCATCCGCTTCAAGACCGCGAAGTTGTTCGAGGCGAGCGCGCGCCTGGGTGCCGTCCTCGCCGAGGCCGACAGTGCGACCGAGGAGGCGTGCGCCGCCTACGGCCGCTCGCTCGGCACCGCCTTCCAGCTCGTCGACGATCTGCTCGACTACGAAGGCGCGACCGAGCAGCTCGGCAAGAACGTCGGCAACGACCTGCGCGAGGGCAAGCCGACGCTGCCGCTCTTGATCGCGATGGAGCGCGGATCGGCGGCTGAGCGCGCCCTCGTTCGCCATGCCATCGAGCACGGCGAGGTGGCGCGGCTGGCCGAGATCGTCGCCATCGTTCGCGCGACCGGTGCGATCGACGCGACGCGCGATGCCGCCCGAGCCGAGGCCGACAAGGCGCGTGCCTCGCTCGACTTGCTGCCGAGCACGGCGTACCGCGACGCTCTGCTAGACTTGTCGGTTCGATCCGTCGATCGTTCGTCCTGACTGAAGTCGTCGCTGCGCTCCTCGTGCAGCGGCCGACCGGTGGGCCGGCGAGGCGGACGAAAACGGGGTGTAGCTTAGCCTGGTAGAGCGCTACGTTCGGGACGTAGAGGCCGGAGGTTCGAATCCTCTCACCCCGACCAATCCTGTTCCCCGACCCCCGCAAACACCGGGTGTGGCGTCGTCGACGACCGCGCGTGAATTGTTGCCGCACCCCTCTGGTCGCGGCGTTTACAGCCCCCGGTGAATCGGCGATGATCGTCCGCTTTTCGCATCATTGATCGGGCATTTCCACGTTGGATACCCTTGCCGACGCACCGCACTCCGCCCTCTCCGGCGTCGCCAGGGTGCTGGTCCACGCCGGCAAGCTGAACCCCAAGACCGCCGAAGAGCTGGTCCGCACCTCGCGCGACAAGCGCACGAGCTTCGTCGCCTCGGTCATCGCCGCCGGCTCGGTGTCGTCGGCCGACCTCGCGCACACGCTGTCGACCGCGCTCGCCCTGCCGCTGCTCGACCTGACGGCGATCGACGCGACCAAGCTGCCGCGCAACGTCATCGAGGCCAAGCTCGCGTCGCAGTACCAGGTCGTCGTCCTCGGCAAGCGCGGCAATCGCCTCTTCATCGGCGGCGCCGACCCGACCGACCAGGAGGCCGCCGAGCGGATCAAGTTCGCGACCCAGCTCTCGCCCGAGTGGGTCATCGTCGAGCACGACAAGCTCGCCAAGCTGCTCGAGACGACCGGGGCAAGCACGAACGACGCCATGGAGTCGCTCGCCTCGGGCGACTTCGAGTTCGACGTCACCGACGACGTCACCAGCCAGCCGGCGGATGCGACCGAGACGAGCGAAGTCGAAGACGCGCCGGTCGTCCGCTTCCTGCAGAAGATGCTGATCGACGCGATCAACCTGCGCGCCTCGGACCTGCACTTCGAGCCCTACGAGTACCACTACCGGGTCCGCTTCCGTGTCGACGGCGAACTGCGCGAGATCACGCAGCCGCCTCTTGCCATCAAGGACAAGCTGTCGGCGCGGATCAAGGTCATCTCCCGTCTCGACATCGCCGAGAAGCGCGTGCCGCAGGACGGCCGGATGAAGCTGAAGTTCGGCAACAAGGCGATCGACTTCCGGGTCAGCACCTTGCCGACGCTGTTCGGCGAAAAGATCGTCGTCCGGATCCTCGACCCGTCTAGCGCCAAGGTCGGGATCGAGGCGCTCGGCTACGAGAAGATCGAGAAGGACCGCCTGCTGAAGGCGATCCAGCGGCCCTACGGCATGGTCCTCGTCACCGGCCCGACCGGCAGCGGCAAGACCGTGTCGCTCTACACCTGCCTGAACATCCTCAACCAGCCGGGCGTGAACATCGCCACGGTCGAGGACCCGGCGGAAATCAACCTGCCCGGCGTCAACCAGGTCAACGTCAACGACCGGGCCGGCCTCACCTTCGCGGTCGCCCTCAAGTCGTTCCTGCGCCAGGATCCAGACATCATCATGGTCGGCGAGATCCGCGATCTGGAGACCGCCGACATCGCCCTCAAGGCGGCGCAGACCGGCCACATGGTGATGTCGACGCTGCACACCAACGACGCGCCGACGACGCTGACGCGGCTCTCGAACATGGGCGTCGCGTCTTTCAACATCGCCGCGAGCGTGCTGCTGATCACGGCACAGCGTCTGGCGCGAAAGCTGTGCGAGAACTGCAAGGCGCCGGCCGACTATCCTCGCGAGGCGATGCTCAAGGCCGGCTTCAAGCCGGAAGATCTCGACGGCAACTGGAAGCCGTTCCGTGCCGTCGGCTGTTCAATGTGCAACAACGGTTACAAGGGCCGCGTCGGGATTTACCAGGTCATGCCGATCACGGAGGAAATCCAGAAGATCATCCTCGCCTCGGGCAGCTCGATGGACATCGCGCAGCAGGCCCAGCGGGAAGGCGTTCGTGACCTGCGCCAGTCGGGCCTGCTCAAGGTCCGCGCCGGCATGACGACACTCGAAGAACTGATCTCGGTCACGAACGAGTAAACGAGAAGCGAAAGGCGGGGTTCGGTCCTCGAAGACGTATGGCAACGGCAGTAGCTGCAAAAGGTCGAATCAAGGACATCGTCTTCGAGTGGGAAGGCAAGGACAAGAACGGCAAGCCGGTCCGCGGCGAGATGCGCGCCGGCGGCGAAGCCATGGTGAGCGCGAGCCTGCGCCGCCAGGGCGTGATGGTCAACAAGGTGAAGAAGCGCCGCATGAGCGGCGGCAAGGCGATCAAGCAGAAGGACATCGCCGTCTTCACCCGCCAGCTCTCGACCATGATGCGCGCCGGCGTGCCGCTGATCCAGTCGTTCGACATCGTCGCCCGCGGCAGCACGAACCCGAAGATGACGCGGCTGCTCACCGACATCCGCTCCGACGTCGAGACCGGCACCAGCCTCTCGGCGGCGTTCCGCAAGCACCCGCTCTACTTCGACGCCCTCTACTGCAACCTGGTCGAGGCCGGCGAGGCGGGCGGTATCCTGGAAACCCTGCTCGATCGTCTTGCCGTCTACCAGGAAAAGACGATGGCGATCAAGAACAAGATCAAGTCGGCGCTGATCTATCCGGTCGCCGTGCTGGTGGTCGCGTTCGTCGTCCTCACCGTCATCATGATCTTCGTCATCCCGGCGTTCGAGGACGTGTTCAAGTCCTTCGGCGCCGACCTGCCGGCGCCGACGCTGGTCGTCATCGCGCTGTCGAAGTTCTTCACGTCGTACTGGTACCTCATCTTCGGCATCCTGGGCGGCGGCATCTACTTCTTCATGCAGACGTGGCGGCGCTCGGTCAAGATGCAGAAGTACATGGATCGGCTCCTGCTGCGCATCCCGGTCTTCGGCGACCTGGTCAACAAGTCGTCGATCGCGCGCTGGACGCGGACGCTGTCGACGATGTTCGCCGCCGGCGTGCCGCTCGTCGAGGCGCTCGATTCCGTCGGCGGCGCCTCGGGCAACGCGGTCTTCGCCGAGGCGACCGAGAAGATCCAGAAGGACGTCTCGACCGGTTCGGCGCTCACGACCTCGATGCAGGCGACCGGCGTCTTCCCGGTGATGGTGCTGCAGATGTGCGCCATCGGCGAGGAATCCGGCTCGCTCGACGCCATGCTCGGCAAGGCGGCGGAGTTCTACGAGGACGAGGTCGACGAGGCCGTCAAGGGCCTGTCGAGCCTGATGGAGCCGTTCATCATCGTCATCCTGGGAACCCTGATCGGCGGCATCGTCGTCTCGATGTACCTGCCGATCTTCAAGCTGGGCCAGGTGGTGTAGGGCACCGATGCCCTTCGCAGACGTCTTCCTCTCGCCTTTCGTCCTGGCCCTGTTCGGGCTCTGCATCGGCAGCTTCCTGAACGTCGTCATCCATCGCCTGCCGCTCATGCTCGAGCGCGGTTGGAAGATGGAAAGCGCCGATCTTCTCGGCGTCGCCCACGAGGGGGCGCCGGCGATCACGCTGTCGACGCCGCGCTCGCGCTGTCCGTCGTGCGGCCATGCGATCGCCTGGTACGAGAACATTCCGGTGGCGAGCTGGCTCTGGCTGCGCGCGCGCTGCTCGGCGTGCCGGGCGCCGATCTCGGCCCGCTATCCGCTCGTCGAGGTCGCGACGGCGGTCCTCTTCGCCCTCGTCGGCTGGCGCTTCGGCGCCGAGCCGGTCGCCTTGCTGTGGTGCTTCTTCTGCGCCGTCCTGGTCGCGCTCGCCGGCATCGACTGGGACACCACCCTGCTCCCCGACAACCTCACCCTGCCGCTCCTCTGGGCCGGCCTGGCAAGCGCGGCGCTCGGCTGGACGATCCCCCTGCCCGACGCGGTCTGGGGCGCGATCGTCGGCTACCTCTCGCTCTGGTCGGTCTACTGGCTGTTCAAGCTCACGACCGGCAAGGAAGGCATGGGCTTCGGCGACTTCAAGCTGCTCGCCGCGCTCGGCGCCTGGCTCGGCTGGAAGATGATCCTGCCGATCGTCCTCGGCGCCTCGGTGATCGGCGCGATCGTCGGCATCGTCATGAAGCTGTCGTCCGCCTTGCGCGAGGGCCGCTACGTGCCGTTCGGCCCCTTCCTCGCCGGCGCCGGGCTGGTGGTCCTGTTCGCCGGGCCCGAGCGCGTCCTCGGCTGGCTGCGCTGGTCCTAGGGCCGGCCTCGCGTCAATCGCCAGTGCTCGAATGACCGCCTTGCGCATCGGTCTCACCGGCGGCATCGGCAGCGGCAAGAGCACGGTCGGCGCGATCCTCGCCGGCCTCGGCGCCGTGGTCATCGACACCGATCTCATCGCGCGCCAGCTGACGATGCCGGGCGGCGCCGCGATCGAGGCGATCGGCGCCGCCTTCGGCGCGAGCTTCATCGGCGCCGACGGCGGCCTCGACCGGCCGCGCATGCGCCAGGCCGCGTTCGACGACGCCGGCACGCGAACGCGCCTCGAGGCGATCCTCCATCCGCTGATCGGCATCGAGGTCGAGCGCCAGGCCGCCCTCGCCGCCGCGACCGCGCCGGCGCTGGTCTTCGACGTGCCGTTGCTGGTCGAATCCGGACGCTGGCGCAGCCGCGTCGACGCGGTCTGGCTGGTCGACTGCGACGAGGCCGTGCAGATCGAGCGCGTCGCCGCCCGGCCCGGCTGGAGCGAGGAGTCGGCGCGCGCGGTGATCGCCCAGCAGGCCTCGCGCGCAGCACGGCGCGCCGCCGCCGACGCGGTGATCCACAACCAGGGCATCTCGCTGGCCGGGCTCGCCGCCGAAGTCCACGCCCTCTGGGGGTCCGCGCTCGCGACCCGGCCATGACCGCGCGCCCGCGCGGCGCCGGTTCGCTATGAAACAATCCGCGCGGCCACCGGTCTCACGGCGGTCTCCCTGCCCGCGGCTTCCGACCTGCCCTCCCCTTGATCGTTTACGAGTACCCGTTGAACGAGAGCATCCGGACGATGCTCCGTCTCGAGCATCTGTTCGACCGGCTCGGCCAGCTGATCGAGCGCGACGCGCCGGTCGACCACCATCACGCGCTCGCGACGATCTTCGAGATCATGGACGTCGGCTCGCGCGCCGACCTCAAGTCCGACCTGCTGAAGGAGCTCGAGAGGCATCGCCAGCACCTGCTCGGCTATCGCGGCAACCCGGCCATCTCGGAGGCCGCACTCGAGGCCACGCTGGCGCGCATCGACGGTGCGTTCGCGCGCCTCAACCAGGTCTCCGGCAAGGCCGGCGCCGCGCTCACCGCCAACGAGTGGCTGATGAGCATCAGGAGTCGCATCAGCATTCCCGGCGGCACCTGCGAGTTCGACCTGCCGGCCTACTATGCCTGGCAGCAGCTCGACGCGACGCGGCGACGAAGCGACCTGCTGCAATGGGTCGGCACGCTGATGCCGCTCGCCGAAGCCTTGCAGGTCCTGCTCGGGCTGCTGCGCGACTCGGGCGCACCGCAGCAAGTCGTCGCAGTCGGCGGACAGTACTCGCAAAGCCTGCCGGCCGGCCGTGTCTACCAGCTGATGCGGGTGCGGATCAAGAAGGCCTTGCAGCTCGTTCCCGAGATCAGCGGCCACCGCCTGATGATGCTGGTTCGCCTGATGCGCCAGGAAGCCGACGGGCGCCTCAGGCCGAGCGACGCCGACTGCAGCTTCGAGCTCACGCTTTGCGCCTGAGCGCAGGTTCTGCGATGACCGACGCGCCGTTCCGCACCCGTATCGTCCGCTGCCCGACCTGCGGCGGCGAGGCGGTCTATGCGCTCGGCAATCCGTGCCGGCCGTTCTGCAGCCCGCGCTGCAAGAACAACGATTTCGGCGCCTGGGCGAGCGAGGCCTACGGCGTCGAAGCGAAGCCGAGCGAGGACGACGACCCCGACGCCGACGCGATTACCTAAGTCACGAGGTCGCGGCGCGGCCTGTCGCTATGCTCCTTGGCCGAACGATGGGAGATGCGCGCGTGAGAATCTTTGGCCTGCACCCGGTGGCGGCGCTGGGCGTCGCGTTGCTCCTGTCGGCGTGCGCCGGCCCGCCCAAGCCGGCGTCGGTCACGGGCACGATCCAGGCCTCGGCGCAGATCAACCCGAGCGCGAGCAAGCGGCCTTCGCCGCTCCTCATCCGCATCTACGAGCTGAAGTCGGCCGCGGCCTTCAACGCGGCAGACTTCATGTCGCTCTATCAACGCGACCAGGCCGAGCTCGCCGCCGATCTTCTCGCCAAGGAAGAGTTCGTTCTTTCGCCCGGCGAGACCAAGACCTTCGCCAAGACGCTCGCCCCCGACACCCGATTCCTCGGCGTCGTCGCCGCCTACCGCGACCTCGAGCATGCCAAGTGGCGCAGCGTCGTCGCGATCCAGCCGAGCCAGCCGCAGAAGGTCACGGTGAAGGCCGGCGAGCTCGCCGTCGAAGCGGCGATCAGCAAGTGACCTCACGCGCCTCATGAGTCTGCACAGCAAGGTCGTCTGGTCGCAGGGGATGTTCCTGCTGCCGCATCACTTTCAGCAGGAGGCCCGGCACGTCGAGTACACGATCGACATGCGCATGCGCAGCACGGGGCCGCACGGCTGGGGCTTCTTCGAGCTCGCGCTCGACGCCGGCATGCTGGCGATCGGCCGCGTCGGCATCGCCCGCGCCAGCGGCATCCTGCCCGACGGCACGCCGTTCTCGATCCCGCTGCACGATGCCCAGCCGATGGCGCTGGACGTGCCCGCCGACATGAAGGGCGAGCTCGTCTGCCTCGCCGTCCCGCTCGCGCGCGAGGGCGTCACGCAGGTCGGCTTCGACGACGCCGAGGCGCACGAGCTGCGTCGCTGGAAGGCCGACAGCGAGGAGCTGCGCGACCATACCAACGCCGCCGACGAGCCCGAGGCGGTGCAGACCGGCGCCCTCGACCTGCGCCTCGTTCGCGCCAAGGAGGCCGGTGATGGCTATGCGCTCATCGGCGTCGCCCGCGTCGTGGAACGGCGCAGCGACAACCAGGTCCAGCTCGACCCGCTCTACATCGCGCCGCAGACACGCATCGACGCCACCCAGCAGCTCTCGGCGCACGCGACGCTGCTGCACGGCCTCATCCACCAGCGAACGCGCGCGTTCGCGGCGCGCATGGGCCAGCTCAGCCACGGCATCTCGGAGATGGCCGACTTCCTGATGCTGCAGGCGCTCAACCGCGCCGAGCCGGTGTTTCGCCAGCACGCGCTGGCGCCGAACACGCACCCGAAGGAGCTCTACCTCGCCTGCCTGCAGCTCGCCGGCGACCTGTCGACCTTCACCAGCGAGGCGCGCTTTTCGAACGAGTACCCGCCCTATCGCCACGACGATCTCCACGCGACCTTCGTTCCCGTCATCGCCGACCTGCGCCGGATGCTGTCGACGGTGCTCGAGCGGAACGCGATCCAGATCGAGCTCGTCGACCGCAGTCATGGCGTTCGCACCGCCGTCTTCCCCGACGCCGAGCTGGCGCGAACGGCGAGCTTCGTGCTCGCGGTCAACGCGCAGATGCCGGCCGAGCAGCTGCGCTCGCGCTTTCCGGCGCAGTCGAAGCTCGGGCCCTCCGACAAGCTGCGCGATCTCGTCAACCTGCAGCTGCCCGGCGTCGTCCTGCGCTCGCTGCCGACGGCGCCGCGCCAGCTGCCGTTCCACGCCGGCTTTCACTACTTCGAGCTCGACCGCGGCGGCGAGCTGTGGAAGCAGCTCGAGAAGAGCGGCAGCCTGGCGCTGCACGTCGCCGGCGACTTTCCCGCGCTCGAGCTCGAGCTGTGGGCGATCCGCCAATGACGGGCCGGGGACCCCTGCATGGATCCCTCGGCCGTCAATGATCCGTTCGCCGATCGCGACGAGCAGACCCGCACCTTCATCAAGCCCGATCCGCGCGGTCGCGGCACGGCGTCGCGGTCGGCCGAGACGACCACCATCGACGGTGCGGGCCCCGACGCCGCGATCGCCGATGTCGGCCTGAATCCGCTCGTCGCCCTGGCCAACCGGCTGCTGCTGCTCGTGCCGCAGCTGCGCGCGACGCGCCAGGTCGCCGATCCGGCGGCGCTGCGCACCTCGCTCGCACAGGGCATCCGCGACTTCGCCGCGCGCGCCGCCGCGCAGGGGATCGCGCCGGAACGCGTGATGGCGTCACGCTACGTGCTGTGCACGATGATCGACGAGGCCGCGTCCGACACGCCCTGGGGAGGCTCGGGCGTCTGGGGTCGGCACAGCCTGCTGGCGATGTTCCACAACGAGACCGAGGGCGGCGAGAAGGTCTTCCAGCTGATGGCGCGCCTGGCCGAGAAGCCCGCCGAGAACCGTGACCTGCTCGAGCTTATCTACGCGGCGATCACGCTCGGCTTCGAGGGCCGCTACCGAGTCATCGACAACGGCCGCGCCCAGCTCGACGCGGTGCGCGACCGGCTGGCGCAGATCCTGAAGAAGGAGCGCGGCGACCACTCGCACGCGCTCGCCGAGCATTGGCAGGGCCAGCCGGTCAAACGCGCAGCCACGCTCAGCTGGCTCCCCCTCGCCGTCACGGCCGGCCTCGCCGCCTTGCTCCTCGTCGGAACGTACTGGGTGCTGTCGTCGTCGCTGGAATCGCGCTCCGATCCGGTCTTCGGCCAGATCCAGGGGCTGCGCCTGACGCCGCCGGTCGTCGCGACGCCGCAGCCCGCGCCGAAGCCGCGCCTTGCCCAGTTCCTGCAGCCCGACATCAAGGCCAACCTGGTCCGCGTCAGCGACGAGATCGATCGCAGCGTCATCACGATCCGCGGCGACGGCACCTTCGCAACCGGCAGCGCGGCGCTGCTGCCCGAGCGAGAGGCGCTGATGGGACGCATCGCCGATGCCCTGGCGCAGGTCGTCGGCAACGTGCTCGTCACCGGCCACAC
>JADGRJ010000382.1 GCA_017881025.1 Rhizobacter sp. | reverse complement strand
ACGGGATCGTCGAGGATCTGGTCAACTCCATTGGATGCCGTCGGGCAGCCATGTCGTGGCGTCGTTTGCAAGTGTCCGCTCATCGACAACGAAGATTGCCAGTCCGATGACAGCGACGGGTCGAGGCTTGTCGGACGCCCCGCCGGACTCGCCGCCAGAAACTTGTCATTCAAACTAATGATGCCAGTCAGCTGACGTTCGCCGTCGACGGTCTCGGCCATGACCCGCCGTTCGCGCGCGGCATCCGGAACGTCAACAACATGGGTGATACCTGACGTTCGCCGTTCGCCGTTGGTCGGTGGATGGCAGTCGCCCGTAGCCGGCCGTTCGGCCGCCAATACTCCACGAAATCGGATCAAGTACAGGCGCGGACGTGGCACCAGCGCGGCAGGCGCTGCATGGGCTCCAGCGCCGACATCACGATGTGTATGGTGCCGTCGCGCCCAGGCGTCTTCGGCATTTGTTCACTGCGTCCCGGCGTGCAGCAGGAGCACAAGAACGACTTCTCCGTCATCGCGTGCGACGACATCGCCACGTTGGCGTCAGCGGTGACGACCGCTGCTCGACGGACGATCCTTGAGAGAAGCTCTCCGACGTCAAGGATGCGTGCCTGGCGCATCGTGGCGGTGCCCAATGAGGTGACGCGCTTCGAGAAAGCCAGACCTTGGCCGCGTCGCGGCGGCACCAGGTCACCCAGGCGCGCCGGCGGTGCGCGGCATCCAAGCCTCCAGTTCGCTGAGCCGTCAAACAATGGCGACGCGGTTACGCTCGCGGCATGATGTCCACTGAGAACTCCCCACTCGGGCATCCCGGGTCCTGGGTCATGCTGCTGGCGCTGGCGGCCGCGTTCGCGATGAGCCAGGCCTTCCGGACCGTCGCGGCCATACTGGCAACACCGCTGCAGGCCGAATTTCATCTGTCGCCGCAGCAACTCGGCACGTTCGCCGGCTCCTTTCATTTCGCATTCGGCGCCATGCAGCTTTTCGTCGGAATCGGCATCGACCTGCACGGGGTGCGGCGCACGGTTCTAACCGGCTTTCCGCTGGCTATCGCCGGCGCCGTGCTGTCGGCCGTCGCGCCCAACTATGGCACGCTGGTGCTCGGTCAGGTGCTGATCGGCGTGGGCTGTGCCCCGGCCTTCTTGGTGTGCACCGTGTTCATCGCGCGGCACTTCGCTGCAGATCGATTTACCGCGATATCTGGCGCCGTCCTCAGCATCGGCGGTATCGGGCTGCTGGCCACCGGCACCCCACTGGCCTGGCTGGTCGAGGCTACCTCTTGGCGAATGGGATTCGGGGTGCTGGCGGGCTGCTCGGCCGCGGCGTGGTGGCTGATCGCATGGAAGGTGCACGAACCCCGATCGCGCGAGCCAGCGCCGGACCTGCCGCGCGAGTCGCTGGGCCGCGCAGCGCTGACCTTCGTGTCGCTATTCCGACTCCCGTACACACCGGGCATCGTGGCGCTGTCCTTCGTCTGCTATGCCTCGTTCATCTCGCTGCGTGGTTTGTGGCTGGGGCCGATGCTGATCGAACGGCACGGCTATTCGCTGGTGCAAAGCGGCAACGTGGCGCTGGCGGTGTCGGCGGTGTCGCTGATCAGCCCGGCGCTGTTCGGTCGCTTTGACCCGGGAGACGGAACGCGGCGCCGCTGGCTGGTCGGCTGGACACTTTTGACGGCGGCCATGTTCGCTTCGCTGGCGTTGGTGCACAACGCCACGTTCGACGTGGTGATGATGCTGGCGGTCGGGATGCTGTCGGGTTACATGATCCTGCAGTATTCCGAGGTGCGCATGGCCTACCCGGCACAGATCGTCGGCCGCGCGCTGGCGCTATTCACAATGTCGATGTTCCTCGGTGTCGCGGTGATGCAATGGTTCACCGGCCTAGTCGCCTCGATGGCCAAGGCGCAGGGCGCCGACATTTATGCGGCGGTGCTATTGACCATTGCCTCGCTGCTCGCGGTCGGCGCGGTCGCCTTCGCCTGGCTGCCGCGCGCACCACGCCCGCTTACGAGATAGCCCGCGAGTCTCGTCGACGGTCGATGACGGCCTTGGGGCCCACCACCGTGCCGCCAATGGGGCTTTCGCCCGCCAGCGGCTGAATGGCTGCTCCCGCTTGCGGATTCAACCGGTCGACGCAACGGATTGGCTGAACATCTCAGCGGGCGTTTGGAAGCCAAGAGTCTTTCTCGGCCTCTCGTTCAATTGTCTCGCCACTGCGTTGAGCTTGGCTTGTGAGTAGTTCGAGATGTCGATGCCTTTGGGCAGATACTGCCTCAGCAGGCCGTTCGTGTTCTCGTTCGTTCCACGCTGCCAGGGATTTTGAGGATCGCAGAAGTAGACCTGGATGTCCGTGGCCAGCGTGAAGCGCTTGTGAGCGGCCATCTCTTTGCCGCGGTCCCAGGTCAGGGATTTGTAGAGCTCTTGAGGTAGCTTGCGCGCGTTCTTGATGAGCGCATTGACGACCGTCTCCGTGTCTTTGCCTGCGACTTTGACTAGCATCAAGTATCGTGTTTGACGCTCGACCAGCGTAGCGATCTGGCTGTTGCGACCGCCGAACAGCAAGTCTCCTTCCCAGTGACCAGGCACCGCTCGATCTTCGACGGCAGCTGGACGCTCACTAATCGACACGGCGTCAACGATCTTGCCGTGGGTCTCTGTTTTCTGGGTGTGATGGCAAGAGCGGCGCATGCCGCGTGTGCGTCTCAAATGCTGCAATAGCTCCTTCTTCAAGGCTCCACGGGCTTGAATGAAGAGGGTGCGATAGATGGTCTCGTGTGACACGCGGTGGCTCTCGTCGCGCAAATAAGTATGCTTGAGCCAGCCGGCAATTTGCTCTGGCGACCACAGCATTCGGAGCTTCTCGGTCACGATGCGTGCCAACGCGCGGTTCTTCGCCAGCTTGCAGATCTTGGGACGATGTCCTCGATCCCATGCGGCCTGATCGGCTTGACTCGCCCGATAGCACTCTTGTCCACCGTTGCGCTTGATCTCGCGGCTGACTGTGGATGCAGCTCGACCGAGAAGTGCAGCGATTGTTCGGATCGATCGACCTGCCACCACGGCACGCGAGATCTCTTCACGCTCGGCCAAGGTCAGCGCCATTCGGGCCCGGTGCCGCTG
>JADGRJ010000139.1 GCA_017881025.1 Rhizobacter sp. | reverse complement strand
CACCGAGCGTGATCGGCAGCAGGACGACGTCGGTGGTGCCGCCATCTTCGGTCTGCATCGGCACCAGGCCGCCGCTTTCGCGCAAGTGCGGGTCGTGGACGAGCTGCTCGGGCTTGACGAACGGCGCGTACGGCAGGCCGGCGGCCTCGAGCTTCGGCACCAGCTCGGCGACGTCGTGGTGGCGCAGGATCTCGGCGAGCTTCTTCAAGAGCTCCGGGCGCAGCGCGACACGCTTCTCGTTGCTCGAGAGCGCCGGGTCGGCGGCGAGCTCGGGCGCTTCGAGCACGCGGCAGAGGATCAGGAACTGGCGGTCGCTGACCGCGCCGATGAAGAGCTGCTCGTCGTTCTTCAGCGTGAAGACGTCGTAGACGCTCCACGACGAGACGCGCGAGGGCATCGGCGGCACCGGCTCGCCGGTCATCAGGTGCTGCTGCATGTTCTGCGCCGACAGGAACACGCAGTTCTCGAACAGCGCGCTCTGCACCTCCTGACCGCGGCCGGTGCGGTCGCGCTCGCGCAGCGCGGCGAGCACGCCGATCGCGCCGAACATGCCGCCCATGATGTCGTTGACCGAAGTGCCGGCGCGCAGCGGCCGGCCGACCGGGCCGGTCATGTACGACAGGCCGCCCATCATCTGCACGACCTCGTCGAGGGCGACGCGCTTGTCGTACGGGCCGGGCAGGAAGCCCTTGTGCGAAACGTAGATCAGGTGAGGGAACTCTGCCTCGAGCGACGCGTGGTCGAGGCCGAGCGACGCCATCAGGCCGGGGCGGAAGTTCTCGAGGACGACGTCGCTCGCGCCGATCAGCTCCTTCGCGGCGGCGAGGCCGTCGGCCGAATGGATGTCGAGGACGATGCTCTTCTTGTTGCGGTTGAACGAGCGGAAGAAGCCGATGCCCAGGCCCGGGAGCTTCCGCGTCTTGTCGCCGCCGGGCGGCTCGACCTTGATCACCTCGGCGCCGAGGTCGGCGAGGATCATTCCGCAGGTCGGGCCCATGACCATGTGGGTGAACTCGACGACGCGAAGGCCGTCGAGCGGCAGGCCGGCGTGGATCGTGCGGCTCATGGTCGTCGGCGTGGACGCGGCTCGTTGCAATCGGTGTGGTTCGGCGCGCCGGCGACGCCGAGCGTCAGCTCGATTCGCCTGCGATTCGCTCAGCGCAGGTTGCGGCCAGACGGAGCAGCGCAGCAGGATCGACCGGCTTCGTCAGGTGCACGGCAAATCCCGATTCGATGGCGCGCGCGGCATCCTCCGCACGACCGTAGCCGCTGATCGCCACCAGCGTCGGCACTGCAGCGCCCATTTCATCCCGGAGCCGGGCGGCAATGGCGAAGCCGTCCATGCCCGGCAGGCCGATATCGCAGAGCACGATCTGCGGCCGGCTCGAGCGCACCAGTGCCAGCCCGGACGGTCCGTCGTAGGCCGAAACCACCTCGTGGCCGGCGAGCTGGAGCAGCGCACACAGGGAGTCGTTGGCATCGACGTTGTCTTCGATCACGGCGATGCGAATTCCCTTCGGTGCTCGCGCCGATTCGGGGCTCGCGCGACTCGCGAGCGGACCGTCGCGCGTCGACGGCAACCTGACGATGAACTCCGCGCCGCGGCCGAGCCCGGCACTCGTCGCCTCGACGCTGCCGCCGTGCAACTCGACCAGCCGGCGCACGACGGTGAGGCCGATACCGAGGCCGCCCTGGGCGTGGGCCAGCGAGCGGTCTTCCTGCGCGAAGAGGTCGAAGACGCGCGGCAGGGCATCGGCGGCGATGCCTCTGCCGTTGTCCTGGACCCGCACGACCAGCTCGGCGTCGCCGGGCTGCACGCGAACGACGATCCTGCCGCCGACGGCGGTGTACTTGAGGGCGTTGTTGATCAGGTTGGCGAACACCTGGACCAGCCGCACCGGGTCGCCGTCGACGAAGACCAGCTCGGGCGGCAGCTCGACGGTGAGCTGCTGCTGTCGAGCTTCGGCGAGCGGCCGACAACTCTCGACGGCCTGGCCGATGAACTCCTGGGTCGTGACCGAGCGCTTTTGCAGCGCCACCTTGCCGCTCTGGACCCGCGCCACGTCGAGCAGATCGTCGAGCAGACGCGCCATCTGCGTCACCTGGCGCCCGATCAGGGCGATGCACCAGGACAGCCGAGGGTCGTCCGACGGCACTCGAGCGAGGATCGCGACCGCATTGCGGATCGGCGCCAGGGGATTGCGCAGTTCGTGCGACAACATCGCCAGGAACTCGTTCATCCGCGTGTTGGTGTCTTCGGCGACCTCGGTCCGGGCCTGCGATTGCAGCGACGCGACGACAAGATGCTCGTTGGCGTCGCGGCTGTCGACCAGGCTCTCTGACAGCGTGTCCCATTGCGTCCGCGCGACATCGCCGCGGGCAGCGGCCGATGCCTCGCGCGTGGCGACGTTATCCTCACGCCGGCGCAGCGCCTCTTCGCGCTCGCTCGAGGCGTCTTGCGGGGCGCCTTCGCCGCGCGCCCCGGAGCTCACTGATGCACCCTCGCGCTTCGCGCGGTCCCGCCGAGCGGGACGGAGCGGCCCCTTCGGAGCGGCCGTGCGTGGCCGCTCATGAGCAGGCGTCGCTCGCGCTGCGCCTCGGCTGCCCCGACAACAGGCCTTCGAATTGCGGCATCACCGCGCCGATGACGACGCCCTCGTCGGTGATGTCGAAGCGGCGCAGCTCGTCGCTGTGCGCGCTGCCGCGGACCTTGACGACGGCCATCACCCGGTCGAGCCGGCTTGCGACTTCGATGTAGCGCAGGACGATGATCGCGTCGGTGAGGAAGGCGGCGCCGTAAGGGCTGAAGCGCAGATCGGTGTAGCGGTCTTCCAGCTCGGAGGTCATCAGCACCGTCACGCCCATGCCGGTGAGCACCGCGACCATGCGGTAGAGCGATTCACGGAACTCCTCGCGAAAGGTGGGCGCCAGCGCCAGCTCGAAGCCCGAGAGCGAGTCGATCACCACCCGCTTGGCGCCGAGGCGCTCGATCTGCACGCTGAGCTCGTGGAGCGTCTCGTCGATCGACAGGTCGAGGGCGCGGGTGTCGATGATCGCGAGCTGCCCGGCGCCGACCAGATCGTCGAGGATGCGGCTGTCCGACCGGCGCGGCCGCTTCTCGAAAGCGGCGATGACGCCCGGCTCGCCGACGCGCGCGCCCTCGGCCAGGAACGCGGTCGCCAGGATCGTCTTGCCCGAGCCCGCCGGGCCGGCGACGAGGAGCGAATAGCCCGACGGAAGGCCGCCACCCAGCATTTCGTCGAGGCCCGGGATGCCCATGCCCAGGCGCGGCGCGCCGGCCGGCGTGGCGGTCGGCTCGTCGCCGAGGATGACGCGCGGGAATATCCGAATGCCTTCCGCGCCGATGCGAAAGGTGTGCAGGCCCGGAATCTGCGCCTGGCCGCGCATCTTCATGATCTGGATCTTGCGCACCATCGAGTTGCGGTGAACGCTCTGGGTCAGCCAGAGCAGGCCGTCGGCGACGGTGAAGACCGGATTCGAGTCGGTTTCGGCGAGCGAATACTCGCCGACGAGGAAGGTCGTCGCCTGCCAGCTGGTCAACAGCATGGCGAGCTTTTGCACCAGCTGCTGCAGGCTCGGGGTCTTGCCTCGCTGGCCCGCCTGCGCCTCGTCGACCGAGCGGAACGAATCGACGAAGACCAGGCCCGGCGAGGTGGCCTCGACTTCGGCGACGATGCGCGCCAGCACGTCGTCGAAGTCGCCTCGCATGGCCTCGTCGGCGAGGTTGACGAAACGGATCGAAGCGTCGACGTGCTCGAGGTCGAAGAAGCCGAACTGTTGCTGATAGCGCAGCATCTTCAGGGGCGGCTCGCCGAGCACCGTGAAGTAAACAGCGCGCCGATCGGGGCTCGCCAGGCTGAACATCAGCTGGTGCGCCAACGTGGTCTTGCCGCTGCCGGGCGAGCCGGCGATCAGGTTGAACGAGAACTCCGGGATGCCGCCGCCGAGCAATTCGTCGAGGCCGGGAACGCCCGTCTTCAAGAGATGAATGGTGACTTTTTCGTTCATGGCAAGGGTTCCTGTGGCGGTGCATCCGGACGTTCTTCGGCCCAGACGGGACTCAAGAGGCGGGCGGTGAGGGCCTCGCCGATCAGGCTGCCCAGCAAGGTGACGAAAGCGTCGAAGAAGGCGGTGCTCGCCGCCAGCACTTCGGAGCGGTCGCGGCCTTCCAGACTCGCGCGGACGGCATCAAAAGGCGGCGCCGCCGCGTTCCTCGCGTCGCCTGGCGGGCCGGCGACGCGTTGGAGGTGGAGGCAACGCGCGTAGAGCGCGTCGACCCCGCCTTCGCCGATGACCGATGCCAGCCGCACCGCCATGCGCCGCCAGATCGCGCTCGATGCATCGAGCGCCGCGCGAGCACCGTCGCCCGGCCCGGCCTGGCGCACCAGGGCGCTGGATATCGTTTCTCGGCGCTCACTGGCAGTTGACACGTCTTCGACCCCGAAGCAGCTTCGAGCTGGCCGGGTGCCATCGTAGCGGGGATCGCCTGAGAGCTTGCGGATTCGACTCCGGGCTGGACAGACGGAAGCATCCAGGCATGTGCCGGGCTCATGCAGCGCGTTCAAGGCGATCATCCGGTCTGTGCGCGACCTCGACCTGAAAACGCTTCGCCTGTTCGTCGCGGTGTGCGACTGCCGCTCGATGGCGCGCGCTGCCGAGCAGGAGCACATCGAGCCTTCGGCGATCAGCAAGCGGATCGCCCAGCTCGAGGACGATCTCGGCGTCGAGCTGCTGATGCGCGGCCGGCGCGGCGTGCAGGCGACGCCGGCCGGCCTGGCGCTGCTCGAGAACGCGCGCAACGTCCTCTTCACGATGGACCGGATCGTCGCCGAAGCGGCGTCGTTCAGCGGCGGCATCCAGGGTCACGTGCGCCTGATCGCGACCGCGTCGGCGATCGCGGAGGCGCTGCTCGACGACATCGCGTCGTTCATGCGCGAGCCCGACAACCAGAACATCAAGGTCGACATCGAGGAGCGCTTCTCGCGCGATCTCGTCCGCGAGGTGCGCGACGGCAACGCCTCGCTCGGCGTCTGCTGGGATCACGTCGACTTCGAAGGCCTGGCGCAGCGCCCGTATCGGCGCGACCGGCTCGTGCTCGCCGTCTACGCCGGCCATTCGCTCGCCGGCCGGTCGTCGCTGCGCTTCGAGGAGACGCTCGACGTCGAGCATGTCGGCCTGCCGCCGTCGACGGCGGTGCACACGATGCTGCAGCGCGCCGCCGCGCGCGCCGGCCGCACCGTCTCGTACCGCGTCATCGTCTCCAACTTCGACGCGGCGCTGCGCGTCGTCGCCGCCAATCTCGGCGTCTGCGTCGTGCCGCTCGAGGTCGGCCGGCGCAGCGCCGTCGGTGCCGACATCGCGCTGATCCCGATCGCCGACGCCTGGGCCGAGCGCAGCTTCGCGATCTGCTTTCGCCAGCTCGAGACGCTGCCGCCGGCGAGCCAGCGCCTCGTCGGCCACCTCGAGGCGCGCGCGGCGCTCGCCGTGGCGACGTCATGAACGGCGTCCGCGGCCTGGCCCTGCTGCTGCTCCTGCAGGCCGTGGGCGAGGGCCTCACGCGCGCCTTCGCGCTTCCCTTCCCCGGCCCGGTGGTCGGCATGGTGCTTCTCCTCGTCGCGCTGCGCTGGCCGCTGCTGCGCGCGCCCGTCGCCGCCGCCGCCGACTTCCTGCTCGCGCATCTCTCGCTCCTCTTCGTTCCGGTCGGCGTCGGCGTCGTCACCCACCTCGACGTCGTCTCGGAGTACGGCTTGCGGCTGCTCGCGGTCATCGTCGTCTCGACCTGGATCGGCATGGCGGTGACGGCTTGGGTGCTGCGTGCCTTTCTGCGCCGTGAAGGTGCCAAGGAGCGGGGCGATGGATGAGTTCGTTCAGCTGTGGGTCTACCTGTCGTCGACGCCGCTCTTCGGGCTGACGGCCACCCTTGTCACCTACGCGCTCGCGCAGCTCGCGTACGAGCGCCTCGGCCGCGCCCCGTGGGCCAACCCGGTCCTCTGGTCGGTGGTCGCCATCGGCGTCGTGCTGGTGGTGACGCGAACCGGCTATCCGACCTACTTCGCCGGCGCGCAGTTCATCCATGTGCTCCTCGGCCCCGCCGTGGTGGCGCTCGCCTGGCCGCTCTGGGTGCGCCGCGCCGAAGTCCGGCGCCGCGGCGTTGCCCTCACGCTCGCCGCGCTCGCCGGCGGCGCCGCGGCGGCGGGCAGCGCGGTCGCGGCGGCGCGGCTGCTCGGCATGCCGCTCGACATCGTCCGCTCGCTCGCGCCGAAGTCGGTGACCGCACCGGTGGCAATGGGAATCGCCGAGCGCATCGGCGGCGTGCCGGCGCTCGCCGCGGTCTTCGCCGTGCTCACCGGCATGGTCGGCGCCCTCTCGGCGAAGTACCTGTTCGATGCCCTTCGCATCGATTCCTGGTCGGTGCGCGGCTTCGCCCTCGGCACGGCGTCGCACGGCATCGGCGCGGCGCGCGCGATCCAGGTCCACGAGGATGCCGGCGCCTACGCCGGGATCGCCCTCGGCCTGCAGGTGCTGATCGCGTCGAGCCTGCTGCCGCTGGTCTTTCGCTGGCTCGGCTAGGGCCGCACCGCGAGCACGTCGGCCGCCGCCGCCTCGTAGTCGCGCGCCAGACGCAGGACCTCGAGGTCGCCGCGCGGCCGGCCGATCAGCTGCATCCCCATCGGCAGACCCGCGGCGTTGAAGCCGACGGGGACGCTGATGCACGGCAATCCGGCGAAGGTCGCGACGATCACGACCTCCATCCAGCGGTGGTAGGTGTCCATGGCGCGGCCGGCGATCGTCTTCGGCCAGCGCTCTTCGACCGGGAACGGCCAGACCTGGGTCGTCGGCAGGGCGAGGAAGTCGACGGCCTCGAACAGCGTCAGCACGTGCTGGTAGAAGGCGCTGCGCTCGACGCTCGCGGCCATCACCTGCGCGCCGCCGAGCAACGCGCCGTGGTCGTGCTCCCACAGGGCCTCGGGCTTGATGAGGGTGCGGTTCCCGGGCGTCTTCAGGTACGGCGCGATGCGGCCGTGGACGAGCCACCAGCGCCACGTGAGCCAGGCGTCCCACAGCCGCTCGGGCGAAAAGCCGAGCGCCATCGGCTCGACCACGCAGCCGATCGACGCGAGCCGGTTCAAGCCGGTCGTGCAGACGTCGACGATGCCGTCCTCGAGCGCGAGGTGGCCGCCGAGATCGCCGAGCCAGCCGATGCGCGGCCGCGGCGCCGCCGCGGCGGGCTCGGCGCCGAGCCGGGCGGCGAACGACGCCTCGGTCGCGAGCGAGAGCGGCGCGCGCGCGTCGTGGCCGGCCTGGACGTCGAGCAGGAGGGCGAGGTCTTTCACGGTGCGCGCCATCGGCCCCTCGGTGCCGAAGTGCGTCACCCAGACGTCCTGGGCCGGCACCGCGGGAACGCGTCCCTGGCTCGGCCTGAAGCCGAACACGTTGTTCCAGGCAGCCGGATTGCGCAGGCTCCCCATCGAGTCGCTGCCGTCGGCGACCGGCAGCATTCGCTGCGCCAGCGCGACCGCGGCGCCGCCGCTGCTGCCGCCCGCCGATCGCGTCGGGTCGTAGGCGTTGCGCGTCGCGCCGAACACCTCGTTGAAGGTGTGCGAGCCGAGGCCGAACTCGGGCGTGTTGGTCTTGCCGATGACGATGCAGCCGGCCGCCTTCATGCGCTCGACCATGAGAGCGTCGGCGGCGGGGACGAAGTCGCGCATCAAGGGCGAGCCGAAGGTCGTTCGCAGCCCCGCGGTCGGCACGACGTCCTTGATCGCCTGCGGCAGGCCGAACAGGAACGGCGGCGGCGCGTCGTCGGCGCGGCGCCGCGCCAGCGCGAGGTCGCAGCCGTCGGCCTCGCGCAGCAGGGCGTCGCCGTCGCGCAGGCTGACGATCGCGTTGTGGCGCGGGTTCACCGCCTCGATGCGCGCCAGGAACGCCTGCATCACCTCGCGGCACGAAGCGTCGCCGGCGCGGATCGCGGCGCCGAGCGCGTGCGCCGGAAGATCGGTGAGCGCGCTCATCGCGAGCCGAACATCATCTGCCGGGCGATCGCCGACTTGACCGGCGCGAGCGCCTGCAGCGCGAACAAACCGACGCCGCGCGCCGTCGCCGCGCCGGGCAGGACCCAGGTGAAGCTGCGCGCGAGGAAGTCGGTCGCGGCGATCATCGCCCAGCGGTCGGGCGCGCGCTGCCACTCGAGCCGGCGCAGGACGGCGTCGACGTCGCGCTGCCTGGCGAGCGAGCGCACCAGCTCGAATGCGTCGCGCATGCCGAGGTTGAGGCCCTGGCCCGCGACCGGGTGCAGCGTCTGCGCGGCGTTGCCGATGCGAACCGTGCGACCGTCGGTCAGGGTGCGCTCGGCGGAGAGGCCGAGCGAGAACGCCTTCAACGGCGACACCGCGGCCAGGCGCGGCGTGCGCGGATGGAAGATCGTGTTGAGGACGGCGACGCGCTGCGCATCGTCGAGGTCCTTCACCGGATCGTCGCGGCTGTTGACGCACCAGACCAGGCCGGCGCGGCCGTCTCTCAACGGCAGCAACGCGGCCGGGCCGTGGCGCGTGAAACGCTCGTAGGCGACGCCGCCGGTGCCGGCCGGGTCGCCGCCGGCGAACGTGGCGATGCCGACCCACGCGGTCTGGCCGTAGTCGTGGCGCAGCGCCGGCGGGCGCGCGCCGGCGACGAGGTCGCTCTTCGCCGCGGTGGCGAAGACGCCGCCCTCGGCGACGACGGCGAGGTCGAAGCGCTCTGTTTCGGCAATTCCCGAGTCGACCTCGACGCCGCGCGGCGAGTCGACCTTCTTCAGCGCCGTAACGTTGGCGCCGAAGCGGCTGAAGAGGCGCTGCGGCGCGCGTGCTTGCGTCTCGCGCCACACCGCCTGCAGCGGCGCGACGACGTGGCCGTAGCTCATCACCGCGCCGAGCATAGTCACCGCCTCGTCGATCGCCCGGATCGTCAGCGCCGGCTCGCCGAAACGCCACGAGACGGCGCCGAGCAGCGAGGGCGCGTCCTGCGAGACGTGCACCTCGGCGATCGGCTGCGCGCTCTCGGGCCGCCACGCGCCGAGCCGCTGCAGCAGCTGGACGCTGCCGAGCGAGAGGGCGAGCGTGCGCGGATCGCCGGCGACGTCCTTGTCGAGCGGCCGCGCATCGAAGAGCGTGATCTCGGCATCGGGGAGCGCGTTGGCGGCGTGCAGCGCCAGCGCCAGACCGACCGGCCCGGCACCGATCACCGCGAGCTTCAAAGGGGTCGATTCGTTCATGCGCGAACACCCCTTGTGGGGATTGTTTTCCGGAGGTGAGCCTTATTATTCGCCGCACCCGGATGTCCGGGGCCTGTGTGGGAGACCGCTGCCATGGCGCTGATGGATTTCATCAAGAAACAGTTCATCGACATCATCGAGTGGACCGAGGACAGCGATGGCACGCTCGCCTGGCGCTTTCCCATGGAAGACCGCGAGATCCAGAACGGCGGCTCGCTCACGGTGCGCGAATCGCAGGTCGCGATGTTCGTCAACGAAGGCAAGGTCGCCGACGTCTTCGGCCCCGGCCGCTACACGCTGACGACGGCGACGCTACCGATCCTCACCTACCTTCAGAACTGGGACAAGCTCTTCAAGAGCCCCTTCAAGAGCGACGTCTATTTCTTCAGCACGCGCCAGCAGATCGATCAGCGCTGGGGCACGAGCCAGCCGGTGACGATCCGCGACAAGGATTTCGGCGCCGTGCGCCTGCGCGCCTTCGGCAACTACGCCTACCGGATCGCCGATCCGCGCCTGTTCTACAACGAGATCTCGGGAACGCGCGAGCGCTACACCACCGAGGAGCTCGACGGACAGCTGCGCGGCCTGATGCTGCAGAACATCTCCGACGCCGTCGGCGCGAGTGGAACGCCGTTCCTCGACCTCGCCGCCAACCAGGTCGAGTTCGCCAAGGCGCTGCAGGAAGCGACCGCGCCGGCGTTCGCCAAGCTCGGCCTGAAGCTCGAGATGGTGACGATGCAGAACATCTCGCTGCCCGAAGACCTGCAGAAGATCCTCGACCAGAAGATCGGCATGGGCATGGTCGGCGACATGGGCAAGTTCATGCAGTACCAGACGGCGCAGTCGATCCCCGCGCTCGCCGCGGGCGCCGGCTCGGGCGATGGCGGCGGCATCGTCGGCAGCGCGGTCGGCCTCGGCGCCGGCGTCGCCCTCGGGCAGGTCATGGCCAACCAGCTCAGCCAGGGGCTGAACGCCGCCGCGCCGGGAGCGCCAGCCGCCGCTGCCGGCGCGGCGGCGGCAACGTCGGGCGTCAAGGCGGAGGACGTCATGAGCACGCTCGAACGCCTCGGCGAGATGAAGACCAAGGGCATCCTCACCCAGGAAGAGTTCGACGCCAAGAAGGCCGAGCTGCTCAAGAAGCTCGTCTGATGTGATGTCGTGACGTTGAAGGAAGGGCCGCGCGGCGCCTCCTTCGCCCATCCGCATCCGCTTGGCCACCACCGAACCCTCGCCCCAGCGCGCGTACCGAGCCGCGTGCCCGAACTGCGGCGCGCCGGTCGAGTTCCGCTCGGCGGCGTCGCCGTTCGCGGTGTGCGGCTTCTGCCGCTCGA
>JADGRJ010000138.1 GCA_017881025.1 Rhizobacter sp. | reverse complement strand
TTGCGCCGGATCAAGCGACGCCTCGACGTCCGTGCCAACCTGTCAGTCGTCGATCTCCCGTCGACTCCGTCCATCGAGCCCGCCATGAATCGCATCTTCGTCGTCTGTGCCAACGCATCGCTTGCCCGCCTCTTCCGCCGCGACGCCGCCAACGGCGCGATGTCTCCGGTGGCGACTCTGAAGCACCCGGAAAGTCGGCTGCCGGGCCACGAGCTCGCCGACGACCGGCCGGGTCACGAAGCGACCGACCACAGCCAGGGTGGCAACCGCTTCGAGCCGCGGACCGACCCGCGTCGCCATGAGCACGAGAAGTTCGCCCGGGAGATCGCCGAGTCGTTGCGGACGCGCCTCGCCGCCGGCGAATTCGACGCGCTCTGGCTGCTGGCCTCGAGCCCCTTCCTCGGCGAGCTGAAGGCCGCGCTCGACGAAGGCGTCGCCGGCCGCGTCCGGTTCGTCCACGCGACCGATCTCACCTCGCTCGGTCTCGCGGAGCTCGAGGATCGGCTGCGCGCGCTGCACGTCGAGCGCGCAGGCGGGCCGCGAACTGCCGTCTAGATCTCGTTTCTCGATGGCGCAGGCGCTGCCACTCGGCGCTCGGCGAAGGGCCTCTGCTCACCGGTTGCAGCTGAACCCCTGGACAGCGCGACGCCGGCGCGCGAGCGAGCCGAATGCCGCCAGTCCCGAGACGAAGAGGAGCATCGTCGAGGGCTCCGGCACCGCCGCCGCGACCTGCGGCGAGAGGACGCCGAAGACGCCGTGCGACTCGTCCTCGGGACCGGCGGTGAAGTAGAGCAGCGCGCTGCTGCCGCCGTTGCCGTCGTTGCCCGGGGCGAGGGCCCACAGGCCGTCGATCGCGAGCGGCGAGCCGTCACCGGCGGCGAGCTGGCCGAGGAAGGCGTGGCTCGCTGCGTTGTAGGCGTTGATCCGGCCATCGCCGAAATTGCCGACCAGGAGGGACCCGGCGAGCGCCCCGAAGGACGTCGGCGCGATCGCCAGCCCCCAGGGCGCGTCGAGCGTGCCGGCCGAGGCGACGCGCGCGATCAGATGACCTTGGGTGTCGAAGCTGTCGACGAAGCCGCGGCCGGGGCCCGCGAGCTCGTCGTGCTTGGCCGCGTCCTGCAGCGCATACGTCACGTAGAGCGTGCCGCCGAGGTTCTGGATGTTGAAGGGGGCATAGCCGCTCGGCAGGTTCGGGTCGAGGAAAGTGCCGGTGAGGTCGGGCGCCGCGGCGTTGCCCTTGAGGACGTCGATCGCGCCGCTGCGGAAGTTGGCGGCGTACAGGTAGCCCGTACCGGCCAGCGAGGCGAAGGCAGCGCCCTTGTAGACGTCGTCCGCCGAGGACAGCTTCAGCGTCTCCGCCGTCGTGCCGAGCGCGCCGCGCCAGCCGGCGATCGCGCCGCCCTCGCCGACGAAGAGGAAGTTGTCGCCGTTGAACGAGCCGGCGCCGGCGGCGTTGAAGACCTGGCCGGTGACGCCACCGACCGGAGTCGAGACGACGAGGGCGTTCTTCGTCGTCGCCTGGGTCGCCGGATTGACGGCGTAGAGCGTCGCCGTGTCGGTGCCGTTCGACGAGACCCAGAACGGGCTGGTCGGCGAGTACGACAGGCCCCAGGCGTTGACGAGCCCGGCGTCGGTGATCTTGCCGGGGTGCGCCACGGCGTCGTCGCTGACGAGGGTGGTGACGTCGACGCGGACCTGAGCGTTCGCGGCAGTGGCGAGCGCCAGCGTCAGGGTGGCGGCGAAGAATCCGGCGCGGGCCGGCGACGAAGGGCGAAAGGCGTTCATGCGAGGCTCCTCTTCCGTCGAAGGTCGAACCGGGCATCGTAGCGCCGGCGGCCCGGCGCTGCAGCGCGCGAACGCGGGACGCGGCCCGGAAATACACTGCTCGCATTTCCCGCCGAGGCGACACCGTGAGCGATCCGCTGGTCATCCGCATTCACCCGAAGGACGATGTGGTCATCGCCCGCCATCAGCTCGTCGGCGGCACCCGGATCGAGAGCGAGGGCCTGACCGTGTCCGGCCTCGTGCCGCCCGGCCACAAGGTGGCGACGCGGGCGATCGCGGCAGGCGAGCCCGTGCGCCGCTACGACCAGATCATCGGCACGGCAAAGCAGGCGATCGCGCCCGGCCAGCATGTCCACACCCACAACCTCGAGTTCTCGAGCTTCGCGCGCGAGTACGCGGCGGCGAGCGGCGCCCGGCCGACCGAGTACGTCGCCGCGCCGGCGACCTTCGACGGCATCGTCCGCGCCGACGGCCGCATCGCGACGCGGAACTACGTCGGCATCCTGACGTCGGTGAACTGCTCGGCGACGGTGGCGCGCGCGATCGCCGACCACTTCCGCCGCGACACGAATCCGAAGGCGCTCGAGCGCTTCCCGAACGTCGACGGCGTCGTCGCGCTGACCCACGGCGGCGGCTGCGCGACCGACAGCGCCGGCGAGCCGCTGCAGGTGCTCAGGCGAACGCTCGGCGGCTACGCGCGGCATCCGAACTTCGCCTCGGTCGTCGTCGTCGGCCTCGGCTGCGAGACCAACCAGATCAACGGCATGCTCGAGCAGGAGAGCCTGAGCACCGGTGCGCAGCTGCACGCATTCAACATCCAGGAGACCGGCGGAACGAAGAAGACCGTCGCACACGGCATCGAGCTCGTCGAGTGGCTGCTCGAGGAAGCGAACCGGGCAACGCGGACGCCGGTGCCGGCGAACCACATCATGGTCGGCCTGCAGTGCGGCGGCTCCGACGGCTACTCGGGGATCAGCGCCAACCCGGCGCTCGGCGCCGCCGTCGACCGCCTGGTGCGCCACGGCGGCACCGCGATCCTTTCCGAGACCCCCGAGATCTACGGCGGCGAGCACCTGCTGACGCGACGTGCGGTGTCGAAGGAAGTCGCGGACAAGCTGGTCGCGCGAATCCGCTGGTGGGAGCGCTACTGCGAGCGCAACGACGCGGCGATGGACAACAACCCGTCGGCGGGCAACAAGGCGGGCGGCCTGACGACGATCCTCGAGAAGAGCCTGGGCGCGATCGCCAAGAGCGGAACGACCAACCTGGTCGACGTCGTCGAGTACGCGCAGCCGGTCACGGCCAAGGGACTGGTGTTCATGGACACGCCGGGCTACGACCCGGTGTCGGCGACCGGCCAGGTCGCCGGCGGCGCCAACCTGATCTGCTTCACGACCGGCCGCGGCTCGGCCTACGGCTGCGCGCCGTCGCCGTCGCTCAAGCTCTCGACCAACACGGCGCTGTGGACGCAACAGGAAGACGACATCGACATCAACTGCGGCGACGTCATCGACGGCACGGTGAGCATCGACGAGATGGGCGAGCGGATCTTCCGCCTGATGCTCGCCACCGCGTCCGGCCGCAAGACGAAGAGCGAGATCCACGGCTACGGGCAGAACGAGTTCGTTCCCTGGTCGCTCGGCGCGGTGATGTGACGGCGGCGCGAGCACGCGCCCCTCACGCCAGCTCGATCCAGACCGGCGCGTGGTCGCTCGCGTTCTCGCGCCCGCGCACGTCGCTGTCGACGCCGGCGCGCTTCAGGCGCGGCTGCACGCTCTCGCTCAGGAGCAGGTGATCGATGCGCAGGCCGGCGTTGCGCGCCCAGCCGTTGCGCAGGTAGTCCCAGAAGGTGTAGATGCGCTCGTCGGGATGGAGCGCGCGGATCGCGTCGGTCCAGCCCTGCGCGAGGAGGCGCCGGTACGCGGCGCGCGGCGCGGGCTGCAGCAGCGCGTTCTTCAGCCACGAACGTGTCGCGTAGATGTCGGCGTCGGTCGGCACGACGTTGTAGTCGCCGGCGAGGACGACCGGGTGGCCGCTCTCGGCGAGCGAGCGCGCGTGGACGAGCAGCCGCTCGAACCAGGCGAGCTTGTAGTCGAACTTGGGGCCGGGCTGCGGATTGCCGTTGGGCAGGTAGATCGAGGCGACGAGGACGCCGCCGACCGCCGCCTCGATGTAGCGAGCGTGGCCGTCGGCGGCGTCGCCGGGAAGGGAACGCCGCGAGGGGATCGGCTGCGTGCCGCGCGCCAGCAGCGCGACGCCGTTCCAGGTGCGCTGGCCGGACCAGACCGCGCCGTAGCCGGCGTCCTCGAGCGCGGCATGCGGGAACTCGGCGTCGGCGGCCTTCAGCTCCTGCAACGCGACGACGTCGGGCTCGGCCTCGGCGAGCCACTCGAGCAGCAGCGGCAGGCGCCGATTGACGCCGTTGATGTTCCAGGTCGCGATCTTCAGAGCCGGCGCAGCAGGCGAGGGATGAGAAAGCGCAGGGCGACGAAGAAGGCGACGCCGGCACCGACGTCGCCGAGTGTCCCGCCCGCGCTCGCGTCCGTGGGCGCTCGCGCCGGCCGGGAGCGCGCCCCGCTGTCTTGACCGGCCGATGCCGGTGTCTGCGGATCACCGCTGCGCGTCGGCGCCTCGTCGGCTCGCGCCGCCTTCTGCGCCACCTCGACCACGCCCTCAACGCTCCGCAGCGAGCCGAGTGTCTTGGCGTAGACCCAGGTGAACTCGGCGCCGAGGAGAAAGATCTGCGCCGAGTAGTAGACCCAGATGAAGACGACGATCAGCGAGCCGGCGGCGCCAAACCCCGAGGCGACGCCGCTCTTGCCGATGTACAGGCCGATCAGGAATTTTCCGATCGTGAACAGCAGCGAGGTGACGATCGCGCCCAGCGAGACGTCGTGCCAGCGGACGTGAACGCGCGGCATCATCTTGTAGATCATCGCGAACACGGCCGTCGTCAGGCCGAAGCCGACGACGAGGTTGACGATCTGCAGCAGCGCCTCCCAGCCGCCGAAAGCCGGCCCCCACCACTTGCCGAGCGCCGAGATCGCGGCGCCGAGGACGAGCGAGACCATGAGCAGGAAGGCCAGGCCGAGGATCATCCCGAACGAGAGCAGGCGCGCGCGCAGGAGCAGCCAGAGGCCGCCTTTCTTGCGCGCCGGGGCGCGCCAGATGCGGTCGAGCGCGTCCTGCAGCTCACCGAAGACCGTCGTCGCGCCGAATAGCAGCAGGGCGATGCCGATGACCGTGGCGAAGACGCCCTGGGTCGGCTTGTTGACGCTGGCGAGGAGGTCCTGCACCGCCTTGGCGGCATCGGCGCCCATCAAGCCCTGCAGCTGGCTGAAGAGCTCGCCGCGCACCGCGTCCTCGCCGAAGACGAGGCCCGCGACCGAGACGACGATCAGGAGCAGCGGCGCGAGCGAGAACACCGTGTAGTACGAGAGCGCCGCGCCCATGCTCGGCGCGTAGTCGTCGAGCCACGACGCGATCGCTGTCCTGACCAGCGTCCACCACGTCTGCAGCGACGGCCTGGCGGCGATGGCAGCGCTCTCTGTCACGAGGTCCTCCGGGTCGTCACTTGGGCGGGATGCGGAGCTTCTGCCCCGGGTAGATCTTGTCGGGATTGGACAACATCGGCTTGTTCGCCTCGAAGATCTTCATGTACGCGTTGGCGTCGCCATACGCTTCCTTGGCGATCTTCGACAGCGTGTCGCCCGACTTGACCTCGCGGTACGTCGATTCCTGGCCGCCGCCGTCGGCGACGGTCAGCATGTCGTTGACCTTCGCCACCGCGGCGACGTTGCCGCAGCAGAGGACGATCTTCTCCTTGGTCGCCTGGTCGGGCGCGACGCCGCTGACGGTGACCGTCTGCGAGGCGCCGTCGTACTTGACGTCGAGGCCGTCGGCTTTCAGGCCCTGCGCGGCGATGTATTTCTCGATCGCCTGGCCGGCGGTGTCGTTCAGGGCGGCGACGTCGGGCGTCCCGGCCGCGGGCGCGGCCTTGGGATGGTTGAACAGCTTTTCGCCGGCTTCCTGGATGAAACTGATGAGGCTCATGGTGTTGCTTTCTGGGGTGGGTAAGGGGAAATTCAGCCGACGACTTCGAGACCTTCGCTCATCTCGCTCATCGGGTGGTCAATGTACTCGCCGAGCACGCTGACCTTGGCATCTTGGAGCAGCGCATCGGCTTCCTCTGAAGGGCGGAACACGAACCTTAGGAAAACGCGCCGGCGCCGTGAAGGGAGTGGACAAGCGAAGACGCCGGTGTCCTACGCTGCCGAGGGGCGTTGGCGACGGGCTCGCGAGCCATCGCCTCCCCCCCAGGGGCCCGTGCCCATCGCGCGGTCACCCGGCCGGGCGTCGACCGCGTCCGGCGAGCAGCCCGATGAGCGAGCGCGCGTTGCGCTGCCCTTGATCTTCCATGTTGTTGTTGAAGATCACGTGGGTCTGCAGCGCCGTCAGCGCGAGGCGTTCGATGCGCGGCGCCAGCTCGCCGAGCTCGGTCTCGGGGTAGTCGTAGTTGAAGCGGTCCGAGGCCGACGTCGCGCCCCGGATGTTCCAGGTGCGAGCGTTGCGGCCGTGCAGGCGGACGAGCGCGTAGCGCGGGTGGGTCGCTTCCCACACGGCGGGCACCGAGTTGGCGAAGCCCTGCGGCCCGTCGACGACCGTGTGGGCGAGCGCCAGCTCGCGCAGGAACGCCAGCGTCGATGCCTGGTCGCGCGCGCCGAACCAGGTCTGGTGGCGGAACTCGGCCGAGAGGTCGAAGCCGGCCATTCGCTCGGCGCAGTGTGCGACCTGGGCGCGGCCGGCGGCATCGCACACGACCCAGGGCGGGAACTGGAAGTGGACCAGGCCGAGCTTGCCGGCGGCGCGAAGCGGCAGGAGCGCGTCGCGAAAGCGCAGCCAGAGCTCGCTGCGCAGCTCGGCCGGGACGTCACCGTAGAAGAAGCTCGCCGCGTCGGCCAGCGAACCGAGCGCGGGGCGCAGGTCGGCGTGCAGGACCCTGGCGGCGGTCTGGTGGCCGGTGAAGAGGCGGAACGCCTTCACGTTCATGACGAAACCAGGCGGGGTGCGCTCGGCCCAGAGCTGCGCGGTCGCCGGCGTCGGCATCGCGTAATAGCTCGAGTCGACCTCGACGATCGGGAACTGGGCGGCATAGAAGCGCAGCCGCGCCTCGGCCGTGGTCGCTCCCTTCGGGTAGAAGCGGCCGCAGGCGATCAGGGTCTTGTCGGTCCACGACGCCGTGCCGACTCGGATCTGATGCTCGCCTTCGGCGCCCGGCTCGCCCGGCTCGCCCGGATGATCGGCGCGGTGCACGGCAATTGCCAACGACGTAGCGTTGCTCATGCGCCCCTTCGCGCCCCGTCGGTCTGCCGCGCGCTGCCCGCGCCGGCGGCCACGCGCACCCCGTCTCGCACCATGATCGAAAAATCCGACACCCCCACGAGCCTACTGCAGGACCGACCCTCGCACCGATTCGAGGCCCGCTCCGTCACGGGGGCCCGCTACACCCTCGTCGAGGAAGCCGATCTCGACGGAACGAACGGCCGCGTCCATCGCCGCTACCGCACCGCCTACGCCGGTTTGCCGGTGGTCGCCAACGACGACGGCTCGTTCACCCTCGTCGACACGCATACTCGGCTGGTCCGGGTCGACTCGCGCTGACGGCCTCGATTGCTGCGGCGGCACAAGGCTTGCCACTCGGGGGTTCTCCCATGCGCCGTACCCGTGGTCAAGCAAACAGCAAGCGACGCCGATCGGGCGCGTGAAGACAGCGGCGCTCGACGATCGTCGAGCGCGAGCAACGACCACTGGAAGCGCTTGCTGCGGCGGCCTTCGCCCCAGCCGGTCACGCTCGACGCGCAGGCGCTCGTCGACGAGCTGAACCGGCGCTTGCGCGCCGACCCGGCCTGGCGCGAGGACACCCGCTTCGTCGTCGCCAGCGGCGACGGCAGCGTCGCCGCGCCGACGTGGCAAGGGCCGGACTCGATGAAGCCGGTCGTGGCGCGGATCGTCAAGAGCGTGATCGGCGAGTTCGAGGCCGAGCAGCCGTTCCTGTTCGACCGCTAAGCCGCGCGCGGGGCGCCGCGCCCCTCAGGGCACGGCCTTGAAGTGCTTGCTGAGCTTGATGCCCTGGCCCTGGTACGACGACTTCACGCCCTGGCCGTAGAGGACCGTTGGCGTCGCCGTCAGCCGCTCGTAGGCGAGCCGTCCGACGAGCTGGCCGTGCTCGAGGACGAACGGCACCTCGTACGAGCGCACCTCGAGGACGGCGCGCGAGCCCTCGCCGCCGGCGTCGCCGTGGCCGAAACCGGGGTCGAAGAAGCCGGCGTAGTGGACCCGGAACTCGCCGACCAGGGTGTCGTAGGCGATCATCTCGGCGGCGTAGCCCGGCGGCACGCGGACCGCCTCCTGCGACGCCAGGATGTAGAACTCGGCCGGGTCGAGGATCAGGCCGCCGCGCGCCGGCGCGCGCACCGGCTCCCAGTACTCGTCGACCTCGTAGTGGCCGATCCGGTCGATGTCGACCAGGCCGGCGTGGCTCCTCGCCTTGTAGCCGATGATCCCGCCCGAGCGGCGTCCCTGCAGGTCGACGCGAACCGGCACGCCGTTGACGATCTCGACCGCGCGCGCGTCGCCCGCGTCGGTCTCGGGCGACTGGACCAGGCCGTGCTCTTCCTGCAGCCGGCGCATGAAGCCGTCGCTCGCGATCGGCCTGCCGCGGCGCACGCGCAGCTGGCTGAGGCGCGAGCCCTTCCGCACCAGGACGCTGAAGGTGCGCGGCGAGACTTCCGCGTAAAGCATGCCGCTGTACTGCTCCTTGACCTGGTCGAACGCCGTGCCGCAGTCGGTGATCAGGCGCGTGAAGATGTCGAGCCGGCCGGTCGAGCTCTTCGGGTTGCCCATCGCCGAGGTGCGATGGCGCAGGTCGAGACCTTCGAGCAGCGGGATGATGTAGACGCAGCCCTTCTCGAGGACGCCGCCGGCGCTGATGTCCATCGCGTGCATCGCGAACTCGTCGAGCTTGGCCTTGACCGAGCCCTTGCCGGGCAGGAAGCTCGCGCGCACGCGATATGCCGTCGGGCCGAGGCGCAGGTCGAGGCTCGCCGGCTGGAACTGGTCGTCGGCGATCGGCTCGAGCGCGAAGATCTCCTTGCGCAGGACCATGCCGCGCAGGTCCTGGCTCGGCACGATGCCGGTCGAATGCGGCCGCGCCGCGTCGTCGGCCGGCTCGCCGCCGCTCGCGGGCGCGGCCGGGCCGCGGGTCGGCTCGACGAAGTCGAGATCGGCGCTTTCGGAAGGCGTGGTCATGGCAGGGCGCGAAGGGCGGCGAGTCTACGCGAGCGCGGCGCTCAGGCGGCGCTGCCCGCGCGCGCCGCGCAGGAGGAAGAAGGCGATCGACAGGTTGAGCAGGTTCCAGGCGAGCCCGTTCAGGAACGCCGCGTGGTACGAGCCCGTCAGGTCGAACACCTTGCCGGACATCCAGCCGCCGAGCGCCATGCCGAACAGCGTGAACATCAGGATCGTGCCGGTGCGCGCGCCGGCCTCGGCGGCGGGGAAGTGCTCGCGCACGATGATCGCGTACGACGGCACGATGCCGCCCTGGAACAGGCCGAACAGCGCCGAGACGACGTAGAGCGAGGCGAGCGAGTCGAACGGCAGGAACAGCAGCAGCGCGGTGCCCTGCAGGAGCGAGCCGAGGAGGAGCGTTCGCAGACCGCCGATGCGATCGCAGATCGCGCCCGAGACGAGCCGGCTGACGACGCCGCAGGCGAGCATCAGCGACAACATCTCTGCGCCGCGCGCCGCACCGTAGCCGAGGTCGCCGCAGTAGGCGACGATGTGGACCTGCGGCATCGACATCGCGACGCAGCAGGCGATGCCGGCGATGCAGAGCAGCGTCTGCGCCGCGTTCGTCGACAGGCCGAACGGGCGCGCCGCCGGCGGCGCCCCCTGCACCGCGGCCGGGCCGGCGCTCGCCGCGAGAGCGGGCGGCCGGCCACGCATGAAGATCGCGAGCGTCGCCATCGTCAGCGCCGAGAACACGCCGAGGCCGATGTAGGTCTGGCGCCAGCCGACGCTTGCGACGAAGTGCTGGACGATCGGCGGCCAGATCGCGCCGGCGACGTAGTTGCCGCTGGCGCAGATCGCGACCGCGATGCCGCGCCGGCGCTCGAACCAGAGCGACGTGTCGGCGACCAGCGGCGCGAAGCTCGCCGAGCTGCCGACCAGGCCGAGCAGGAGGCCATGGGCGATCGCGAACGTCCAGATGTTGGGCGCCAGGCCGGCGGCGACGAAGCCGGCGCCGAGTCCGGCCGCGCCGATGAAGAGGGGCACGACGATGCCGCGCCGGTCGGCCAGGCGCCCCATGAAGACGCCGCCGATGCCGAAGCCGATCATGAGCAGCGTGTACGGCAGCGAGGCGTCGGCGCGCGCCGTGCCGAACTCGGCCTGCACGCTCGGCAGGACGACGGCGACGACGTACATCGCGCTGCTGCCGATCGTCATCAGCAGCAGCGCGATGGCCAGGCGCCCCCAGGCGTAGCGCGAGTCGACGGCGTGCACTTGCATGCACGCCATTGTGCGCATCCGGCGGCGAACGCCTCCGAAAGGTCAGCGCGACGGCGCCGTCGCCGCTGCGGCGTCGCGCGCGAGCCGGTCGACGAACGCGGCGAGGACGCCGGCGTCGACGTCGGCGACGGCGCGCCACTCCATGCCGGCGCCGACCGCGCGCGCGACGGTGAAGCCGCGCACGCTCGCGACCGGCGTCGCGTCGGCGCGGTCGGCGAGCGGCCGGACGAAGACGTCGACGACGTGGTTGCCGTAGCGGTAGACGAGCGCCGCGACC
>JADGRJ010000381.1 GCA_017881025.1 Rhizobacter sp. | reverse complement strand
CTCGCGTGTGGCGCATGAGCGACAATGAAGGTTTTGCGCGCGACGACGACTGGGCACCGGGTAATACCAGTCCGCCACCGACGCCGTTGGTGCTTGCTAGCAGTGTCGATGCCGGCATCGCGGGAATCGTCGAGCGCGCCACATCCGGCGAACGGCTTGCTTCGAACGACATCGTGCGTTTGTTCGCGGCACGCGATGCCGACTACCGGTACGTCACGCAGGCCGCCGACGCGCTCCGACGCGCGGTCAGTGGCGCCGTCGTGCGTTACGTTGTGAACCGCAACATCAATTACACGAACATCTGCTACTTTCGATGCAAGTTCTGCGCTTTCTCGAAGGGCCGCACGCACGAGGATCTGCGCGGTTCGCCTTATGATCTCGCCATCGAGGAAATCACACGCCGTGCGATCGAGGCGTGGGATCGCGGGGCAACGGAAGTTTGCCTGCAAGGCGGCATCCATCCCGACTACACCGGCGCAACTTACGAAGCCATCTGCCGGGCGATCAAGGCGGTCGTCCCCGCGATGCACATCCATGCGTTCTCGGCTCTGGAGGTGACGCAAGGTGCGGCCACGCTCGGACTGCCGATTCACGCGTTCCTTGCGAAGCTGAAGGCGGCTGGTCTCGGCACCCTGCCCGGAACGGCGGCCGAAATCCTCGACGATGAAATTCGTGCCATCATCTGCCCCGACAAGATCAACACCGCGCAGTGGCTCGACGTGCAGCGCGCCGCCCACCGGGCGGAATTGCGCACCACCTCGACCATCATGTACGGACACGTCGAGACCTCGCGTTCGTGGGCGAAACATCTCCTCGCGTTACGCGATTTGCAGGCGGAAACCGGCGGCTTCACCGAGTTCGTGCCGCTCCCCTTCGTTCACATGGAAGCGCCGATGTACCGCCTCGGCATGGCCCGTCCCGGCCCGACGCTCCGCGAAGCCGTGCTTATGCACTCCATCGGGCGGCTCGCCCTGCATCCGCTGATATCAAACATCCAGACCTCCTGGGTGAAGATGGGCCCGGCCGGCGCCGCAGTCTGCCTGAAGTCAGGCGCAAACGATCTCGGTGGTACGCTGATGAACGAGAGCATCTCGCGCGCCGCAGGCACCCAGCACGGCCAGGAGTTTCCGCCGCACGAGATGGAAGCGCTCATCCGCTCGATTGGCCGCGAACCGATGCAACGCGACACTCTGTATCGGCCGGCCCCGGAAGAACGTCGGGCGGCATCAATGACCCCGGCCGATCTGGAGCCAGTCGTGCTGACACCGCCACGCAGGAAGGCGGCGGTCGGTTAAGCGATGCCCCGCCTGGCCAACAGCGCGGGCACACCAAGTTCCTCGAGCAGCGTGCGTGTGCGCGTGCCGGCTGACTGCGGCAGACGCAGGAAGAGCGCCAGGTCGACCGGATGGTCGATATCAACTGCGATTCCGGGTTGACGGATCACCGTCGGCTCAATGCCCTGAAGACGCGCGGCCTCAAGGTGCGGGAAGTAGCTGCTATCGCCGAAGCGAAGCGGCACCGATTCCGGCGGCGAGCAGACGACGGCGTTAGATCCGAGATCGTCATGCGCCGGTGAAATCGTGAAAGAGGGCGCTGCGAGATGCGCCGACAACACTGCGTCTATCTCGCTTGCGCGGACGGCCGGAATGTCGCCAGGCAGCGTGATCATGCCGCCGCGTCCTTCGCCCGCGAGAAGGCGGCGGCCGGCGTTGACGCTGCCAGTGTGTCCGTCGCGCGCGCCCTCGGTCACGATCCGCGCGCCGACCTTTTCACCAAACGCCGTCGCATGCGGATCGAGCGTGACGATCACCACACCGGCGAGACACCTGGAGCCGATCACGGCGTCGAATACGTCCGTCAGCATGGTCTCGACGAGACAACGGCGTTCTTGCGGCGACAGCAGGCTCGACAGCCGATGCTTGGCGCCAATGAACTCCTTGACCGGAATGACAGCCCAGATGTTGCTCATCGCGAGGCCAGTGCTTCCGCAGCGTCGAGCGTCACGCGCGCCAGCGTCTCCCTGTCATGCAGACTCGTCATCAGGGTTTTGGCGATCGTGATCCGCGCGCCGACATTGCCGATCGCGGCGTCGGCGTGGTCGACGACATAACCATCAAGCAGGTCGCCATAGCGCGCGGCAACGCCGGCGGCACTGGCCTCCAGGCCGAGTTCGCCCATCATCTTTGCAGTCGGACCCTTGACCGCCTGCCCGCCGATAATGGGCGAGACCGCAACGACTGGCGCGCCGCTCACCTTGATCGCATCTCGCATGCCTGACATCGCGAGAATCGGCTCGATGCTGATGAAGGGATTGGACGGGCAAATGATCACGGCCCGCACGTCGCCCGAGCGCAGCGCCGCCATTATGTCGGCCTGGGGCCGCGCGAGCGTCGCACCGTCGAAAGCCAGTTCATGGACAACTGGCCGGCACTGCTGGCGCACGAAGTAGTCCTGGAAGTCGATCCAGCCCGCGTCGCCGCGCACGCGGGTCCGCACGCGGTCGTCGCTCATCGGCACCACGCGAACACCAATGCCGAGACGTCGGCAAATGTCTGATGTCACCTCGGACAGTGTCTGCCCCAAGCGCAGGCGACGGGTGCGCTCGACATGCAGCGCGAGATCGCGATCGCCGAGCCGAAACCAGTCCTCGCCGCCGAGCGCGCCGATGCTGTCCATGAACGACCACGTCTCGTCACGCCGGCCCCAGCCGGTGGCGGGATTGTCGATGCCCGCGAGAGCATAGGTCAGCGTGTCGATATCGGGTGAGATGCTCAATCCAAGATGCTCGAAATCGTCGCCGGTGTTGGCAACCACGAGCAGTTCGTTGGCCGGCAAGACGAGGCTCAGACCGAGCGCCAGTTTCGCGCCGCCGACCCCGCCGGACAGCGCCACGACAAGTCGTTTGCTCATCGGAACATGTCCTCGGCGGCTGGGCGCACCAGCTCAGACGCACCATGGTCGGGACCGCGCCATGTCAGACCGCGCACGACCACGACTGGCTGGCCTTCGGCACCCTGCCCCATAACGAGCGACGCTGCAGCAGCGATTTCGTCCGCATGCCCGGTGATGCTGACCTGAAGCGCGCGGCCGAACAGATCGGGCGAGCCACGCAGATCCATCAGCGACGGGAGGCCGGCGGCACCAATCGCGACGCTGC
>JADGRJ010000018.1 GCA_017881025.1 Rhizobacter sp. | reverse complement strand
CGCGCGCAAGGCGCAGCCGGCGTGGCAGGCGACGCCGCTCGCCAAGCGGGCGATCTCGATCGCGCGCTTTCGCCTCGCCGTCGCGACCGACCTCGAGACGCTCGCGAAGACGCTGACGCAGGAAGTCGGCAAGCCGCTCGCGCAATCGCGCAACGAACTGAACGGATTTCTCGGCCGGATCGACTTCTTCCTTGCCGAGGTCGAGGCGGCGACCAAGGACGAGACCGTGTTCGCCGAGGGTGGCATGACCGAGCGAATCGGCCACGACCCGCTCGGCGTCGTCGCCAACATCTCGGCCTGGAACTACCCGTACTTCGTCGGCGGCAACGTCTTCGTTCCGGCGCTCCTCACCGGCAATGCCGTGCTCTACAAGCCTTCGGAGTTCGCGACCCTGACCGGCCTGCACATCGACCGCATGCTGCACGCGGCCGGAGTTCCGGCCGACGTCTTCATCACCGTGGTCGGCGGCGGCGACGTCGGCGCGGCGCTGCTCGAGCAGCGCGTCGACGGCGTCTTCTTCACCGGCTCGGTCGCTACTGGCGCGAAGATCACGGCGGCGATGGGATCGCGCATGGTGCGCCTGCAGCTCGAGCTCGGCGGCAAGGACCCGACCTATGTCGCCGATGACGCCGACCCGAAGGCCGCCGCCGAGTCGCTCGCCGACGGCGCGATGTACAACACCGGCCAGAGCTGCTGCTCGGTCGAGCGCATCTACGTCCACGAGCGAATCCACGACGCCTTCGTCGAGCACTTCGTCGCCACCGTCGCCGGCTTCAAGGCCGGCGATCCGATGGCCGACGGGACCTACATCGGCCCGCTCACGCGCGCGCCGCAGCTCGACGTGCTCGAAGCGCAGGTCCAGGACGCCGTCGCCAAGGGCGCGAAGCTGCTGGCCGGCGGCAAGCGCGTCGCCCGCGCAGGCAACTGGTTCGAGCCGACCGTCCTCGCCGGCGTCGATCACACCATGGCGGTGATGCGCGACGAGAGCTTCGGGCCGATCATCGGCATCCAGAAGGTGGCGAGCGACGAAGAAGCGCTCGCGCTCATGAACGACACGCGCTACGGCCTCACGGCGGGCGTGTACACGCGTGACGAGGCGCGCGCCGCGAAGCTGCTTTCGCGCGTCAACGCCGGCAGCGTCTACTGGAACTGCTGCGACCGCGTCAGCCCGCGCCTGCCGTGGTCGGGGCACGGCGACTCGGGCGTCGGCGTCACCTTGTCGACCTACGGCATCCAGGCCTTCACGCGGCCGCGCGCCTGGCATCTCCGCTCGGCTTGAGCACGGACGGCCGGCCACAGGCAGCGCCACCGCGGCTGGCGCTGTTCGACCTCGACGGCACGCTGCTCGCGGGCGACACCGACGTTCTCTGGTGCGAGTTCCTGGTCGATGAGGGGATTCTCGGTCGCGACACCTTCGCCGCCGCCAACCGCGACGTCGCCGACCGCTACGCGCGCGGCGAGATCGCCGCTGCCGAGTTCGCCGCGTTCTACGCGGCGACGCTCGCCCACCGCTCGCCGGCGCTATGGGCGCCGCTGCGCGACCGCTTTGTCGCTGCCACAATCGCGCCCAGGATCGGCGCCGCGTCGTTCGACCTCGTCGCGCGCCACCGCGCCGGCGGCGACCGGCTCCTGCTGACGACCGCGACCAATCGCTTCCTCACCGCGCCGATCGCGGCGCGGCTCGGCATCGACGACCTCGTCGCCACCGATCTCGAGACCGCGGCGGGGGGCAGCTTCACCGGCCGGACGAGCGGCATCGTCAACATGCGCGAGGGCAAGGTGGCCCGGCTGGCGGCGTGGCTCGCGGCCGAGGGACTGAGCCTGGCGAGCCTGTCGTCGGCGACGCTCTACAGCGATTCGATCAACGACCTGCCGCTTCTCTGCGCCGTCGGTACGCCGATCGTCGTCGATCCGGACCCGCGCCTGCGTGCCGAGGCGCTGCGCCGAGGCTGGCCGGTGATCTCGCTCCTCGGCTGAGGCGGTGCACGCGGGCGCCTACACGAGGCTCGCCGCGCGCCACACCAGCGAGGCGCCGCTTGCCAGCAGCAAGATCCAGATCGCTCGCGCCGCCTGCCGCGGCGAGAGCCGGCCGTGCAGGTGGCTGCCGATGAAGTAGCCGACGACCGCGCAGGGCAGAAGGACGACCGCCAGGTTGAGCAGCGACGGCTGGAACAGCAGGCCGGTCCCGGAGAAGAGGGCGAGCCGCGCCCATGCGGTGCAGAAGATGAGCACGGCGATCGTGGCGCGCAACCTGATCGCGTCGCGAAGCCGGCGTGCGAGGTAGACGGTGTAGATCGGCCCGCCGCTGCCGTAGAGAGCGGTGAAGACGCCGCCCGCTATTCCCGCTGGCACCACCCAGCCGGCGGAGATCGGCCGCAGCACGGCGCGGTCGAGAAGGCTCCAGCACGCGTAGGCGAAGACGAAGGCGCCGAGGACGCCGAGCAGCCAGCGCTCGGGCGCCCGCACGAGGGCGGTGACGCCGAGGATCATGCCGACGGCGACGAAAGGCGCGAGGCGGAGCAGCTCGCCGCGATCGACGTCGCGGCGGTTCCTGAGGCCGAGGAGGAGGCCGGCGCAGAGGTCGAAGACCAGCATCATCGGCACCGCGAACCGGATCGGGAAGAAGTGCGCGAGCAAGGGAACGCCGACGATCGCGGCGCCGAAGCCGGTGAGCCCGAAGACGGTGTACGCGAGGGTGACGGCGAGCGCCGCTCCGACGACGGTGACGAGGGGGAGGTCGGGCATGCGACGCCCGCAGCGTACTACCTCCCCGGCGTGACGCTCACTTCGCCGACCGGGATCAGGCTCATCAGCGCCGACGGCGTCGGCGTCATGTCGTCCTCCTCGGCCTCGGCCTCGGCTTCGGCCTCGGGGGCGGGCGCGGCTTCCCGCGGCAGCGGCATCGTGTCGCCGCGGCGCGCTTCGTCGCGCTTGCTGACGAGCATCGTCTCGGCGCGGCGAAGCGCCTGGGCGATCGTCTCGTTGGCGACCATCTGAACCGAGCCGACGTTGAGGGTGACCCGCGTGATGCGCGGCGCCACCTGGCGGTCGTCGAGGCGCGAGATGATTCGCGAGACGACGATCGTCGAGTCGGCCAGGCGAGTGCGCGGCAGGACGACGGCGAACTCGTCGCCGCCGAGCCGGCCGGCGACGTCGCGCCGGCGCAGCGTCTCGCGCAGCGCGGTGCCGATCTGGCGCAGCGCCTCGTCGCCGGTGGGATGGCCGAGCAGCTCGTTGACGCGCTGCATGCGGTCCACGTCGAAGACGATCAGCGTCGCGGCGTCGCGCGCCGCCTCGACCGCACGCTCTGCCAGCTCGTGGAAGTGGCGCCGGTTGGGCAGCCGCGTCAGCGTGTCGACGTCGACGAGATGGCGCAGCTTCCTCTGCGAGGCGAGCAGGTGGGCGATGCGGCGCTCGTGGTTCATCACCAGCGAGAGCTGCGTCATCAGCAGGGCGACCACCGCCGTCGCGAGCATCGCGCCGAGGGTGGCGTCGGCGACGGCGATAAGGGGGCCGAGGTAAGCCACGTCGAGCGCGAGCCACGCCAGCTGCACGATCGCGCCGGCCACGAGGCCGAGGCGCAGCGTGCGCAAGGTCGAGCTCGTCGCGAAGTCTTCGAGGCCCGCGACCGTGGTCGCGACGTAGAGGGTGAGGCCGACGGCAGCGATGGCGTAGACCTGCGCATAGGTGGCGAGCTCGATCGGTGCAACCCAGGCGCCGACCGTGACGAGGATGGCCAGCGTCAGGGCAATCCGGTCCGCCCATTCGGAAATACGGGTTCCGCCGCGCGAGTAGAAGCGGCGGATGCCGCCGAGCATGACGATCGGCCACTGCAACGCGAGCACGGCCGCGATCGGCGCGCCGATACTGGCCGAGTCGGTGCTGGCCTGCAGCGCGAGCGCAGCGGCGAAGAGGGCATTGGCGGCGACCCACCAGCGCGCGCCGCGCCGGCTCTGCTGCTTCAGGCCGACCGACATCGAGGCGACGCTGGCGAGAACGAGAACGACCGCGAAAGCGACGAGCAGGGTCGGCGTATGTAACGGCATGCTCAAATTCTAGGCAGCGACCGGGCCGCGCATGACGCCTTGTCGGCGTGCGCGCCCGCCGTGCTCGGCGAAATCGTGACGAATTGACAGGGCCGTGCCGCCGCCCCGGCACGGCTCGCCTGGCCGCCGCCGGTGCAAACCGCCCCGTACACTGGTCGCCGATGACGCGCGAGCTGTTCGATTCGTTCTGGCGCGCGGCCGCGTACTGCCTGCATCCGAAGGTGATCGCGCTGTCGCTCGCGCCGCTGGCGATCGTCGGCGGCATCGCGGCGGCGCTCGGCTACTTCTACTGGGAGCCAGCGCTCGCCGGCGTGCGCGCGTCGCTCGACGACTCGGCACTGCTCGAGCCGCTCTTCGGCTGGCTGCGCTCGATCGGCGCCGGTGCCTGGGCGAGCGTTCTCGTGCCGCTCGTCGTCGTCGCCGTCGCCGTGCCGGCGTTCGTCGTCGCCACCCTGCTCGTCGCGGCGATGCTCATGACGCCGGCGATCGTTCGCCTCGTCGCGGCGCGCCGCTTTCCGCGCCTCGAGGCGCGCCGCGGCGGCAGCTTCTGGAGCGGCGTCGCGATATCGCTCGGCTGCACCGTCGTCGCCCTCGTCGCGCTCATCCTGAGCATTCCATTCTGGTTCGTCCCGCCCCTCGTGCTCGTCCTGCCGCCGCTGATCTGGGGCTGGCTCACCTACCGCGTCTTCGCCTACGACGTGCTCTCGGCGCATGCGAGCCGCGACGAGCGCGCGCGCCTGCTCGACCGCGAGCGCTGGCCGCTGCTCGGCATGGGAGTCGTCTGCGGCGCGATGGGCGCGGCGCCGTCGCTGCTCTGGGCGGTGAGCGCGCTGGCTCTCGTCCTCGCGCCGTTCCTGATCCTGGTCTCGATCTGGCTCTACACGCTCGTGTTCGCCTTCTCCTCGCTCTGGTTCGCGCACTACCTGCTCGCTGCCTTGCAGCGCCTGCGGCGCGACGAGGAGGGCGATGGCGCGCCCACCGACGGCGCCGTTTTCGAGGTCCCCGCGGCCCGGCCGCTCGATCCTTCGCGGGGCTTTGCCGGATGAACATCGGACTCCTCATCGTCGGCGACGAGATCCTCTCCGGCAAGCGCGCCGACAAGCACCTGCCCAAGGTGATCGAGCTGCTCGCCGCGCGCGGCCTGGCGCTCGCCTGGGCGCGCTACGTCGGCGACGACCCGAAGCGCATCACGGCCGACCTGACGGATGCGTTCGCGAGCGGCGATCTCGTCTTCTCGTGCGGCGGCATCGGCGCGACGCCCGACGACCACACGCGCCAGTGCGCGGCGGCGGCGCTCGGCGTCCCGCTCGCGCTCCATCCCGAGGCGCGCGACTTCGTCATCGAGCGGATGAAGGACGTCGCGCGCGAGAACGGCACGACCTTCGATCCCGACCGCGAGGACAACCGGCACCGTCTGAACATGGCCGTGTTCCCGGCCGGCGCCGAGATCATCCCCAACCCGTACAACAAGATCGCCGGCTTCGCGGTGCGCTCGGGCGAAGGCGGCGTCTTCTTCGTTCCCGGCTTTCCGGTCATGGCCTGGCCGATGATCGAGTGGGTTCTCGACCGCCACTTCCGCCACCTCCATGTCGCGCCGTCGACGCAGGAGCGCTCGGTGATCGTCTTCGGCGCGATGGAGGCAGCGCTCACGCCGCTCATGGAGGCGGTCGAGAGCGAGTTCCCCGGCATCAGGGTCTTCAGCCTGCCGAGCGTCGATCACCCCGAGTGGGGCCGCCACATCGAGCTCGGCGTCAAGGGCGATCGGGCGCTTCTCGACGTCGCCTATGGCCGGCTGCGCGAGGGGCTCGAGCGCGCGGGCGCGAAACTTGGCCCCGAACTGGTGCGCTAGCCCGAGGGTTGCGTCTTTCAGGTGCGTTGCCGCGCACTCGTGACGCGCCCTCGACGGGGAAGGCACTGGCATGGTTTCTGCTAAATTCCGTGCGCGATTTTGGGGCTCCCGCGCGGGGCCTTGTCGATTCGCGCCCCCACACACCGAATACAAGCCGCCTGGGAGATTGATTGATGGCCAAGACCGTCGCCGACGTGATGAACATGGTGAAGGAGAGCGAAGTCAAGTTCGTCGACTTCCGCTTCACCGATACCCGCGGCAAGGAGCAACACGTCACCGTGCCGATCTCGGCGTTCAGCGAAGACAAGTTCACCGGCGGCCACGCCTTCGACGGCTCGTCGATCGCCGGCTGGAAGGGGATCGAGGCGTCGGACATGCAGCTCATGCCCGACCCGAACACCGCCAACATCGATCCGTTCTACGAAGAGCCGACGCTGATCCTGACCTGCGACGTCGTCGAGCCGGGCGACGGCAAGCCCTACGAGCGCGACCCGCGCTCGCTCGCCAAGCGCGCCGAGGCGTACATGAAGGCGTCGGGCCTCGGTGACGCAGCCTACTTCGGCCCCGAGCCCGAGTTCTTCATCTTCGACAGCGTCCGCTGGCAGGTCGACATGTCGGGGTGCTTCTGCAAGATCGAATCGGAAGAAGCGTCGTGGAACTCGGCCAAGGAGTACGAGCACGGCAACTCCGGCTATCGCCCGACCGTCAAGGGCGGCTACTTCCCGACGCCGCCGGTCGATTCGTTGCAGGACATGCGCTCCGAGATGTGCCTGATCCTCGAATCGCTCGGCATTCCGGTCGAGGTCCACCACCACGAAGTCGCGCAGGCGCAGAACGAGATCGGCACCAAGTTCTCGACGCTGGTCCAGCGCGCCGACTGGTTGCAGCTGCAGAAGTACGTGATCCAGAACGTCGCCCACTCGTACGGCAAGACGGTGACCTTCATGCCGAAGCCGCTCGTCGGCGACAACGGCTCGGGAATGCACGTGCACCAGTCGGTGTTCAAGGGCGGCAAGAACCTGTTCGCCGGCGACGGCTACGCCGGCCTCTCGGAGTTCGCCCTCTTCTACATCGGCGGCATCATCAAGCACGCGCGCGCGCTGAACGCGATCACCAACCCGGGAACGAACAGCTACAAGCGGCTGGTGCCGGGGTTCGAGGCGCCAGTCAAGCTGGCCTATAGCGCGAAGAACCGCTCGGCGTCGGTGCGCATCCCGTACGTCGCCAATCCGAAGGGCCGGCGCATCGAAGTCCGCTTCCCGGATCCGCTCGCCAACCCGTACCTGGCGTTCACCGGCCTGCTCATGGCCGGCCTCGACGGCGTCGAGAACAAGATCCACCCCGGCGAAGCGGCGACCAAGGACCTCTACCACCTGCCGCCCGAGGAGGACGCGAAGATCCCGACCGTCTGCTCGAGCCTCGAGCAGGCGCTGGAGTATCTGGACAAGGGCCGCGCGTTCCTGACCAAGGGCGGCGTCTTCACCGACACCTACATCGACGCCTACATCGAGCTGAAGATGCAGGAAGTCACGCGCTTCCGGATGACGACCCATCCGGTCGAGTTCGACATGTACTACTCGTTGTAAGCGCTTCGCTACAGGACAGCGGGGACGGCGATGCCGTCCCCTTCTCATTTGTTTTCGGGAAGACCGAGAAGCTTGCGGCATCGCCGCCTTCTCGGCCCATCCGGCGTCGCGCCACTGCGAGACAATGTGGGCAGCCTGTCGGCGCGGCGGCGTTGCCGGGCGTTGTACGGCATGGAGACGACATGAGCCTGCCCACCATCCTTTCCCGCTCCGCGGTGCTGCTCCTCGCCTGCGGCGCGGTGCCGGCCCTGGGCGCGGAGACGCCCGATTCGACCGTCATGTACCGCTGCCCGGGCAACGACTACAAGAACACGATCACGGCCAAGGAAGCGGAGCGGCTCGGCTGCAAGAGGATCGAGGGCGCGCCGGTCACGATCATCCAGATGACCAAGCCGCGCGCTGCCACCCCGGTGCCCGCGGCCGGCGGCGGCAGCGCCGTTCGCGTCGACCCGGTCGCGCAGCGCGCCCGCGACAGCGACGCCCGGCGCATCCTCGAAGGCGAGCTGAGGGCCGAGGAGGAAAAGCTGGCGGTGATGCAGAAGGAGTTCAACAACGGCCAGCCCGAGCGGCAGGGCGACGAGAAGAACTTCCAGAAGTACCTCGACCGCGTCAACGACATGCGAGCCGCGATCGCTCGCAAGCTGACCGACATCGCCGCGCTCCAGCGCGAGATCAAGAAGCTGCCGCCGCCGCTGCCGCAGTGATCGCTCCCGCATCGCCGCCGGCGCCCACCAGCCAGGCGGCCGCGCAGGCGGCCCTCGACCTGCTGGCGACGATGGTCGCCGTCATCACGCCCGAAGGCGAATGCGAGTTCGTCAACTCCTCGTTCGAGACCGTGCTCGGGCTGTCGCGGCGCAGCATGACGCGCAGCGTCGTCTTCGACTGGTTCACCGATCCGCAGGTGCTGCGCGAAACCGTCGCCGCGGTCAGCAACAACGCCTTTTCGACCAGCCGGCTCGAGACCTTCCTGAAGCGCCCCTCGGGCGAGTCGCTGCCGGTGCACGTGACGGTCAACCAGATCGACGGCTCGCGCAACGTCGTCTTCGAGATCGTCGAGATCGAGCAGCAGAACCGCCAGGAGCGCGAGGAGCGGGCGCTCGAGCAGGCCGAGGCGACCAAGGAGCTGATCAGGAACCTCGCCCACGAGATCAAGAATCCGCTCGGTGGCATCCGTGGCGCCGCGCAGCTGCTCGAGATGGAGATCGAGTCGCGCGCGCTCACCGAGTACACGCAGGTGATCATCAAGGAGGCCGACCGGCTGCAGCTGCTCGTCGACCGCCTGCTCGCGCCGCACAGGAAGCCCCACGTCGTCGGCAACGTCAACATCCACGAGGTGTGCGAGCGGGTGCGGGCGCTGATCCTGGCCGAGTTCCCGCGCGGCCTGGCCACTGTTCGCGACTACGACACCTCGATCCCCGAATTCAGCGGCGACCGCGAGCAGCTCATCCAGGCGGTTCTCAACATCGCCCGCAATGCCGCCGAATCGCTCGCCGAGTTGATCGAGCTTGGCACGGCGCGGATCACCTTGCGGACCCGCGTCGTCCGCCAGGTGACCCTCGGCAAGCACCGCTATCGTCTGGCACTGGAATTGCATATCGAGGACAACGGGCCGGGCATTCCGGATACGCTGCGCGAGAGGATCTTCTTTCCGCTCGTGTCGGGCCGCGAAGGCGGATCCGGTCTCGGTCTCACGCTCGCAAGAACATTCATCCAGCAGCACCATGGCACCGTCGAGTTCGAAAGCGAGCCGGGACGAACGATCTTCAAGATCGTCATCCCCCTTTGACATGAAGCCCGAAGGCGCCTCACTTCGTTCGCTGCCCCCCGCGGGGGCGGCAACGCCCTTGGGGCGGCCCAGCGGGCGTTGCGTCTCGTCGAACCGACGCCAAATCGGATGAAACCCATCTGGATCGTCGACGACGACCAATCGATCCGCTTCGTGCTCGAGAAGGCCTTGACGCGCGAGGAGTTCGCCGTGCGCAGCTTCACGAACTCGCGCGACGTCCTCGCCGCCCTCGAGAACGACGAGCCGCAGGTGCTCGTCTCCGACATCCGCATGCCGGGCGGCTCGGGCATCGACCTGCTCAACAAGATCAAGGCCAAGCACCGCGAGCTTCCCGTGATCATCATGACGGCGTACTCCGACCTCGACAGCGCCGTCGGCGCGTTCCAGGGCGGCGCCTTCGACTACCTGCCCAAGCCCTTCGACGTGCCCAAGGCGGTCGACCTGATCCGCCGCGCCGTCGAGGAGAGCCTGCAGGAATCGACGAGCGAGTCGCCGGCCGCGCAGGTGCCCGAGATCCTCGGCCAGGCGCCGGCGATGCAGGACGTCTTTCGCGCCATCGGGCGGCTCAGCCAGAGCATCGTCACGGTCCTCATCACCGGCGAGTCGGGCTCGGGCAAGGAGCTCGTCGCCAACGCGCTGCACAAGCACAGCCCGCGCGCGAGCGGCCCGTTCGTCGCCATCAACACGGCGGCGATTCCGAAGGACCTGCTCGAGTCGGAGCTGTTCGGCCACGAGCGCGGCGCCTTCACCGGCGCGCAGACGACGCGGCGCGGCCGCTTCGAGCAGGCCGACGGCGGCACGCTCTTCCTCGACGAGATCGGCGACATGCCGTTCGACCTGCAGACACGCCTCTTGCGCGTCCTCGCCGACGGCCAGTTCTATCGCGTCGGCGGCCACAACCCGATGAAGAGCAACGTCCGCGTCATCGCGGCGACGCACCAGGACCTCGAGCAGCGCGTCAAGGCGGGCGCCTTCCGCGAAGACCTGTTCCATCGCCTCAACGTCATTCGCCTGCGCTTGCCGGCGTTGCGCGAGCGCACCGAGGACATCGCGCCGCTGGCGCGCTTCTTCTTGCAGAAGAGCGCGCGCGAGCTCGGCGTCGAGGGCAAGCGGCTCACCGAAGCGGCGATCGCCCGCCTGGTCCTGTTCGACTATCCGGGAAACGTGCGCCAGCTCGAGAACATCTGCCACTGGCTGACGGTGATGGCGCCGGCGCAGCTTGTCGACGCCAAGGACCTGCCGCCCGAGCTTCAACCGCAGAGTGGCGAGACGGTTCAGCGCGGCGCTGTCGTCGCCACCGGCGCGGCGGTCGAGAGCCGCGCCGAGAACGCCGCCCCGGCCGCGGCGCCCGCACCCGCCGTGGTTGCCCTCGCTGGCGACGCCCCGGGCATGCCTGCCAGCGACCCCGGCTGGCTGAACGGCCTCGAGCAGCGTGCGCGCGAGCTGCTGCACTCGGGCCAGCCGATGGTGTGGGACACGCTGACGCGCGAGTTCGAGGCGCAGCTGATCCGCTCCGCGCTCGAGCTGACGCGCGGGCGGCGGATCGAGGCCGCGCACAAGCTCGGCATCGGCCGCAACACGATCACGCGCAAGATCCAGGAGCTCGGCCTGGACGACAAGTGATCTTGCGTCGTGCCTGACGCGGCGCGGGCGGCGTCGAGGAAGCGCCGGCGCGCGCCGGCGGCGCCCGCATCTTGACGAACGGCTCGACCGCGGGCCGACGCTGCGAGAAAATCGTCCGGACATCGGCGCCGTCGAGGCCCGTTCACCGCGACGAGACGACCTCATGAGCATCCGCATCCAACCCTTCGGAGCCGTCCTGGTGCTCGTCTTCGCGTTGCCTGCCTGGGCGCAATCGACGGAAGGCGTCGGCGCGATGTATCGCTGCCCGGGCAACGACTACAACAACACGATCACGGCGAGCGAGGCCGAAAAGCTCCATTGCAAGAAAGTCGAGAACGCCTCGGTGACGGTCATCCAGTCGGCGAAGACCGGGGCGTCGGCCGCATCGGCGGCGCCGCCGGCCCGACCCATTCCGGCGGTCGCGGAGGCGATGTCGCCGGCCGACTCCGCCGCGCTGCGCACCCGCGCCAGCAACGCCCGGCGCAGCCTCGAGGGCCGGCTGAAGAGCGAGGAAGGCAGGCTCTCGGCGCTCGAGAAGGAGTTCAACGGCGGCGAGCCCGAGCGGCACATCGACGAGTTCGACTTCCAGAAATACCTCGACCGCGTCGCGCGCATGCGCTCGGCGATCAGCCGCAAGCAGATCGAGATTGCCGAGCTGCGCCGCGAGATCGAGAAGCTACCGACGCAGTGAGGGCTCGGCGCTGCCGGGCTGGGCCCGTCCATATGTCAGATATCGGCGGGACAGCACACTAGATGTGCAGCCAGGCCAGAACGCCGACGGCGACGCCGATCGCGCTGAGCGCGTAGACGCCGACCTGCAGCCGCCGGCTCCTGGTCAAGAGGGCGATCGCCGCCAGCGCGATCGAGATCTGCAGCGCCGTCGTCGCCTGCGCCCAGCGGTGGTGCTGGTGGATCTGCTCGTCGCTGCGCTTGCTCCAGTCGTCGGACTCCTTCTCGAACTTCTCTGCGTCCTTCTTGATCGCTTCCTTCTCCTGCTTGTAGCGCTTGATCTCGTCGGTGTAGAAGGCCTTGCGCGATTCAGGCGCCAGCTCGACCGCCAGCTCGGCGAGGTTCTGCTTGCCGCTCTTGGCCTGGTAGTAGTTCCACTGGTTCGACGCCTCGGTCTTCTTGATCGCCGATTCGTTCTTGTAGAGCCCGGCGTTGGCCTGGGTCAGCCCGCCCATGTAGGCGAAGAGGGCGCCGATGGTGGCGATGATCGCCGTCGCCACCGCGAGCCGGCCGGCCAGGCCGTGCGGCTCGGCGTGCGATTCGTGCTCGAGCGCGTGGTCGTGCGGGCCGTGGACGTGAAAACCGTGCTCTGACATCTCAATCTCCCTGAGGCAGCTTCTTGTAGGTGACGAAGGCGTAGCGCAGGCCCTCGGCGGTTTCATGCGGCTCGCGCGCGACCTGCGCGAAGCGGCTCCGGTCCCACGCCGGGAAGAAGACGTCGGCCGGGAACTCGGCGTCGATCTCGGTCAGCTGCAGCTCGTTGGCCAGCGGCAGGGCCAGCGCATAGATCTCGGCGCCGCCGATGACGTGGACGAGCGGAGCCGACCCGGCGAGCGCGAGCGCCGCGTCGAGCGAAGGCACCGCCTCGGCGCCTTCGGGGCGAAAGGCGGCGTCGCGCGTGACGACGATGTTGCGACGCCCGGGCAGGGCGCGGCCGATCGACCGCCAGGTCTTTCGGCCCATCACGACCGGCGTGCCGAGCGTGATCCGCTTGAAGCGGCGGAGGTCGTCGGGCAGACGGACGAGCAGGCCGCCGCGATGGCCGATCCCGCCGTCGCGGGCGACGGCTGCGACCAGGCTGACGGCGGGGCGCGGCATGGCGGCGATTGTCGCCGTCGCGCGCCGCGATAATCGGGCGAACACCGCACCCCGCGCCGCCTTGACTCCGCCCTCCGCCGACGACCCCGAAGCGCTTGCCGCCTGGCGCGCTGCCGCCGCGCGCTCAGCGCCCGGCGGCGACGTCGACGCGCTCGGCTGGCGAACGCCCGACGGCATCGTCGTCAAGCCGCTCTACACCGCGGCCGACCTGAAGGGCCTGCCGGCGACCGACACCTTGCCGGGCTTTCCCCCCTACGTGCGCGGCCCGCAGGCGACGATGTACACGGTGCGGCCGTGGACGATCCGCCAGTACGCGGGCTTTTCGACCGCCGAGGCGTCGAACGACTTCTACCGCAAGGCGCTCGCCGGCGGCGGCCAGGGCGTCAGCGTCGCCTTCGACCTCGCCACCCACCGCGGCTACGACAGCGACCATCCGCGCGTCGTCGGCGACGTCGGCAAGGCGGGCGTGGCGATCGACTCGGTCGAGGACATGAAGATCCTTTTCGACGCCATCCCGCTCGACAAGGTGAGCGTCTCGATGACGATGAACGGTGCCGTGCTGCCGGTGCTCGCCGGCTACATCGTCGCCGCCGAGGAGCAGGGCGTCGCCCAGGACCAGCTTTCAGGAACGATCCAGAACGACATCCTGAAAGAGTTCATGGTGAGGAACACCTACATCTACCCGCCGGCGCCGAGCATGCGCATCGTCGGCGACATCATCGAGTACACGGCGTCGCACATGCCGAGGTTCAACTCGATCTCGATCTCGGGCTATCACATCCAGGAAGCGGGCGCGAACCAGACGCTCGAGCTGGCGCTGACGCTCGCCGACGGCCGCGAGTACGTCCGCACCGCGATCGCCAAGGGGCTCGACGTCGACGCCTTCGCCGGCCGGCTGAGCTTCTTCTGGGCGATCGGCATGAACTTCTACCTCGAGATCGCCAAGATGCGCGCGGCGCGCCTGCTCTGGCATCGGATCATGGAGGAGTTCGAGCCGAAAGAAGCGAAGAGCTCGATGCTGCGGACGCACTGCCAGACCTCGGGCTGGACGCTGACCGCACAGGACCCGTACAACAACGTCGTTCGCACGACCATCGAGGCGATGGCGGCCGTCTTCGGCGGCACGCAGAGCCTGCACACCAACGCGCTCGACGAGGCGATCGCCTTGCCGAGCGAGTTCAGCGCGCGGATCGCCCGCAACACCCAGCTCGTCATCCAGGAAGAAACCCACATCACGTCGATCGTCGATCCGTGGGCGGGCAGCTACGCGATGGAGTCGCTGACGCAGCAGATGGGCGACGCCGCCTGGAAGATCATCGAAGAGATCGAGGCGATGGGCGGGATGACGAAGGCCGTGCAGAGCGGCTGGGCCAAGCTCAAGATCGAGGCGAGCGCGGCCGAGAAGCAGGCGCGCATCGATTCCGGCGAGGACGTGATCGTCGGCGTCAACAAATATCGGCTCGACGCGGAAGCGCTGATCGACACGCTCGACATCGACAACCACGCGGTGCGCGAGAACCAGGTCGCGCGCCTGAAGGCGCTGCGTGCCAGGCGCGACCAAGGGGCGGTGACGAAGGCGCTCGCCGCGCTGACGGCGTGCGCCGAAAGCGGCGAGGGCAACCTGCTCGACCTCTCGATCCAGGCCGTCCGCCTGCGCGCGACGGTGGGCGAGGTGAGCGACGCGCTCGAGGCGGCCTGGGGCCGCCACCGCGCCGACACGCAGAAGGTCTCGGGCGTCTATGCCGCCGCCTACGACAGCGCCGCGGGATGGGACCAGCTGAAGCGCGAGATCGCCGCCTTCGCCGACGCCGAAGGTCGCCGGCCGCGCGTCATGATCGCCAAGCTCGGCCAGGATGGCCACGACCGCGGCGCCAAGGTCGTCGCCAGCGCCTTCGCCGACCTCGGCTTCGACGTCGACATCGGCCCGCTGTTCCAGACCGCCGAGGAGTGCGCGCGCCAGGCGATCGAGAACGACGTCCACGCGATCGGCATCTCGACCCTCGCCGCCGGCCACAAGACGCTGGTGCCGGCGGTGATCGAGGCGCTCAAGGCGCAGGGCGCGGGCGACATCGTCGTCTTCGTCGGCGGCGTGATCCCGCGCGGCGACTACGCGTTCCTGTACGACGCCGGCGTGAAGGGGATCTACGGGCCGGGGACGCCGATCCCGGCGAGCGCCAAGGACGTGCTCGAGCAGATCAAGCGCTCGCTCGCGCCGGCCCATGGCGCTAACAGGCCCTAACCACGCCGTCGCGTCGCCGATGCTGCCGCCCGCCGACCAGGAGCTCCTCGACGGCGTGCTCGCCGCGCCGGGCGAGGCGCAGCGCCGCGCCATCGCCAAGGCGATCACGCTGCTCGAGTCGCGCCGCGCCGATCACCGTGCCCGCGCCGACGCGCTCCTCACTGCCTTGCCGGCGCCGGCGCGACCGTCGTTCCGGCTCGGCGTCTCGGGCGTTCCCGGCGTCGGCAAGTCGACCTTGATCGAGACGCTCGGCCTGCTCCTGATCGGCGAAGGCCTGCGCGTCGCAGTGCTCGCGGTCGACCCGAGCTCGAGCGTGTCGGGCGGATCGATCCTCGGCGACAAGACGCGCATGGAGCGCCTCTCGGTCGATCCCGCGGCCTTCGTTCGCCCGAGCCCGAGCGGCGGCACGCTCGGCGGCGTCGCGACGGCGACGCGCGAGGCGATGCGCGTCGTCGAAGCCGCCGGCTACGACGTCGTCGTTGTCGAGACCGTCGGCGTCGGCCAGAGCGAGGCCGCGGTCGCCGGAATGACCGACATGTTCCTGCTCCTGCAGCTGCCCAACGCCGGCGACGACCTGCAGGCGATCAAGAAGGGCGTGATGGAGCTCGCCGACCTCGTCGTCGTCAACAAGGCCGACCTCGACCCGGCCGCGGCCGCGCGCGCGGTCGGCCAGATCGAGTCGGCGCTGCGCCTCGTCGCGCGCCGCGACGACGGCGTCTGGAAGCCGCGCGTGATGTCGACCAGCGCCCTCGCCGCCGATCAGGTCGCTGCCGTCTGGGGCGTGGTCCAGACGTTTCGGACCGCGCAGGACCAGCGCGGCGCATTGCAGGAGCGGCGCCGCGGCCAGGGGCGCGCGTGGCTCTGGGAGCGCATCGACGCCGGCCTGCGCGACGCGTTTCGGGCGAATGCCGCGGTTCGGGCGCAGCTCGACGACACGCTCGCCGCGGTCGACGCCGGGCGCCTGCCGGTGTCGGTGGCGGCGCGGCGCCTGCTCGGCGCCTTCGTCGGCGCGCCGGCCACGAGCGGCCATGACTGAGGCCGACCTCGACTTCATCGCCGCTCGCCTGGCGGCGACCGACGCGCGCGTCGCGGTCGCCGAGACGAGCGTCGGCGAGGTCGTCGTCAAGCGCCAGCACCGGGCGCGAAGCCGCTGGCGCGCGCGCGCCGTCGACCTGCTCGCGCGCGGCCTCGGCGTCGCGCCGCTGCAGGCGGTTCCCGCCCACAGCGGCGCGCGCGGGCAGGCGACCGAGGTCGAGCGCCTGCGCACCTTGCGCGGCGCCGGCATCCGCGTTCCCGAGGTGCTCCACGTCGAGCGCGCGTTCATCGTCATGCGCCACCTCGCCGGCACCAGCCTCGTTCACCTCATCGAGCGCGGCGGCGCAGAGGGCTTCGAGACCTGGCGGCGCGGTCTCGTCGCGATCGCCGACGCGCACGCTCGCGGCGGCTACCTGAGCCACGCGGCGGCGCGCAACTTCATCGCTACCGACGGCGGCATCGCCATGATCGATTTCGAGGACGACGCGCTCGAGGTGATGTCGCTCGCCGAAGCGCAGTCGCGCGACTGGCTCGCCTACCTGCACTCGACGTTGTGGATCCTCGAGCGTCCGTTCGACGAGGTCCGCGCCGCCGCCGCCCACTTTCTCGCCGACGAAGCGGCGGCAGTGCGCGACGTCGTCGAGCGCGCCGGCCGCCGCCTGGCGGTGCTGCGCCACCTGCCGAGCGCGCGCCGCCCCTGGGGCCGTGAAGTCGCCGGGGCGCGCGCGTTGGCGCATGTCTTTCCCCTCCCCCTTCCCGCGACTGCCACGACCTGACGCAGAGAACGACGCATGCACGACATCATCCAGCAGCTCGAAGCCAAGCGGGCGCGCGCCCGCCTCGGCGGCGGCCAGAAACGAATCGACGCGCAGCACGCCAAGGGCAAGCTCACCGCGCGCGAGCGGATCGACCTGCTCCTCGACGACGGCACGTTCGAGGAATGGGACATGTTCGTCGAGCACCGCAGCAACGACTTCGGCATGGAGGCCAACCGCCCGCCGGGTGACGGAGTCGTCACCGGCTACGGGATGATCAACGGGCGCCTGGTCTTCGTCTTCAGCCAGGACTTCACCGTCTTCGGCGGCGCCCTCTCGGAAGCGCACGCCGAGAAGATCTGCAAGGTCATGGACCAGGCGATGAAGGTCGGCGCGCCGGTGATCGGCCTGAACGACTCGGGCGGCGCGCGAATCCAGGAGGGCGTCGCCTCGCTCGGCGGCTACGCCGAGGTGTTCCAGAGGAACGTCCTCGCCTCGGGCGTCGTGCCCCAGATCAGCATGATCATGGGCCCGTGCGCGGGCGGCGCGGTGTACTCGCCGGCGATGACCGACTTCATCTTCATGGTCAAGGACAGCTCGTACATGTTCGTCACCGGCCCCGACGTCGTGAAGACGGTGACGCATGAGGAGGTGAGCGCCGAGGACCTCGGCGGCGCGCTCACGCACACGACCCAGAGCGGCGTCGCCGACCACGCTTTCGACAACGACGTCGAGGCGCTGGCGATGCTGCGCCGCTTCTTCGACTACCTGCCGCTCAACAACCGCAAGAAGGCGCCGCGCCTGCCGAGCGACGACCCGGCCGAGCGCATCGACCTCTCGCTCGACACGCTGGTTCCCGACCATCCCAACAAGGCGTACGACATCAAGGAGCTGATCTGGAAGACTGTCGATGACGGCGATTTCTTCGAGCTGCAGCCCGAGCACGCCAGGAACATCGTCATCGGCTTCGGCCGCATGGACGGCGCGACGGTCGGCATCGTTGCCAACCAGCCGCTGGTGCTCGCCGGCTGCCTCGACATCAAGAGCTCGATCAAGGCGGCGCGCTTCGTCCGCTTCTGCGACGCCTTCAGCATCCCGGTGATCACCTTCGTCGACGTTCCCGGTTTCATGCCGGGAACGGCGCAGGAGTACGGCGGCATCATCAAGCACGGCGCCAAGCTGCTGTTCGCGTACGCCGAGTGCACGGTGCCGAAGATCACCGTCATCACGAGGAAGGCCTACGGCGGCGCCTACGACGTGATGAGCTCCAAGCACCTGCGCGGCGACGTCAACCTCGCCTGGCCGAACGCCGAGATCGCGGTGATGGGCGCCAAGGGCGCGGTCGAGATCATCTTCCGCGACGAGAAGGGCGACCCCGACAAGCTCGCCGCGCGCGAGGCCGAATACAAGGAGAAGTTCGCCAACCCGTTCATCGCCAGCGCGCGCGGCTACGTCGACGACGTGATCCAGCCGCACGAGACGAGGAAGCGCATCTGCCGCTCGCTGGCGATGCTCGCCGACAAGAAGATCGACGACCCGTGGCGCAAGCACGGCAACATCCCGCTGTGAAAATGAAGCCCCCACGCTCCCTTCGTTCGCTGCCCCCCGAGGGGGCGCGTCAGCGCCTTCGGGCGGCCGTGCGGCACTGACGGTCCCTCCCATGCTCAAGAAGATCCTGATCGCCAACCGCGGCGAGATCGCCTGCCGCGTCATCAAGACGGCAAAGCGGATGGGGATCGCCACGGTCGCGGTCTACTCCGACGCCGACCGCGACGCGCTCCATGTCGATCTCGCCGACGAGTCTGTCTTCATCGGCGCGGCGCCGAGCCGCGAGTCCTACCTGTCGATGGACAAGATCATCGCCGCCTGCAAGGAGACCCGCGCCGACGCGGTCCACCCCGGCTACGGCTTCCTCTCCGAGAACGAAGCGTTCGCGCGTCGCGTCGAGGAGGAGGGCATCGTCTTCATCGGCCCCAAGCACGCGGCGATCGCGGCGATGGGCGACAAGATCCAGTCGAAGAAGCTCGCCGCCAAGGCGGGCGTGAGCACCATCCCGGGCCACAACGAGGCGATCGAGAGCGCGGCGCTGGCGGTCGGGATCGCGAGGAAGATCGGCTACCCGGTGATGATCAAGGCATCGGCGGGCGGCGGCGGCAAGGGCTTGCGCGTCGCCTGGAACGACGCCCAGGCCGAAGAGGGCTTCGCGTCGTGCCGCAACGAGGCCAAGGCGAGCTTCGGCGACGACCGCGTCTTCATCGAGAAGTTCGTCGAAGAGCCGCGCCACATCGAGATCCAGGTGCTCGGCGACGCGCACGGCCACTGCGTCTACCTGTGGGAGCGCGAGTGCTCGATCCAGCGCCGCCACCAGAAGGTCGTCGAGGAGGCGCCGAGCCCGTTCCTCGACGACAGGACGCGCAAGGCGATGGGCGAGCAGGCGGTGGCGCTGGCGAAGGCCGTGAACTACCAGTCGGCGGGGACGGTCGAATTCGTCGTCGGCAAGGACAGGAGCTTCTACTTCCTCGAGATGAACACCCGGCTGCAGGTGGAGCACCCGGTCACGGAGTGCATCACCGGTCTCGACCTGGTCGAGCAGATGATCCGCGTCGCCGCCGGCGAAAAGCTCGCCTTCGCGCAGGCCGACATCGCGCGCCGCGGCTGGGCGATCGAGTGCCGCATCAACGCCGAGGACTCGGTGCGCGGCTTCCTGCCGAGCACGGGCCGGCTCGTCGTCTTTCGCCCGCCTGCGCAGACGCTCGTCGCGGGCGAGCCGCAGGCGGCGGGAACACCGGGCGTTCGCGTCGACACCGGCGTCTACGAGGGCGGCGAGATCTCGATCTACTACGACTCGATGATCTGCAAGCTGATCGCCTGCGGCGCCGATCGCGCCGCGGCGATCGTGACCCTGCGCGACGCGCTCAACGGCTTCGTCATTCGCGGCGTGTCGAGCAACCTCGCGTTCCAGGCGGCGCTGCTCGGCCATCCGCGCTTCGCCGCCGGCGACTTCAACACCGGCTTCATTGGCGAGGAGTTCGCGCAGGGCTTCGACCCCGCCGCGATCGCCCACCCCGACCGCGACTTCCTGCTCGCGCTCGCCGCCGCCTGCGGGCGTCGCCTGCTGGCGCGCTCGGCCGGGTTGACCGGCCAGCTGCCCGGCCACGAGCTGAGGCTCGGCGCGCAGTTCGTCGTCGTCGAGGCGGCGCGCGACGGCCAGCGCCGCGAGATGCCGGTCGAAGTGCACGTTCACGGCGCCGAGTACCGCGTCACGCTCGCCGGCCGGACGCGGCGCATCTCGTTCGCGAGCGCGCTCGCCGACATCGCCGTCCACGGCGTTGCCGACGGCGCGCCGTTTCGCGCCCAGATCGAGCGCGCCGGGCTGACGCTGCGCGTCGTTCACGACGGCGCTCGCGTCGAGGTTCGCGTGCTGACGCCGCGCGCCGCCGAGCTGCTTGCCCTGATGCCGTTCAAGCCGCCGCCCGACCTCTCGCGCTTCCTCCTCTCGCCGATGCCCGGCCTGCTCGTCAACGTCGCGGTCGAGGCGGGGCAGGCGGTTCGCGCCGGCGAGCGGCTCGCCGTGATCGAGGCGATGAAGATGGAAAACGTCGTCGTCGCCGCGCAAGACGGCGTCGTCGAGCGGATCGTCGCGCGCGCCGGCGACAGCGTCGCGGTCGACGAGGTGATCCTCGAGTTCGCGGCGCCGAAGGTCGCGGCGTGAGCAACTCGGGGGAACGCCCCTTCAACGTCATCGGCGTGCAGCAGATCGCCCTCGGCGCGCCCGACAAGGCCGATCTGCGCGCGCTCTGGGTGGACCGGCTCGGCCTGCCGATCGTCGGCATGTTTCGCTCTGGGCGCGAGAACGTCGACGAAGACATCTGCGCCGTCGGCGTTGGGCTCGCGCGGGTCGAGGTCGACCTGATGGCACCGATCGACGCGAACGCCAAGCCGGCGGTTCACCTGCCGCCGCTCAACCACGTCGGCCTCTGGATCGATGACTTGCGCGGCGCAGTCGCCTGGCTCGAGGCGAACGGCGTCCGCATGGCGCCCGGCGGCATCCGCGCCGGCGCGGCGGGCCACGACATCTGCTTCATCCACCCGCGCGCGAACGAAGCGTTTCCGATCGCCGGTGCGGGCGTCCTCATCGAGCTCGTGCAGGCGCCGGCCGACGTCATCGCCGGGTGGCGTGCCACGCAGGACGCGCCATGACGGTCCGCACGATCCTGAAGATGGGCGACCCGCGCCTGCTTCGCGTTGCGCCGCCGGTCGAGCGCTTCGCGACCGTCGAGCTGCGCGAGCTCGTCGCCGACATGTTCGAGACGATGCGAGCGGTCAACGGCGCCGGCCTCGCCGCGCCGCAGATCGGCGTCGACCTGCAGGTCGTCATCTTCGGCTTCAACCGCAACGAGCGCTATCCCGATGCGCCCGCCGTTCCCGAGACCGTGCTCCTCAATCCGACGATCGAGCCGATCGGCGACGCCGTCGAGGAAGGCTGGGAAGGGTGCCTGTCGGTGCCCGGCCTGCGCGGCGTCGTGCCGCGCTTCGCGCGGATCCGCTACTGCGGCGTCGACGTCGAAGGCAGGCCGCTCGAGCGCGAGGCCGAGGGCTTTCACGCGCGCGTCGTCCAGAACGAGTGCGATCACCTCGTCGGCGTGCTCTATCCGATGCGGATTCGCGACTTCACCCGCTTCGGCTTCACCAGCGTCCTCTTCCCAGAGCTCGACGCCGAGGCCGACGAGTGAGCCGGCGCGGCCGGCGCCGTGCCGGAGGGCCGGGCGGCTTGTAAAGGAACGTGTCCACTGGTGCCGCGGGTCGGCCGTCGCTGCCGCCCGGACGTTGAAGAAGCCATCGCGGTGCCGGGCTTGGCCCGGAAGTCGCGCAGACGGAGATCGAAATGAAGAACTCATCGAATCGTTGTCGTGCGCTCCCGGCGTCCGGCGTTCGCTCCCCGGGCCGCCTCTGGATCGTCGTGCTGACGGCCCTGCTGGCGCTCGGCGCGGCGCTGTCGGCCAGGGCGCAGTCGGCCGGCGATCCGCCGGGCCGCGCCGCCCGCCTGAGCGATGTCGCCGGCCAAGTGTGGCTCTACGGCGCCGACTCCGACGAATGGGTCACGGTCGCGCGCAACCAGCCGCTGACGACCGGCGACCGCATCGCCACCGACAACGGCGCGCGCGCCGAGATCACGCTCGGCACGACGACGCTGCGCCTCGATTCGGGCACCGAGCTCGAGATCGCCCGCCTCGACGACAGCCGCTACAGCGTGCGCCTGCGCGGCGGCAGCGTCGCCGCGCGGCTGCGCAATCCGCAGTCGCTGGGCGAATTCGAGATGCTCACCGACGAAGGCCGCTTTCGCATCCAGGCCGTCGGCCGCTATCGCTTCGACCGCTTCGATCAGACCAGCGACATCACCGTCTTCAACGGCCAGGCGATCTACGAGGCGCGCGACAGCGCGCTGCCGGTGACCACCGGCCAGCACGCGCAGTTCTGGGTCGACGCCGGCGGCGTGCCGCAGTACGCGATGGTCCAGCCTGTGCGCGACGCGTTCGCGAGCTGGAACGACGAGCGTGACCGTGCCGACAATCGCCCGGCGACGGCGACGCGCTACGTCTCGCCCGAGATGACCGGCGCCGAAGACCTCGACCGCTACGGCCAGTGGCAGCAGACGCCCGAGTACGGCGCGCTCTGGGTGCCGCGCTCGGTGTCGGCCGACTGGGCGCCCTACACGACGGGCCACTGGGCCTGGGTGCGACCGTGGGGCTGGACCTGGGTCGACGACGCGCCGTGGGGCTTCGCGCCGTTCCACTACGGCCGCTGGGTCTACCACCGCGACGCCTGGTGCTGGGCGCCCGGCACCTATGTCGCCCGTCCGGTCTACGCGCCGGCGCTGGTGGCGTGGATCGGCGGCCCGCGCGCCAACGTCTCGATCTCGATCGGTGCCGGCGCTCCGGTCGGCTGGTTCCCGCTCGCGCCGCGCGAGGTCTACGTGCCGAGCTATCGCAGCAGCCTGCGCTACCAGCGCGACATCAACATCACGCACGTCACCAACGTCACCAACATCACGACGATCATCAACAACCGCAACGGCGAAGCCGACCGGCGCGACTTCGCGAACCGCAAGTTCGCGCATGCGGTCACCTTCGTTCCCGCCGACGTGCTGACGAGGCGCCAGCCCGTCGGCCCGGCGGCAGCGCGCTTCCGCAACGATCCGCAGGTGCGCGCGCTGGTCGCCGAAACGCACCCGGCGCCGGTGCTGAACGCGCCGCCCGTGACCGCGCCGCCGGTGGCGCCGCGCTCGCCGCAGGGCCGGCAGCCGCCGCGGCCGCCGTTCGAGGGCCGTGCCCCGGGCAGCTTCGCCGGCCGGCCCGACGGCGCGCGTCCCGATTCGGGACGGCCCGAGATCGCACGTCCTGACGCGGGACGGCCGGAGATCGCGCGGCCGGAGGGCGGCCCGGGTCGCGGCGACAACCGGCCCGACCTCGGTCGCGCCGGTGATCGGCCGACCGTGGCACCGGTGGTCCCGCCGCGCGCTGCTGCGCCGCAGGTCGGGACGCCCGCCGCGCGGCCCGCGGTCGCGCCGCCGGTCGCAGGCGCGACGCCGGGGGCGAATCCGGCGACGCCGTCCGGCCCGCCGGTGCGCGCGCGCGGCGTCCTCGTCGAGCCGTCGACCGGACAACCTGGATCTCGTGGGGGCCCGCGCAACGAGCGTGAACTCGGCGGGCCGCCGGCACCGCAAGGCGTCGCCCCGCCGAGCCCGGTGCAGCGCAACGCCCAGCCGGTCGAGTCGGTCGGTCCGCGCGGCCTGCCGGGCCGCGAGATGCGAGCGCCGGCCGATGGCGCCGGCGAGGGTCGCGGTCCGCGCTCGATGAACGCAGCGCCGTCGCCTTACGGGGCGACGCGCGAAGCCGCGCCGGGCCAGATCCCCCAGGGAACGATTCCGCAGGGGACGATCCCGTCGCGTACGTTGCCACCGCGCATGATCGATGCGCCGCGTGCTGCCGAAGCGCAGCGGCCGCCGCCCGTCACTCGCGCTCCCGAGGCGGCCGCTGTCGCGCCGCGAGCTGCCGTGGTTGCCCCCCCGGCGGTCGTCGCGCCGCGGCCTGCCGTGGTAGCGCCGCCGGCCGTCGCCGCGCCGCCGGTCGTGCAACGCGCGCCCGAAGCGCGTCCGGCCGAAGTGCAGCGGCCTCCCGGCGAGGGCAGGATGAATCGTCCGGAAGCGCCGCGCGGTCGCGGCGAAGATCGTCGCGACGACAAGGACAAGGCCGAGAGGCAGAAGTGACGGCCGGCGCTCGGCGCCGCGACACTCTACTTGAGGAGCGGCGCCAGCACCGGCCAGACGTTGGCGAGGATCGTCGGGTGCGCGCTCGCCAGCGGGTGGATGCGGTCGGCCTGGAACATCGATTCCGCCTGGGGAATGTCGGCGACGCCCTTCAGCATGAACGGCACCAGCGCCGCGCCCTCGTTGCGCGCGACGTCGGCGAACAGCGCCGCGAAGCGGTCGCCGTAGGCGCGGCCGTAGTTCGGCGGCAGCTGCATGCCGACGATGAGCACCTTGGCGCCGGCGGCCTTGGCCAGGCGCGCCATCGCGAGCAGGTTGGCGCGAGTCGTCTCGAGCGGCAGGCCGCGCAGCGCGTCGTTGGCGCCGAGCTCGATCACGACCAGGCCGGGCTGGCGATCGCGCAGCAGGGTCGGCAGGCGCGCCAGCCCGCCGGCGGTCGTGTCGCCGCTGATGCTCGCGTTGACCACGGTCGCTTCGATGCGTTCGCGCGCGAGGCGCTGCTCGAGCAGGGCGACCCAGCCGCTGCCGCGAACGAGGCCGTATTCGGCCGACAGGCTGTCGCCGACGACGAGGATCGGCCGCTGGCCGAGGGCGGCCCGTGAGGGCATCGCCGCGAGCAACGCGACGCCGGCGACGGCCACGCTACAGTGCGCGACCCAGCGGCGGCGCGTCGACGCCGCCCCCGAAAACACACCGTCGTTCATGTCCGAACCCATCATTGCCGTCGAGCGTCTCACCAAGCGTGTGCAGGACTCCACCGGCACGCTGACGATTCTCCACGAGATCGATTTCACCCTGCCGCGGCAACGCTCGGTCGCCATCGTCGGCGCGTCGGGGTCGGGCAAGAGCACCTTGCTGTCGCTGATCGCCGGTCTCGACACGCCGACCAGCGGAACGGTCCGCCTCGACGGCATCGACCTGTTCGCGATCGACGAGGACGAGCGCGCCGCGGTCCGCGCCGCCAAGGTCGGCTTTGTCTTCCAGAGCTTCCAGCTGCTCGGCAACCTGAACGCGCTCGAGAACGTGATGCTGCCGCTCGAGCTGCAGGGCCGCGCCGATGCGCGGCCGCTCGCGACCGAGATGCTGCGCCGCGTCGGCCTCGGCGAGCGCCTTCGCCACTACCCGCGCGTTCTCTCCGGCGGCGAGCAGCAGCGCGTCGCGCTGGCGCGCGCGTTCGTCGTCAGGCCGATGCTGCTTCTCGCCGACGAGCCGACCGGCAGCCTCGACTTCGCCACCGGCGAGACCGTGATGGCGCTGATGCTCGAGCTCAACCGCGAGGCGGGGACGACGCTCGTCCTCGTCACCCACGACGCGGTGCTCGCGGCGCGCTGCGATCAGCAGCTGCGCATCGAGGCCGGGCGGGTCAGCGTGGCCGAGGCGGCCGCCCTCGAGTGAGAGACCGGCCGGACGCCGGGCCGCCCCAGGGCCGGCCGCGCCTTCTCTGGGGGCAGCGACCCCGGGGAGGCGCCATCGGGCCTCAGTTCGTGAACTTGTAGTCGGTCTTGGCCTTGGCGCGAAGCTCGTCGCGGAACGCGGCGGCTTTCTGCTGCGCGAGTCGCTGCTGGATCTGCGGCTTGACGTCGGCGAGCGGCGGGAACTGCGCGGCGCGCGTGTCCTCGAGCTTGATGATGTGATAGCCGAACTGCGTCTTCACCGGCGTGTCGGTGTATTCGCCCTTCTTCAGCGCGACCATCGCCTGCGAGAACTCTGGCACGTACGACGCCGGGCTGGCGAAGTCGAGGTCGCCGCCGTTTTGCGCCGAGCCGGGATCCTTCGAGCTCTTCTTGGCGAGGTCCTCGAACTTGGCGCCGGCCTTGAGCTGGGCGACGATCGCCTTGGCCTCGTCTTCCTTCTCGACCAGGATGTGGCGCGCCTTGTACTCGGTGCCGCTCGCCTGCGCCTTGAACTTGTCGTATTCCTTCTGCACCTCGGCGTCGCTGACCGAAGCCTTCTTGTCGATGTCCTGCGCGAGCATGCCGATCAGGATGGCCTGGCGCGCGAGCTCCATCTGGGCCTTGAACTCTGGCGATGCGCCAAGGCCGCGCCGCTCGGCTTCCTGGCTCAGGATCTCGTCGGTGACGACCTTGTCGCGCACCATCTTCTCGAGGTCGGGCGGGACCTGCTGGTTGCGCGACGCGGCCTGCTTCTGGACCTGGCTGACGATGGTGTCGACGCGCGCCTTCGGCACCGGCTTGCCGTTGACGACGGCGACGTTCTGCGCCTGGACGGCCAGCGGCGCCAGGGCGGCGGCGAGCGCGATGCTCGCGGCGATAAAGCTCTTCTTCATGGTGGAACGTGCCTTTCCGGCGGGACGATGTTGAGGAACGAAACGGGGTGGAAAGCCCGGGGATGCTCGGCGGTCCGGGCGCGCTCAGCGCGATTGCGGAGCGCGGGCGTCGATCGCCAGGGCGTGGATGCCGCGCGGCATCAGGGTCTGCAGGGCATCATATACGAGGCGATGCCGGCCGACCCGGCCGAGGCCTTCGAAGCGGGCGCTGGTGATCGTGACGCTGAAATGGCGCCCCTCGCGCGCGCCGGCGTGGCCGGCGTGCAGGTGGCTGTCGTCGACGACAGAGAGCGCATCGGGGGCGAGCGCCGCGCGCAGGGTCGCCTCGATCTCGGTGGCCGAGACGCTCACCGCGAGTCCGGGCCGGCGTTGGCGGCGGGCAGGGTGCCGGGAGGCTGGACCGCCGGCGCTTCCTCGTCGTTCAGGAAGCGCGAGATGTAGAAGCCCTGCGCGACCATGAACACCAGCATCAGGCCCGTCAGGCCGAACACCTTGAAGGTCGCCCAGACCGAGGTCGAGAACGTGTAGGCGACGTACAGGTTGGCGACGCCCATGAGGACGAAGAAGGCGATCCAGGCCAGGTTCAGCCGCTTCCAGACCGCCTTCGGCAACTCGAGCTGCTCGCCGACCAGCACCTGCAGGAGGTTCTTGCCGAACACCGCCTGGCTCAGCCAGAGGGCGAGCGCCATCGCCCAGTCGAGGGCGCTCGGCTTCCACTTGATGAAGGTCGGGTCGTGGAACCAGATCGTCGCGCCGCCGAGGACGGCGATCAGGCCGAACGTCACCCACAGCATGGTGTCGACCTTGCGGCGCATGAGGAGCAGGATGCCGATCTGGACCGTGGTCGCGACCATGACGACCACCGTGGCGAGCAGCACCGGCGCCTCGTCGACGCCGACGACGCCGCCGGAGACGGCGAAGCCGAGGTGCTCGGTTGCGAAGCGCGCCGCCGCCTCGGCATTCATGTCGGCGAACTTGAAGACGCCGAAGAACAGGATGATGGGAAGGAAGTCGAGGAACAGCTTCATTGAGGCCCTGTCACGCGTCGGCGCGGTCGGCGCTTGCGCCGGGCGGTGCGGAGTCTATCGCCGCCGGGGAGGAGCCCGGCGCGGCGGTCGACAGTGTAGTGAGGCGGCGCCGGCCGGCGCCGCCCAGGGACATCCTGCGCCAGGCAGGAGGCTTTCGGGGAAGTCCCTGTAACCCTCGGACGGTCACATCCGTTAACTTCCGCACGGATCACTTTGTCGGCCAGGAGAAACCATGAACACCCCCATTAGCTCGATTCGCAAAGGCGCGCTCGCCGCCTGCATTGGCGTCGCGCTCGCCGCGTCGGCCCCCACGGCATCGGCGCAGACCAAGGCCGGCGCCAAGCCGCTCCAGGGCCAGGTCGTCAAGCTGGCCTGGATCGATCCGCTCTCCGGACTGATGGCGCCGGTCGGCAACAACCAGCTGAAGAGCTGGCAGTTCGCGATCGAGAAGTACAACCAGACCAACCCCGCGGGCGTGAAGTTCGAGATCGTCGGCATCGACAACAAGCTTTCGCCGACCGAGAGCCTGAACGCGCTCAAGTCGGCGACCGACCAGGGCATCCGCTACATCATCCAGGGCAACGGCTCGTCGGTCGCGCTGGCGCTGGTCGACGCGATCAACAAGTACAACGAGCGCAACCCCGGCAAGGAGGTGATCTACCTCAACGAGGCCGCGGTCGATCCCGACTTGACCAACAGCAAGTGCAGCTACTGGCACTTCCGCTACGACGCCGACACGACCATGAAGATGGAGGCGATGACGACCTTCATGAAGGACCAGAAGGACATCCACAAGGTGTACCTGTTCAACCAGAACTACTCGCACGGTCAGCAGGTCGCGAAATTCGGCAAGGAATACCTGAAGAGGAAGCGCCCCGACATCGAGATCGTCGGCGAAGAGCTCCATCCTCTCGCGCAGGTGCGCGACTTCGCGCCCTACATCGCCAAGATCAAGGCATCGGGCGCCGACTCGGTGATCACGGGCAACTGGGGTTCCGACCTGGCGCTGCTCGTCAAGGCCGCCGTCGAAGGCGGCTACAACGGCAAGTTCTTCACCTACTACACCGGCGTGACCGGAACCCCGACGGCGCTCGGCCACAACGGCGAGGGCAAGGTCTACCAGGTCGCGTATTCGGCCGCCAACATGGGCGGCACGTACGACCAGTGGGGCGAGGAGTTCAAGAAGAAATACAACGACGACTTCTACACCGGGTCGATCTACCGCATGCTCGAGTCACTCGGGCAGGCGATGGCCCAGGCCAAGTCGAGCGACCCGGTGAAGGTGGCGGCGGCGCTCGAAGGTCTGAAGTGGAAGAGCGTCTTCGGCGGCGACGTCGAAATGCGCAAGAGCGACCACCAGCTCCAGCAGCAGCTCTACATCACGGTGTGGCGCCCGGTCGGGGGCAAGTTCACCTACAGCCTCGAGAACACCGGCATGACGCTGGCAACCGTCGCCGAGTACCCGAACTACGTCTCGAGCACGCCGACCAGCTGTCAGATGAAGCGTCCGTCGTCGTCCTGACTCCCTGACTTAGAGCCGCGGCAGAGGCCCGATCGCGCGATTCGGGCCTCTTTCGTTTTCGAGAACAAGACGAATGGAGTTCTTCACCATCTCGATGCTGAACGGCCTGAGCTACGGGCTGTTGCTGTTCATGCTCAGCTCGGGGCTGACGCTCATCTTCAGCATGATGGGCGTGCTGAACTTCGCGCACGCGAGCTTCTACATGATCGGCGCCTACATCGCGTACTCGATCTCGAAGATCACCGGGTTCTGGCCGGCGCTGGTGATCGCGCCGATCGTCGTCGGCCTCCTCGGCGCGGTGTTCGAGCGGCTCTGCCTGCGCCGCGTCCACAAGTTCGGCCACGTCCCGGAGCTCCTGATCACGTTCGGCCTGTCCTTCGTGATCATCGAGCTCGTGCTTCTGATCTGGGGCCGGACCGCGGTCGAGTTCCCGCCGCCTGAATTGCTGCGCGGGCCGGCGTTCACGCTCATCAACTCGTCGCTGACCGGCCTGCATGTCGTCGCCGGCGCGGCGCCGGCGGCGATGTGCACGAGCGCCGACGCCGCGGTGCGCGTCGTCTGCTCGCCGTTCCCGGCGACGCGCGGCTTCATGATGCTGGTCGCGCTGGCGATGCTCGTTGCGCTCTGGCTGCTGCTGACCAGGACGCGAATCGGCCTTGTCATCCAGAGCGCGCTGACCCACCCGGAAATGGTCGAGTCGCTCGGCCACAACGTGCCGCGCGTGTTCATGCTCGTGTTCGGCGCCGGCGCGGCACTCGCGGGTCTGGCGGGCGTGATCGGCGGGATGACCTTCGTGACCGAGCCGGCGATGGCGCTGACGGTCGGCGTGGTGATCTTCGTGGTGGTCGTCGTCGGTGGCATGGGCTCGCTCGCGGGCGCGTTCGTCGCCTCGCTCCTGATCGGCATCCTCCAGACCTTCGCGGTCGCGCTCGACTACTCGGTGCTGAACGTCCTGCAGCCGCTTGGCATCAGCGTCGGCGGCTCCGACAACTCGCTGCTCAAGCTGACGATCTCGCAGGTCGCGCCGATCCTGCCGTACCTGCTGCTCGTCCTGATCCTGATCTTCCGGCCGAAGGGCCTGCTCGGGACGCGGGAAGGCTAGGGCCTGTTCACGCTATGGGAGGGCTCGCGTGACTCGGCAAACAGGCGCCCGCAAGGCGCAAAGCGCAGCCGTAGCCGCAGCTACGGCGAGCATTTGCAACGCGGCGGG
>JADGRJ010000380.1 GCA_017881025.1 Rhizobacter sp. | reverse complement strand
GCGCGCTGCAGGCCGGCGAGCAGGGCGCCGATCGCCTCGATCTCGTCGCGCAGCCAGAGGCGCACGTCGGTCGCGACCTGGTCGTTGCGCGAGCGGCCGGTGTGCAGGCGCTTGCCGGCGTCGCCGGCGAGCTCGATCAGGCGCGCCTCGATGTTGAGGTGGACGTCTTCGAGGTCGACGCGCCAGGCGAATTCGCCTCGCTCGATCTCCTCGCTCACCGTCGCCAGGCCGCGCTGGATCGCCGAGAGGTCGGCGGCGGTGATCACCTTGCGGTCGGCGAGCATCGCCGCATGGGCGAGGCTGCCGGCGACGTCGGCGCGCCAGAGGCGCTTGTCGAAGGTCACGCTCGCCGTGTAACGCTGGACGAGCTCGCTCGTCGGCTCTGTGAACAGCGCCGACCAGGCCTCGGATTTTTTCTCGAACTGGTTCGCGGACATGTATCTCGAAGTTGCCGGTTCGGGGCAAGCGTGCTCATCCGCACGGATCGCCGTCGTCGCGGGCGCAACATGGGCCCCACGGCCGGGCGTCGGTTGGCGACAATCACAAGCATGTGTCACGCCAGGGTTCGCTCGATTCTATCGGCGGCGTCTCATCGCCGATGAGCATGACGTTGGCCGCTCCCCCTCCCACGTCCGGCGAGACGCCGGTGCGCTCGACCGATTTCGGCACAACCGTGTTCGATGTCGTCGCGCCGACCACCGGGCCGCACCGGCGCGGGCCCGAATCGGCGTTCGACGTCTGCCACGTCGGCGTCGTCCTGCGCGCCCTGCTGTTCGTGCACGGCGTGATGGCGATCGGCATGGTCTTCGGCGCGACCACGTTCGCGAACTGGCTCGCGCTCACCGCCGCCGGCGCGAGCGTCGCCCTGCCGGGCGTACTGATCTGGCTCCTCGTCGTCTGCGCGCTCAAGGCGCAGCTCACCCGCGCGCCGCTGCCGCTGCAGTGGCTGGTCGTGATCGCGCTCGGCGCGGTCGCCGCGCTGGGCGCATCGCAGCTCATCCTCGCCGTCGTTCCCGACGCCGCCAGCGCCGGCCTCGCCTCGCTCCTCGGCGCCGGCCCCGCGCTCGCCGGCGCGGCGATGGCGGCGGCGATCTTCCAGTGGCTGCGCCTGCTCGCGCAGGCGACGTTGCCGGCGGAGACGACGGCACGCCTGGCCGAGCTGCAGTCGCGCATCCGGCCGCACTTTCTCTTCAACACGCTCAACACCGCGCTGACGCTGGTCCGCCTCGACCCGGGCAAGGCCGAGGGCGTCCTCGAAGACCTGGCGGAGCTCTTTCGCGTCGCCATCACCGAGAGCACCGAGTCGGTCTCGCTCGGCGAGGAGGTCGATCTCGCCCAGCGCTACCTCGACATCGAGCAGATCCGCTTCGGCAGCCGCCTGCACGTCACCTGGGAGCTCGACGCGCAGGCCGCCTCGGCGCGCGTGCCCCCGCTCCTGCTGCAGCCGCTGGTCGAGAACGCGGTGCGCCACGGCGTCGAGCCGTCGCCCGAAGGCGGCGTGATCCGCATTCGCACCAAGGTCAAGCTCGGCCGCGCGGTGCTGTCGATCGCCAACAGCGTGCCCAAGGAGCCGTCGCGGCCGGGACACGGCATGGCGCTCAAGAATGTCCGCGAACGGCTGCGCCTCATGCACGACGTCGCCGCGCAGTTCGAGATGCGCCAGGACAAGGATGTGTTTCGGGTCCAGATCGTGGTGCCGCTATGAGTGCAGACATGACGCAAAGCCTCGCCGAGGCCAACTCGCCGCTGCGCGTGCTCGTCGTCGACGACGAGGAGCTCGCGCGGCTGCGCCTGAAGAGCCTCGTCGGCGAATGCGGCGAGCCGAATGCGGTCGTCGTCGGCGAGGCGGCGAACGCGGCGCAGGCGCTCGTCTGGCTGGCGACGCGCAGCTGCGACCTGCTCCTGCTCGACGTGCAGATGCCCGGCCGCGACGGCACCCAGCTCGCCGCCGAGCTGCGACTGCGCTCGCCGGCGCCGGCGATCGTCTTCGTCACCGCGCATGCCGAGCACGCGCTCAAGGCGTTCGACCTCGAGGCGGTCGACTACCTCACCAAGCCGGTCAAGCGCGAGCGCCTGCAGGCGGCGCTGCGCCGGGTCGCGCAGCGCCTCGGCACGCCGCCGGCGGCGGGCGCGGCGGCCAAGCCCGAGGAAGAGGGCCCGGTGATCGTCGTCAGCGACCGCGGCCGGATCATCCGCGTGCCGGTCGCCGACGTCCTGTACATGAAGGCCGAGCTGAAGTACGTGACGCTGCGCACCGCCGAGCACACCCACGTGCTCGACGACTCGCTCGCCGAGCTCGAAGGCCGGCTCGGCGACCGCTTCCTGCGCGTCCACCGCAACGCCCTGGTCGCGCGGCGCGCCGTGCGCGCGCTCGAGCGGCGCGCCATCGCCGGCGAGAACGCCGACGACGGCCTCGAGGGCTGGGGCGTGTGCATCGCGCCGGTCAACGAGTGGCTCGCGGTGTCGCGGCGCCAGGTCGCGGCGGTGCGGGAGGCGCTGGTCGCGGCCGAGCGGTAAGCGCGCCGGCGCGGCCCGGCACCGCGCCACCGCAGTGGCGACAATCGTGGCATGACCGGGCGGCGTTACTCGTCGAACGACGTCGGCGTCGTGATCGCGCTGGCGATCGTCGTGCTCGTCCTGCTCCTGACCTTCCTCGCCGGACGCGGCGAGGGGCGAACGGATGGATCGGTCGCGGCCGGAACGAGCGGCGCTCGCGCCGTGGTCGGCGCTTCCGCGGTGCAGCCGTTGCCGGGCTCGTTTTCGGGCGAGGCACGCAACGCGGGCAACGTCGACGCCTGCGGCGGTGCAGCCGCGAAGGTCGCGGACGGGCCCTCCGAGGACGAGGCCCTGGCCGCCGCCGAGCGCTACCGCGATGACGCGGCGCGAGCGATCCTCGCCGCGCTCGAAGCGCGTCCGGAGCCGCGAGCTCGCGCTGCCGGGCTCTACTTTCGCGCCGCCCGCGAACGCATCGACACGCGCGCCGCGGAGGTTTGCAAGAAGAGCTTCGACACCTGTTCGACGCTCGAGCAGCGCCATCGCGACGATCGCGACAGCGCCGAGGCGCTGGCGCGGCTCGCCGTCAACTCGACCGATCCGCAGGTCTATGCCTGGGCGTACCGCTCCTGCGCCGCCGTGGCGCGCGAAGCCGCAGGCAGCTGCCAGCTGG
>JADGRJ010000379.1 GCA_017881025.1 Rhizobacter sp. | reverse complement strand
GGGGTGTCGATGTAGCCCGGTGCGATGGCGTTGACCCGCACGCCGCGAGCCCCCAGTTCCTTGGCCAGCGACTTGGTGAGCCCGATGATGCCGGCCTTCGCGGCGGCGTAGTTGGCTTGGCCCGCGTTGCCGCGGCGGCCGACCACGCTCGACAGATTGATGATACAGCCTGCGCGGCGGCGGAACATCTTGCGCGCCGCCGCCTTGCTCACGAGGAACGTGCCGCGCAGATGCGTGGCGATGACGCTGTCGAAGTCGGCCGGGTCCATCATCATCACGACGTTGTCGCGCGTGATGCCGGCGTTGTTGACGACGACGCCAAGCGGTCCGAGCTCGCTCTCGGCGCGTTCGACCATGGCGTTGACCTGCGCCTCGTTGGAGACATCGGCCATGACGACGAGGCCCTTGCGGCCCAGCGCCTCGATCTCGCCGACGACAACCGCGCAGGCGGCTTCGTCGGCGAAATCGTTGACCGCGACGTCGGCGCCGGCGGCGGCCAAGCTGAGCGCGATAGCGCGCCCTATGCCGCGGCCGGCGCCGGTCACTAGAGCGACGGATCCTGTCAGGTCAAGCTCGACGCTCACGCGACCTCCCAATAGCGTGCGTCTTCGCGCAGGGCCCCGATGGTGTCGGCGTCGGCGGCCCGGGCCACCGTCGCCTCCGGGGCGATGCGTCGCACGAGGCCGCTGAGCACGCTACCGGGGCCGACCTCAAGAAACGAATCATACCCTGCGGCATACAGCGTTTTCACAGCTTGGGTGAAGCGGACCGGCGAGACAAGCTGCGTCGACAGCAGCTCGACAAAGTCGCCGGTCTCGAACTCGAGACTGCAGGCCGAGAAGAACGCCGGCTCCGGCGTGTGCCACTCGGTCGTCTCGAGCTCGGCCCTCAGTGGCGCCTGCGCCGCCGCGATCAGCGGAGAATGGAACGCGCCGCTCACGACCAGCGGGATCACCCTCTTGGCGCCGGCCTCCGCAGCTTTGGTGGCCAGGTCGTCCAGAGCGGCCTTCGCGCCGCTCACCACGACCTGGCCGGGGCTGTTGAAGTTGGCCGGCCACACGGCGTCGTCGCCGGCCGTCAACTCTTCGACCTTCTCGTCCGGCAGGCCGATCACGGCGGCCATACCGCCGGGGTTCGTCTCGGCGGCGCGCAGCATCTCCTGACCGCGCCGCCGCACTAGCCGCAGCGCGTCGTCGAAGGATAGCGCGCCGGTGGCGACAAGCGCCGAGTACTCGCCGAGGCTGTGACCGAACGCGGCGTCGAACCGCAGCCCGGCGTCGGCCAGGATGCGGAAGATCCCGATGGAGTTGGCCAGCAAGGCCGGCTGCGTCACGTCGGTGCGCGCCAGCGTCTCGGCTGGGCCCATCGCGCAGACCTGCTCGAGATCGTAATCGAGCACGCCTGACGCCTCAGCGTAGCTGTCACGCATCTGCGGATAGGCGGCGCAGAGATCGCAGCCCATGCCGACGGCTTGAGACCCCTGACCGGGAAACATCAGCGCGAGCTTGGTCATGACGTCCTCCAGGACGCTGTGTGTCGATGCGACTCAGTCCTTACCCCGAACGGCGACGAATCGCGACCGAGCCCGTTTTGCGGCGCGGTCACAGCTCCCACTTGGTGAGGCACGAGCCCCACGTGAGCCCGGCGCCGAAGCCGGCCATGAGCAGCATGTCACCCTTCTTCAGGCGGCCGTTCTGGCTGGCCTCGTGCAGGCAGATCGGGATGGAGGCGCACGACGTGTTGCCGTAGCGGTCCAGGTTGGCGAACACCTGTGCCTCGGTGAATCCCAGACGTCTCGCCGCGGTCTCGATGATGCGGATGTTGGCCTGGTGAGGCACGAACAGGTCGACGTCTTCCACGGTCAGGTCGGCGTCACCAAGCACCTTTTCGCACGAGCCGACGACGGTTCGCGTAGCGAACTTGAAGACCTCGCTGCCGGTCATGTGCATGGAGTGCTCGTGCCTGCGCACGGTCTCGTAGCTCGCCGGTTGGCGGCTGCCGCCGGCCGGCACGTTGAGATACGAGGAACCGCTGCCGTCGTTGCCCAGGTCAAAACTGAAGATGCTGCCGTTGTCGGTGGGCTGCACGAGCACGGCGCCGGCGCCGTCGCCGAAGAGCACGCAGGTGCTGCGGTCCTCCCAGTCGACCATCTTGCTGAGGACCTCGGCGCCGACCACGAGGACGTTCTGGTAAATGTTGGACGAGACGAACGCCGTGGCGATGGCGAGGCCGTAGACGAAGCCGGTGCAGCCGGCCTGCACGTCGAAGGCGCCGGCCTTGGTGGCGCCGATCTTGTCGGCGACGATCGACGCCGTGGCCGGCATGATGTGGTCGGGGGAGATAGTGGTGACGATGACCAGGTCGAGGTCCAGCGGGTCAAAGTCGACCGACTGCAGGCAGCGACGAGCGGCGACTTCGCCGAGGTCGCTCGCCGCCTCGTCCACGCTCGCGATGCGGCGCTCACGGATGCCGGTGCGCGTGAGGATCCACTCGTCCGAGGTATCGAGGAACTGCGAGATCTGCTCGTTGGTCAGCACGCGCTCCGGCACGTGCACGCCGAGCGCTGAGATACGCGCCCCTCGCACCAGGCCGCGGCGAAGCCCGATCATAGCTTGGCCTCCCTGCCCTCGATGGCCGCGGCGTCGACGATTGCGAACATGATCTCGCCGCGACAAGCCAGCTGGCCGCCGACCGTCGCCTTGACCTTCGCGCGCCCAACAGGCCCGTGCACGGCGACGATCTCGGCCTCGAGACGCATGGTGTCACCGGGCTTTACGACGCGCTTGAAGCGAACCTTGTCGATGCCGGCGAAGAGGCCAATCTTGCCGGCGCTGTCGCCGCCGCTGGCAGCCGCGATGGTGGCAGTCTGGGCCAGCGCCTCGACGATCAGCACGCCCGGCATCACGGGATTGCCGGGGAAGTGCCCGGCAAACCAGAAGTCGTCGTCCGCGAGCGTGCGAGTCGCTACGCAGCGCACGCCCTCGTCCAGCTCGAGCACTTCGTCCACCAACAGGAAGGGCGGGCGATGCGGAAGCAGTTCGAGCACCTGATCGTGGGTGAGCTTCACAGCGGCGTCAGCTCTCGTGCGCGTCGCCCGTGACGGCGCCCGAGCCCGATGGCCACGGCCGCGGCCGCGAGGCCCCAGCCGATGACGTTCTTGACCGGGATGGTGCGGCCGCCGGGC
>JADGRJ010000378.1 GCA_017881025.1 Rhizobacter sp. | reverse complement strand
AAAGGGCCGAGCACTGTATGGACTTCGCAAGCAGACGGTGGAGCCGGTGTTCGGGATCATCAAGCGCGTGATGGGCTGGAGCCAGATGAGCATGCGCGGCCTGGACAAGGCGCGCGGCGAGTGGTCGCTCGTGACCATGGCCTGGAACATCAAGCGGCTGCATGTGCTGCAGGCGGCGTAAAGTAAAGGGCAGACAAATGCCCGCCACGATCCCGAAACCTTTGCCCTGCGGCGGCTACTGGACGCCTCGCAGGGCGCTCAGGTGTCTGGCAAAGGCCGACTTCGTCCCTCGCCGCCTCAAACGACGCTGCGCCGCCGGCGGAATAAACCCCCGCGGTTCAAGCCCGACGGGCTCCTAGTCTAGGGTAAGTCCTGCTCGTCGTAGCCGGGTTCAGAATCAAGCATCGCTTCCCTCGAACCCGCTTCCCTCTCCCGGCCGCATGCCCCACCGTTTGCCAACTGAACCGACTGTACCGTCCAACGTGGCGAGTCTGCCCGGTCACGACTTTCCCTATGAGCTGGTGCTCAACAACACCATCGTCGGCGTGAGCTACATGCGCGAACGGACCTTTGTGTGGGCCAACGCGCGCATGAACGAAATTTTCGGCTACGTCGACGGCGAGCTCACCGGCCGCCCGGTGCGCATGCTCTACAGCACCGAGGAAGACTACGCCGAAGTCGGTCGTCGCTACGCTCGCTTCGCTCGTGACAACAGCTACACACACGAGCGGTCGATGGTGAAGAAGAACGGCGAGACGCTGTGGTGCCTGATCTCGGGTCGCATGATCGACCCGGCCGACCCGAAGTCACCCTCGGTCTGGGTAGTGCAAGACATCAGCGCGCGCAAGCAGGCCGAGAACCAGCTCAAACGCGCCAACCAGCGGCTCGAACACGCGGTTGAATCGCGTACCCAGAATCTGCGTCGAAGCAACGATGCGCTGCGCCTCGAAATGGTGCGTCGCCGCACGATGCAGGCGGCATCCGTCGAGAGTCGCGAAAAGTACCGCGCGCTGTTCCGGCACCTGCCGCTTGGCATTCTGGTGACCAGTGCCGACGGCGAGATCGTCGAGATCAACCGGGCGATGCAGCGTTTCGTCGGTGCGACCGCACACGCCATGCTGGCGACGACGCTTGCGGATGCGCAGCGCGTGGTGCTCGGTGCTGACCGCACATGTTCGCTGCGCAGCTTCATCCACGACAGGACACCTCCCGATGGCAAGCGCGTCGAGCGCAACCACATGATCTGGCGTGGTCGCAGCGGCAAGATGACGCAGTTTGAGATGGTCGCCTCACGCCTGTCGAGCCACGGCCTCGGCGCGGTATTCACCTTCGAAGACGTGACCGAACAACACCGCGCGCGTGAACGCGAGCACGAGCAGCAGGTGGTGTTGGCTCACGCGATGCGGTTGTCGCTGATGGGTCAGTTCGCGTCCGCGCTGGCGCACGAACTGGGGCAGCCGCTAAACGCCTGCGAGAGCTACCTCGCGGGCATCCGTCTGCGGCTGGGCAACGAACTGGCCGATCGGCCGGACGTGCAAAGCGCGCTCGCGCAGATCTCGCTGCACCTCGAGCAGGCCGGCCAGATCGTGCGCAACGTGCGGCGCTTTGTCGCCCGCCATGAACCGGAGTTCGAGGCTGTGGACGCAGGTGACCTGGTGATACAGACGCTGGATCTTCTGCGAGTGCAACTCAACGCTTCCGGCTGCAGCGTCGCCGTGGAGGCGCCGGACGACCTGCCGATGGTGCAGGCGCACCGCGTCGAGATCCAGCAGGTGCTAGTCAACCTGCTGCTCAACGCCCTCGACGCGATGGCGGCCGAGCCGCCGGCACGCCGCCATGTCGCCGTGCGCCTGCAGCGCGAAGGCAAGGGCATGCTGTGCATTCAGGTGTCGGACAACGGCCCCGGGGTCGCGCCCGAGCTCATGGAGCGGATATTCACGCCCTACTTCACCACGCGAAAAGACGGCCTGGGCATGGGCCTAATGATGTGCCGCACCATCGTGGAATCTCACCGCGGAGCGATTCGCTGCGTCGACACGTTCGGCGCCGGCGCCACCTTCCGCTTCACGCTGCCGGTGGTCAGGGAGGCCATGAAGGAGAGCATGAAAGAGACTGTGAAGGATTCTTCGGCAACGCCATGAGCGATCCGACCTGCGTCACCGTGTTTCTTGTCGACGACGAGCCCGAGGTCGCGGCCGCGCTGGTGTGGCTGCTCGATTCTGTGAAGATCACGTCGCGCGCGCTGCCGTCCGGTGCCGCCTTGCTGCAGGCGCTGGCGACGCTGAACGGGCCGGCATGCGCGGTGCTTGACCTGCGCATGCCGGAGATGAGCGGGCTGGAACTGCTGCAGCGCATGAACGAGCTCGGGCACCGCATCCCGGTGCTGTTCCTCAGCGCCCATGGCGATGTGCCGGCGGCGGTCAACGCGATGCAGCTCGGCGCCATCGACTTCTTGCAGAAGCCGTTCAACTCGCAGGCGTTTCTCAATAGCGTGAACCGTGCCATCCGGCTGGCGCGCGAGGCCTGGGAACAGCGCGCCCGCGAGATCGATACTCTGTCGCGGCTTGCTCGGCTGTCGAAGCGAGAGAAGGATGTGCTGACGGCGCTGCTGCTCGGGCAAACCAGCAAGGAAATCGCCAAGACGCTCGGCATCAGCCCGAAGACCGTCGACGTGCATCGCGCCAACGTGATGCGCAAGTTCGAAGCGAGCACCTATCGAGACTTGCTGAACAAGGTTCGCGGGGACCAAAATTTCGATCCTTTGCGACTCAAAGACTGAGCGGGATCAACGCAAAGAACTTGCCCTGATCATTCGGGACAGCGGGCATGGCAAACCATTGGCTGTCAAGGTCTTCCAGCTCGGCGGCGGCCCCACCGTGGTGGCGACGGCGCATGCCCGAACTAGACATTCGGAGCGGTCGTAGATTGACCGAGACGGGCCGAGGCGACGCCGAACGACCGCTTACGGAGCACAAGTTAGGCGGCGGCTTCTGGCCGACTGCCGTAGACCAGGCGACTCAGCTCACCGACAGCTCAGGGATGCATAGCCGCCGCCCAAACGGCAAGGTCAGCTACGGGTTGTTGAGCCGCCAGTGAATAACCGTGGCCGACCGATCGCGACAGACCCAAAGAAGCCGTTGAACTTGATCGAGGAGGTGCCGCGAAGCCGACGATCGCGCCTGAAGTTGTGACCCCTG
>JADGRJ010000137.1 GCA_017881025.1 Rhizobacter sp. | reverse complement strand
ATCATCGGCGCGACCGAGAGGCGCCAGGCGTTGGGTTCGTGATTCACTGCGGCACCGGAGAGCATGCGGATGCTAAGGGAGCGCTACAGTTCGCGACCAAGATGAAGCGCAACGTCGTGAGCCGCGCCCTGGCGAGCGGGCTTCTCGCCGCATCGCTGGGGTCCAGCGCGGCCGAGCCATCCTCGACCGGCCCGCGCATCTACAGCTGCACCGATCCAAGCGGCAGGAAGCACGTTTCCCAGGCGCCGATCCCGGAGTGCGCCGATCGCGATCTGGTGCAGCGCAACTCCGACGGCTCGGTCAAGGGCGTGATCAAGAAGCCCCTCACCGAGAAGGAGCGCGAAGTCGAGGAGACCAAGGCGCGCGAGGCGGAGGCAGATTGCCGGAACCGCAAGATCGAGGAGCGCGCGGCCCGCAACCTGGTCAAGCGCTTTCCCGACCGCGCCCGCCACGACGTCGCGCGCCAGGAGGCGATCAACGACATCGCCAAATCGATGCGCGCCTCCGTGGAGCGCATCGAGCTGCTCCTGCGCGACAAGAAGCGCCTCGACGACGAGAAGGAGTTCTACCCACCCGGGACGTCGTTGCCGACCAAGCTGAAGCTGGCGATCGACAGGAACGACTCGGCGCTCGAGGCACAGAACAAGCTGGTCAGCCAGCAGGAGGACGAGCTGAAGCGGATCAACAAGCGCTTCGACGAAGAGCTCGCCCAGTTGCAGAAGCTGTGGCGCTCGCCGCCGGCGCTGCCGAACTGCTGAAGGCGACGCTCAGCCCGCGGCTCGACCGACCGTCGCGAGCTGCTGGCGCGCGCGTTGCGTCGCCCGGTCGATCAGGAACGCGTTCTCGAAGGCGCGCATGCGCCCCGCGGCGCACAGGCGGCCGAGCGTTCGCGCCGTCATCGAGATCGTCTCCCGACCCTTGGCGCCGTGCGAGAAGAGGAAGAGGCTCCGCGCCGGGCTCATGTACGTGAGGCGCACCTTCTGCCACTGGTCCTTCAGGTTGAGCTGGTAGGAAAAGCCGAGCTGAAGGTGGTCGCGCAGCTGCGGTCCGGGCGCGAGCTCGGGCGATTCGGGCGGCTCGTCCTTGGCCGCGGCCTCGGCGCCGTCGGGCGGGGCGATCGGGTCGGCGGAGAGCGTCGGCAACGGCGCGTCGCCGCCGTCGCCGGCAGCGGCGGGCGGCGCTTCTGCGGGCGCTGCCGACGGTTGCGTCGGATCGGGCGCGGTCGACTGCTGAACCGGCGTGACGTCGCGCGACCAGTCGACCTGGTTCTCCGAGACGAGGCCGATCGCGAGCTCTTCCTCGAGCGAAAAACGCTGCTCGAGCGGCGCCGCCTCCGCGGGCCCCGGCGCGAGCTCGGCCGCGGCCGCGGCCTCCTCCGCGCTCGGCAGCGGCGTCCTGAACGCCGCCTCGAGATGGCGGACCATCATGTTGTGGTCGAGCTCGCTGCGCGCCGTGCCCTTGAGCGAGCCGGCGTGCTGGGTGACAAGCTGGCCGAAGAACTCGTCCTGCGCCGCCTGCGGCCAGTCGACGAACTTCATTCCCTGCGTCAGCTCGGCCATCAGCGCCGGCAAGCCGGCGACGAACTGCTTCCTCTCGTCGAGCGAGCGCTTCGGCTGGATGCTCCTGACCAGGTCGGCGCCGGCGCGGCGCAGCCGGGCCGGGTACGGCGCGTCGGCGCCGTCGCGCCGCGACGCCATGACGATCGCCTGGCCCCAGACGCCGGCGATGAAATCGCGCAGGAATGCCGGCAGCGCGAGCGGCTCGAGCGCGGCGCGCAGCTGCTGGCTGAAGCGCTGCTGGACGCGCCACTCGAGCTCCTTGCCGCGCAGCGTCGCCGCCGCCGCGCTTTCACGGATCTCGGCGTGGGTCTGCTCGGCGACGAAGCGCTCGAGCTCGAGCAGCTTGGCGTCGTAGAGGTCGAGCTGGTCGAAGTCGCCGTCGACGATCTCCTTGACCAGGGCGCTGACGCGCTCGAGCAGCTCCTTCGCCGGGCCGCTGTCGAAGCTGTCGAACGCGCAAGCGAGCGACGCCGTGCGGTTGATGAAGCGGCGCACCGGATGGCGTCGCGACGAGAAGAAGCTGCCGTCGGTGAGCGCGGCGCGCAACACCGGCAGCTGCAGGCGCGCGATCTGGCGCGCCATCTGCGGCGGCACGCGCGCGTCCGAAAGGATCTGGTCGAACAGGCTGCTGACGACCTCGATCACCAGGTGGTCGAGCTTGCCGCGCGAGGCCTGCAGCAGCTCGGCGCGATGGGCGCGGATCAGGTTGGCCGCCATCAGGCCGGTCAATCCGCTCGACGGCGGCTGCGTGTATGTGACACCGAGCGGGACGCCGCTGCGCGTCGTCGGCGCGAAATCGTCGCCGCCCTGCTCGCTGTAGCCGCCGTAGCCGGTGTCGCGCGGCAGCGCGTCGAACTCGCCCCGGTAGGTCGCGCCGCCGTTGAGGCGGCGCAGCAGGTTCATCAGCTCGGCATCGGCCTCGGCGGCCGCGGGCGTCCGCGTGCCGCCAGCAACGCCCAACGAGCCGGGCATGCCGCCGCGTATCAGGCGGTCGAGAAGCTGCGCCGAGCTTTCCGGATCGACGCCGTCGGTCAGCGGCTCGGGAAAGCGGCCGACGATCGAGTTCTCCCAGCTGCGTGCCGCCGCGCCGGGGTCGGCCCCCAGGCGGCCCTGCCACGAGACCTCCCAGGCCTTGCGCGCCTCCTCGAAGGCGTTGCCGGCGCCGCCCGCGCGCCCCGGCGGGCGCGCCGAGTACTCGTCGGCCGGTCGCATCGCCAGGTCGGTCGGCTTCAGGCCGCGCTGCTTGAGGGCGGTGACGATCTCGAGATAGCACGCCGGCATCGCGTTGGCCATCGCCTGGCCGAGCTCGCGGCCGAAGATCTTCTGCGTCTCGGGCTCGTCGGTGACCTTCTCGATCGCCTTGTGCAGCGCCGAGCCGAGAACAGCGCCGCGCAGCGGGTTCTTGCGCGGATCGGCCCAGCCGTGGCGAAGCAGGCTGCTCATGTAGCCGTCGAGCTCGCGCAGCTCCGCTTCGCTGCGGTGCGCGATCAGCTGGCCGATTCGCTCGAACGAGATCTTCTCCTCGATCTGACCTTCGTCGACCAGGCTGATCGACTGCCAGTCGGTCTCTCCCGTGGAGCGGTTCTCGCTCCGCGCCGCGACGTCCTCGGCGATGCGCTCGCGCAGCGCGGTCGCGAACGACGCGAGGAAGAGCTCGCGGCTTTCGAGGATGTGGATCTGCGCGAACGCGAGCTGGCCGCGTTCGCGGTAGGTGCCGGCGGACTTCATCAGCACCAGCAGGTTGTTGGCGACCTCGACGACCGCGGCGTCGGCGGTCGCACGAATCTTGTCCTGCGCGGCGGCGAGAACGGCGTTGACGGACGGATCGCTCAGAGTCATGGCAGCGGACAGCATTCGGACATGGCCGGGCTGCGCCCCGGCGGCGGCAGCCGATCAGGTCTGAAAGTATCGTCGCTAACCGAGGTCGCTCGAACCGCCCGACAGGTCGGATGTCACGCCCTTGCGGCCACGCCGGGCGACCGTCGGCAAAGCAGCGACGGACGGCGTGCCGGTTGCCGGTTCCGCAGAGACGGCTAGGCGCGGCCGGCCGCGGTGGCGATGCCGGCGACGAAGCGCGGATAGAGCGGCGCCGGCAGGTCGTGGCCCATGCCCTCGATGACATCCATCTGCGCGCCGGCGATCTTCGCCTTGAGGTCGTGCCCGGCGGCGACCGGAACGAGCGGGTCGGCCTGGCCGTGGATGATCCGCGTCGGCATGCGGATCGACGCGAGGACGGGAGAGCGATCGCCGTCGGCGGCGATCGCGACCATCTGGCGCGCCGTCCCGGCCGGCCGGTACGAGCGCTTCACCGAGGTCGTGAAGCGCCGACGCAGGTAGTCGGGCGCGGACGGATATGCCGGGCTGCCGATCAAGGCGTAGAGGCGGACATAGTGCTCGACGATGCCCTCGACCGACTGCGTGTCGGGGCGCGAGATCATCGCGCTGCGCACCTTGAGCGATGGGCCGGGCAGGCGGCGCGCGCCGCTCGAGGTCATCACCAGGGTCAGGCTCCGCACGCGCTTCGGCGCGATCTCCGCCATCCGCTGCGCGATCATCCCGCCCATCGAGGCGCCGCAGACATGCGCCGAATCGATGCCGAGTGCGTCGAGGATGCCGACGCAGTCGGCGGCCATGTCGGCGAGCGTGTACGGGCTCTTGACGCGAAAGCCGACCGCGTGGCGCAGCGAGTCGAGCGCCAGGTTCGGCACGCCGAACCGGTCGAAGCTCTGGCTGAGGCCGATGTCGCGGTTGTCGAAGCGGATGACGCGAAAGCCGCGCGCGACGAGCAACGCGACGAGGTCTTCGTGCCAGCCGAGCAGCTGCATGCCGAGGCCCATGACGAGCAGGAGCGGCTCGCCTTGGGGCGAGCCGTGGTCTTCCACCTCGAGGCGGACGCCGTTGGCCGAAAGTTGCATCGCTGCGGCGGCGGGTCGGTCAGCCCGCCGTCGCCACGGCTTCGGGAAGCGCGGTGCGAAAGAACAAGCGGCGGGCGCCGGAGATGTCGAAGCGCTGCCAGTGGCCGATGGGCTGCGCCAGGCGGTCGGCGACCGCGTAGAGCGCGAGCGGGTTCGTTCCCATGCCGACGTGGCTCGCTGGCACCTCGATGTTCTCGGCCAGCGGCGAGGGATCGTTGAGGCTGCAGCGCCACGAGACGATGCCGTCGCTGCGCGAATAGATCGACGTGGTCGGCACCGGCGGAGGCTTGCGGATTTCCGCCATCAGGTCGACATCGCCGATCTTGCTGCGGCTCAGCAGCTCGTAGATGCGCCAGGCGTTGGTCGCCTTCGGATGCCCGGTGAACGGCGTGCCGAGCGTGACGACGCAGCGCGTCAGCGTCGGGTGCAGCTTGGCGAGCTCGCGCGCATAGATTCCGCCCAGGCTCCAGCCGACCAGGCTGACCGGCTGCTGGTGCTTCTCGGCGAGGGCACGGATGTCTTCGGCCGAGCGTTCGAGCACGCCGGGACGCGGCCCGAAGTTCAAGCCCTGTCCCCACGCCTGGGTGATGTAGCCGAGGCGGTTCAGGTAGCGGCGCAACGGCACCGTCGTGACGTCGCTCGCGCCCATTCCCGGGAAGACCAGCACCGGGTGACCATCGCCGCGCGGCAGGCGCGCCAGCCAGGGCAGCGCCGCGAACAGCGCGACGAACTCGATCGGCGCGCGCCCCTCGAGCAGCATGAGAAGCGCATTGGGAGGGCGCGGGTCGCGATCGCGGCCGACGCGTGGCGATGCGTTGGAGCGGGAGCGGCGCAGGTGCATGCGTGAGGGATCGAACGAACGTGAAGGTGATGTCATGTTAGCCGGGGGCGGCTGGGCCGCGGCGAAGCTGGCGTGAATCATGTCGCGTCGGCGACAAGGCGTCGCTGCCGCAAGGCGATCGTCTCGTTGGCAACCAGCGCACCCAGCACCAGCGCGCCGCCCTCGAGGACGTGCCGGCTCGGAGATTCGGCGGCGCCGAGCCACGTCCAGGTGACGCCGAACACGATCTCAAGCAGGGACAGCAGGGCCACTTCAGGCGCGGCGAGGACCCGTGCCGCCGCAACCGCGATCAGGCATGGCACGGCGAGCTGGGCGATGCCAAGCAAGGCGAGCAAGGCGATGTCGTGCGCGCTCGCGTGAAGCGGCATCGCGACGGGCAAGGTGAGCAGCGACGAGAGCACGGCGCCGATCAGCACCGCTGCGAGCAGGTCGGCGCCACCGCGCCGGCTGCGCTGGATCGCAGTCCAGTTGAGGGCCGCGGCGATCGGCACGGCGAGCGCGATCGCGGTACCGGCGAAATGGCGCGCGTCGACGACGGCGAGCTCGTGCGCGTACATCCAGCCGATGCCGGCGCCGGCGACGGCGATCGCCGCCCAGGTGCGCGCCGGCAGGCGCTGGCCGAGGGCGACGCGGGCGGCCAGCGCGGTCAGGAGCGGCGCGATCGCCATCGTCACCAGCACATTGGCGACCGTCGTCATCGTGATCGCGACCATGAACGCGGTGAACATCACCGCCCAGCACCCGCCCGAGAGCCAGAGCGTCGGATCGGCGCTGAGCAGGGTCTTCTTCAGCGCCGCGACGCCGCGCAGGCGCGCCAGCAGCACGACCAGGGCGACGGCGTTGAAGATGCTGCGCCAGAACGTCGCCTCGAAGCCCGCCGCCGCGTCGAGGTGGCGCGTGACGACGCCGGCCATGCTCCAGAGCAGCGTCGCCACGACCATCGCCGCGACCGCGCGCGCGTGCGTGTTCAGCTTAGGGCCTGTCAACGCAGACCCTAATAGTCGCTGCCTGCCGATCCGGGCGCGAGGTTGTCGAACTTCGTCAGCGGCTTCAGGAACGTCAGCCGGAAGGTGTCGGTCGGGCCGTTGCGCTGCTTGCCGATGATGATCTCGGCGATTCCCGGCTCCTTGCACGCGTCCTTGGTGTAGTACTCGTCGCGGTAGATGAACATGATGACGTCGGCGTCCTGCTCGATCGCGCCCGACTCGCGCAGGTCGCTCATCAGCGGCCGCTTGTCGGTGCGCGACTCGACGCTGCGGTTCAGCTGCGAGAGCGCGATCACCGGGCACTTGAGCTCCTTGGCGAGCGACTTGAGCGCGCGCGAGATCTCGCCGATGACGGTAGCGCGGTTCTCGTCGCTGGAGCCGTCGCTGCCGCTCATCAGCTGCAGGTAGTCGACGACGATCAGGCCGAGCTGGCCGCACTGCCTCGCCTGCCGGCGCGCCCGCGCGCGCAGCTCGGTCGGGCTGAGCGAGCCGCTCTCGTCGATGAAGAGGCTGACCTTGCCGAGCTTCTCGACCGCCTCCGACAGGCGCCCCCACTCGTCGTCTCTCAGCGCGCCGGTGCGCAGGTGCTGCTGGTCGATCCGGCCGAGCGAGCCGACCATGCGCAGGGCCAGCTGCGAGGCGCCCATTTCCATCGAGAAGACGACGACGGGCAGGCCTTCCCTGACGGCGACGTGCTCGGCGATGTTGAGCGCGAGCGCGGTCTTGCCCATCGACGGCCGCGCCGCCAGGACGATCAGGTCGCCCGCCTGCAGGCCGGCGGTGAGGCGGTCGAGGTCGTAGAAGCCGGTGCGCACGCCGGTCACCTCCTCGGCGCCGTTCTCGTGCAGCTCGTTGACCCGATCGATCAGCTGGACGACGAGCTGGTCCATGCTCTGGAAGCCCTGGCGCGAGCGCGAGCCCTCCTCGCCGATGCGAAAGATCTTGCCTTCGGCGTCGTCGAGGATCTGCGCCACCGGCCGGCCTTGCGGGTTGAACGCGCTGGTCGCGATCTCGTCGCTCGCAGCGACGAGCTTGCGAAGCACCGAGCGCTCGCGAACGATCTCGGCGTAGCGGCGGATGTTGGCCGCGCTCGGCACGCTCTGCGCGAGGGCGTTCAGGTAGACCAGGCCGCCGCAGTCGTCGGCCTTGCCGAGCCGCTGCAGCTGCTCGAAGACCGTGATCACGTCGGCCGGCTTGGTCGCGTTGACGAGCGCAGCGATCGCGGCGTAGATCAGCCGGTGCTCGTAGCGGTAGAAGTCGTCGTCGCCGAGCAGGTCGCCGATCCGGTCCCAGGCGCCGTTGTCGAGCAACAGGCCGCCGAGCACGCTCTGCTCGGCCTCGGCCGAGTGCGGCGGCACGCGCAGGCGGGCGACGTCGTCGTCGGGGCGGACGTCGGCGGGCGCTCCCGCCGAAGAGAAGATGGCAGACATCAGGAAATCATAAAGGCGCGCGCACCGTCGTCGGTGGACAAGCCTGGGGACAGCCGTTGCACCGGCTGTGGAAATGCGCCAACAAAAGAATGGGCTCCGAAGGAGCCCGCCCCTCCCTCTCGGAGGGAGGGGAGCGAAGCGGGGCGGAAGCAGCCCTGTTCGAAGGCCTGACCTTTCGGTCAGGCCGTCTCGCCGAGGACGACGACCTTGACGTCGACGACGACGTCGGTGTGCGGCGCCACCGTCACGGTGTGCTCGCCGACGGTCTTGAGCGGGCCGTTGGGCATGCGCACCTGCGCCTTCGTGACCTTGAAGTCGATGCGGTTCAGCGCATCGGCGACGTCGGCGTTGGTGACCGAGCCGAACAGGCGCCCGTCGACGCCGGCCTTCTGCGTGATGTGGACCGTGCGGCCGCTCATCTTCTCGCCCAGCGCCTGCGCGCCGGCGAGCCGATCGGCGGCGACCTTCTCGAGCTCGACGCGCTTGTCCTCGAACTCCTTGATCGCGGTCGCGGTCGCGCGCCGGGCGGCGCGCTGCGGGATCAGGTAGTTGCGCGCGTAGCCGTCCTTGACCTTGACGACGTCGCCGAGGTTGCCGAGGTTGGCGACCTTTTCCAGAAGAATGACTTGCATGGCGTTCGCCTCAGACCTTGTGCTGGTCGCTGTACGGCAGCATCGCCAGGAAACGGGCGCGCTTGATGCACGTCGTCAGCTGGCGCTGGAAGAAGGCGCGCGTGCCGGTCAGGCGAGCAGGCGTGATCTTGCCGTTCTCGTTGATGAAATCGCGCAAGGTGTCGATGTCCTTGTAGTCGATCTCCTTGACGCCGGTGACCGTGAAGCGGCAGAAGCGCTTGCGACGGAACAGCAGCGACTGGGTATTGCGCTTGGGCTTGCGGTCCTTGGAGAACCGACCTTTACCGCGGGGCGGGGGCATGTGATGACCTCTCTACTTCGATTCGATGGATTGGATGTGAAAAACGATTCCGCGTCCGTTGCGTTGCGCGCTGAGAAAGCCTGCGAAGACGTGTTCGGTGCCGAGCTCCGCGGCCAGCAGCGATTCGGTGATCGCGCCGATCGCTCGGCCGCGGATCTCGAAACTGACCTTGCGAACGCTGCCGACCTGGGCGATCTCCGATTCGTGCCTCAGGCTCAAGTCGATCGCCGGCAGACCCGCCGGCGTGAACCTGAGCGCCGCACGCTCGACGATCCTCGCCGTCAGCACGAGCCGATTGGTCAGGCCGACGCTTCCTGCGGCGCGCGCCGCGATTCCTCGCGATCGACCGCCTTCATCATCACGGAAGGCGTGGTCTCGGCCTGGCTCTTGACGACGGTCAGATGGCGCAGGACGGCATCGTTGAAGCGAAAGCCGGTCTCGAGCTCGTTCAACACCTTGTTGTCGCACTCGATGTTGATGCAGAGGTAGTGCGCCTTGGCGAGCTTCTGGATCATGTACGCCATCTGGCGCCGTCCCCAGTCCTCGACCCGGTGCACCTTGCCGCCGCCGGCGGTGACGGTGGCCTTGTAGCGTTCCAGCATGGCCGGAACCTGTTCGCTCTGATCCGGATGGATCAAGAGCACGATCTCGTAGTGACGCATGAAGTCTCCTTGTGGATTCCTGGAAGGAAGCCGCTCGCCGGGGAGAAGGCCCGGAGCCCGAGTCAACGTCAAGACCCGATGCGGCAAGGGAAAGCCCACGAGTATAAACCGAAGCGATCCTCCGGGCATGCCGCCTCTCCCGGGAGCCGCCCGACTGCGGCGCGAGCGCGCGTTTCCGGGCGTTCGCAGGTGCTTCGAACCGGTAATCCTCGACGACTCCGGTTACGGGACGTTGCCGTCGTCGTCGGTACGCCCTCGGGACGAGGATTACACTGCCATCGGCTGGCCGGCCGGGTCCATCCCGCGGCAGCGCCTGGCCCCGGGGCAGCGTAAGGGAACGCTACCGATGAGTGATTCGAGCAGCAGCGGCAAGTTCGCGCCGGACGCCGCGAAGTCGGCCACGACGGGCGCCTCCACGCCGGAGGAATGGCCTGCCACGCGCGCCGAGCCCGCTTCCCGGGACGAGCTCGACGAGTGGCAGGCGACCCGCGTGCAGGCGCGCCAGCCCAACGGGATCGACGAATGGCGCGTTCCGCAGCCGCCCGCGGGCGGCACGCCGCAGGAATCGCAGCGGCGCGCTGGTCGCTACGGCGCGGCCGCCGAGTCGCCCGACGCTTGGGCGGCGACGCGCGCCCAGACCGCCCTGGCGACCCAGCTGCTCGAGGACGAGGGCGACTACCTCGCGACCGACAAGGAAGAGGTCGGCCGCCAGATCGGCGGCAACGAGCGCGAGCTCTTCGTCTCGTGCGCGCCGGCCGAGGCGCTGCAGCAGCAGTTCGAACATCTGCAGCCCAACTTCATCGCAGTCCACGACATCGCGACCTCGTCGTCGCGAAAGCTCCTGACCGGAATCGCCGCCGCCAGCGGGCGTCAGGTGCAGAAGCTCGTCGTCCGGCGCCAGGGCTACGGCACGGCGCTGGCGACGCTCGAGTTCGTCGAGCTGCCGACCGCCGACAACCAGCTGCTTCGCCTCTACACGACCGAAGCCGACGCAGACACGGCGTCGCGCCATGCGATCGCGCGCGTCCTGCTCGCCTACAGCCGGCTCGGCGTCGTCATGGTCGGCGAGCTGCCGGGCCATGCGATCGCGTCCGCCCTGAAGCCCTTGCATGACGACATCATCGCCGGCCCGTGGCCGAACCGGAACCTGCTCCTCCTACCCCTCGCCTCGGCGAGCACGCTCGTGACGCACGGCCTCGACCTCGGCCGCGGCACCGGTGTCGCGGTGCGGACGACGCCGCAGGTCGCGCGCCCGGCCGACGCCTGGGCGTTCATCACCGGCACCTGGAGCCGCCTGCGCGAGCAGACGCCTGCCGACGGTCGCGTCGTCCCCGAGCTCGGCGCGTTCAAGGCGGCGGCGTACCAGCCGAAGCGCCCACCGCTGGCCACCGGCCTGCCTTCGGGCGACACGCTGCCGATGGAGGATTCGCGCCCGCCGATCGTCCTGACGATGCGGCCGATGCCGGCGATCGCGACGCCGTCGTATTCGCCG
>JADGRJ010000377.1 GCA_017881025.1 Rhizobacter sp. | reverse complement strand
CCGGGAGACGGACCTGCAGGCGCTGCGCTCCCTGCTCGACATGCAAAGGCTCGTCACGGTCGTCGGTGCGGGCGGCATCGGCAAGAGCCGCCTGGCGCAAGCGGCAGCGCACTCGTCGGCCGGCCGCTGGTCGGACGGCGCCTGGATGGTCGAGCTGGCAGGCCTGTCCGACCCCGGCCTGTTGCCGAACGCCGTGGCACAGGCGCTCGGCATCAAGATCGCAGGTGAAGGTGCGGCGCTGGACGAGCTGGTGGCCGGCCTGGCGAACCAGACTGCGCTGCTGGTGCTCGACAACTGCGAGCACCTGCTCGACTCAGCCGCGGCGTTGGTGCAGGCCATCATGCATGGTGCACCGAAGGTCACGCTGCTGGCGACGAGCCAGGAACCGCTGCACCTGCCGGCCGAGCAGCAATACCGGGTGATGCCGCTGGCCGTGCCCGCCGAACCGGTGGCAAGCGGCGCGCGCGACTTCGGCGCCGTCGCCCTGTTCGTGGCCCGCGTGCGGGCGGTGGACCCGCGCTTCGTGCTGACCGACGAAAGCCTGGCGGTTGTGGTCGACATCTGCCGCCGGCTCGACGGCCTGCCGCTGGCGATCGAGCTGGCCGCTGCACGGGTGGCCACGCTCGGCCTGCGCCCGGTGCGCGACAAGCTCGATGCGCGCTTCAAGCTGCTGACCGGCGGCTCGCGCGCTGCCCTGCGCCGTCACCAGACCCTGCGCGCCGCACTAGAGTGGAGCCACACGCTTCTGGGCGATGCGGAGAAGGCAGTGTTCCGGCGGCTCGGCGTGTTCGCTGGCGGGTTCACGATGGAGTTGGCACAGGCCGTCGCCGGGGACGCGCAGCTCGATGAATGGGCGGTGCTCGACCACTTGAGCGCGCTCGTCGACAAGTCGCTGGTCGTGGCCGAAGCCGGCGACGTACCGCGCTACCGGTTGCTCGAGTCGGCGCGCGCCTTCGCGCTGGAGCAACTGGCGGCAAGTGAGACGGCCGAAACCCTGGAGCGGCATGCCCATGCCTTGTGCGTTTTTCTGGAGCGGGTCGATGGCGCCAACATCGACTGTGAACTTCGCAGTGACCAGTACGCCTCGCTGGTACGGCCCGAACTGGACAACCTGCGGGCAGCCCGTGCATGGGCTATTGGTGAAACCGGTGACCCGCAGATCGCGGTCGCGCTCGCGGCGTATGCGTCTTCGCTCATCGACTACGCGGTGGAGTGGGTCGACTGGTTGCTGCCGTTGCAGCAGCAGTTCGAAGGCGGCGTGATGGATCCCGCCGTCGCCGCACGCTATTGGGGGGCCATCGCCGCCACCAACATGACCGGTCACGTGCTTCGCGCGCTGCAAGTGGAGGCGTCACATCGTGCGTTGTCCCTGTATCGGGCCGCTGGCAAGCCGCGCAGGGTCTTCTGCAATCTGATCAATCTCTCGCGGCACCTCGGTGCGCAGCGCCAGGACGCCGCCTCGCAGTCGGCCCTCGACGAGGCGCGGGACCTGATTCGGCCCGACTGGCCCGTGGAACTTCACTATCGCTTGCGGCTCCGCGACGCCTCTATCGCCCGGAGTGCCGGCCGGTCCGGCGAGGCGCTCGCGCTCACCCACGATGCTGTCCGCGTTGGTGCGTCATCCGAGGACTGGCGACTCGAGGCCATTGCCCGAAACAACCTGGTCGACCTACTGTGGGAAATCGGGCCAATAGACGAGGCCGCCCGCATGGCGTGCAAGCTCGCCGAGGAGTTTCGGGCGAAGCCCGCGGCGAATGGCGACATGGCCATCCTATACGCCAACCTGATCGGCATCCTGAGCGAGATGGACCGCATCGATGAGGCCTCGGCCGCGGCTCGCGAAGCCATACCGATCATGCGACGCGCCAGGTACACCTACATCGAGGAGTGGGTGTACCTGTTCTGGTGCCGCGGGCAGCTCGATACCGCCGCGCTGCTGCTCGGCGGGTGCGACGCGGAACGGCGTCATTTCGGCACGCCGCATCAAGAGAACGAACGGCGCCTGATTGCCAAGGCTCGCGCAGGACTCGAGGCCGCGCTGTCCCCCGACGCGCTCGCGAGCAGCCTCGCCGCCGGCGCCGGGCTCGACGAAGGGCAGTGGCTGACGGTGATCTCCGAGGCATTGGCGCAACCCGGCGAGAGCCACCCATGATCGCGACGCTTCAATTCCAGTCAATGTTGTTTCGGCCGACCGCGCAATAGACGAGGTTCAGCTGACGTCCCATGAATACCGTGGCGCGCAGGATCTGCCGACACGTCTCGCGTCGGACGTTGCCGGAGCGCGCGACTCGCCGCATGGTCACGCCGCGACCGGCGGCTTTCGGCATATCAGTTGAGAAGTCCGAATGCCCGGTCAGGGTGGCGGATTCAACCGGTCGATGCAACACACTGATCACTGCGTAAGCAGAAGGAGTGTTGCAGATGAAGTACCGCATACGCACCTACTACACGGACGCGCAGAAGGCCAGTCGATTCGCTCCATCGCCGCACGACTCGGGCGAGCGCCATCAACAGTCAGCCGTGAGATCAGACGCAACGGCGGTCGCGCAGACTATCGAGCCACCGAAGCAGACAACGCTGCCTGGGATCGTGCGCTTCGTCCCAAGCGCTGCAAACTAGCCGAGGCCAGAGCTCTGGCGCGCATCGTCGCCGACAAGCTCCGGCTGCTGTGGTCACCGGAGCAAATCGCCGGATGGCTCAAGCATACTTACCCGTGCGACGAGAGCCATCGCGTGTCACACGAGACCATCTACCGCAGCCTCTTCATCCAGGCGCGTGGCGCTCTGAAGAAGGAGCTCCTCCAGCACTTGAGACGCACGCGCGGCATGCGGCGGTCTCGGCATCACACGCAGAAGACCGATGTTCACGGGCAGATCGTCGGTGCCATGTCGATCAGCGAACGCCCTGCGTCAGTCGAGGATCGCGCTGTGCCTGGTCACTGGGAAGGAGATCTGATGTTCGGCTCTCAGAACAGCCAGATCGCCACGCTGGTCGAGCGCCAAACGCGGTACGTCATGCTCGTCAAGGTGGCGGGCAAAGACACGGAGACGGTCGTCGACGCGCTGATCAAGAACACGCGCAAGCTGCCCCAGGAGTTGTACAAGTCACTCACGTGGGATCGAGGCAAGGAGATGGCCGGTCACAAGCGGTTCACCCTTGCCACCGACATCCAGGTCTACTTCTGTGATCCACGCAGCCC
>JADGRJ010000017.1 GCA_017881025.1 Rhizobacter sp. | reverse complement strand
GCGCCGCACGAGATCAGGTAGTTGCAGAGCGGCGTGTCCGGAGCGACGATGAAGGCGCGGTGCCAGAACTCGCCGTACAGGTGCTCGGAGTGATAGCACTTGACGCCCTGGCCGGAGCCGAAGCCGTAGTCGACCGCGCCCCAGGCGGCGAGGAAGGCCGGGAAGGTCCCCATGTACGACTGCGGCGTTCCGCCGCCGCCGAAGCTCGCGGCGACGCGGGGATAGCCGCTCTCGTCGGTGGTGCCCGCGGCGCGGACCTGCGCGAGCTTGGTGGCGATCAGGTCGAAGGCCTCGTCCCACGACACCGGCACGAAGCGCGGATCCTGATCGCGACCCTTCACCGGGTTCGTGCGCTTCATCGGCTGGAGCACGCGATTCGGGTTGTAGGTCTTCTGCACGAGCCCGAACGCCTTGACGCAGACCTTGCCGCCCCCGGGATGCACGGCGGCAGCGCAGAAGTTGGGCTCGACTTCGGTGGCGACGCCGTTCTCGACCTTGACCGTCAGCAGGTCGGGACCGGCGACGCACTGGTAGCAGTACGTCGGCACGCGCCGGACGTCGGGGCGCGCTGCGGTGGCGGTGTTCATGCGAGCCCCGCCTTCTTCGCCTTCGCGGCGAGGCGCTGCTCGGTGGTCTTCAGATCGACGACGAACCGGCCGTGCCGGCCGCGGCAGATCGGCTCGACGCTGTCGCTCGCGCTGACGTCGAACGTCACGGCGCGGCCCTTGACCTCGGCGATCGTCACCGTCAGCGTCACCGGCATGCCGAGCAGGGTGGCCGCGAGGTGATCGACTTCGACCCGGGTACCGACCGAATCCTCGCCGGCGTCGAGGTGCTCGAGCATCAGGTTGCGGCACGCGACCTCGATGTCGCGCACGAGCATCGGCGTGGCGTAAACGCGCGCCTTCTCGCCCATGAAGTCGATCGTCCGCTCGCGATCGACCTCGATCCGGGTGGTCGCGGTGGTGCCGGCGGCGAGGGTGGGCTTCATGGGGATCTCCGGAATGCGGTGTGGATGTTCAAAGGCCGAGATAGGCCTGCTGCACGCGCTCGTTGGCGAGCAGCTCGTCGCCGCGGCCCTCGAGCGAGATGCGGCCGGTCTCGAGCACGTAGGCGCGGTCGGCGACGGCGAGCGCGGCCTGCGCGTTCTGATCGACGAGAAGGATCGTCGTCGCCGCTTCCTTCAAGGCACGGATGACGGCGAAGATCTGCGCGACCAGGCGCGGCGCCAGCCCCATGCTCGGCTCGTCGAGGAGCAGCAGGCGCGGCCGGCCCATCAAGGCGCGGCCGATCGCGAGCATCTGCTGCTGGCCTCCCGAAAGCGTTCCGGCGGCCTCGCGGCGCTTCGTCGCGAGCACCGGAAAGAGCGCGTAGATGCGCTCGAGCCCTTGCGGCACTTCGTGGCGCGGGCGAACGAAGGCGCCGAGCTTGAGGTTGTCTTCCACGCTCATCGCGGCGAACACCTGGCGGCCCTCGGGCACCTGGACGATGCCCAGCTGGACGCGGCGCCTCGCGGGCGTGCGGGTGACGTCGGCGCCGTCGAAGCGCACGCTGCCGCCGCTCGCCGGCAGGACGCCCGAGATCACGCGCAGCAGCGTCGTCTTGCCGGCGCCGTTCGCGCCGACGAGCGCGACCAGCTCGCCGGGCTTGACGGCGAGGCTCACGCCGGCGAGCGCCGGGATGCGGCCGTAGCGGCTCGACAGCAATGCCACGTCAAGCATGGATCGCCTCGCGAATCGCGCCGGCCGCGCCAGCGCCGAGATAGGCCTCGATCACCCTCGGGTCGTGGCCCACCTCCTCGGCCGTTCCCTCGACCAGGCGGCGGCCATGGTCGAGCACGAGGATGTGATCCGACACGCCCATGACGAGGTGCATGTTGTGCTCGACCAGGACGACGGTCGTGCCACGGGCCGCGACGCGCTTGATGAGCGCGTCGATCTCGAGCGCCTCGGTCGGGTTCAGCCCGGCGGCGGGCTCGTCGAGCAGGAGCATCCGCGGCTCGCCCGCCAGCGCGCGCGCGATCTCGAGCCGCTTCAGCGCGCCGTAGGGCAGCGAGTCGGCGGACTTGTCGGCATCGGCGCCGAGCTCGAGGAAGCGCAGGCATTCGAGCGCCCGCTCGCGGCTTTCGCGCTCGACGCGGCGGAGCAGCGGGGTGTGCAGCAGCGCTGCGGCGAGGCCGACGCGCTCGAGCCGGTGGCGGCCGGTCATGACGTTCTCGAGCACCGTCATGTTGAAGAAGATCTGCAGGTTCTGGAACGTGCGGCCGATGCCCGCGGCGGCGTAGCGGTGCGGCGCCGCGCCGGTGAGGTCGTTGCCGTCGAAGACGATCCGGCCGGTGCTCGGCGCGTAGACGCCGGTGAGCAGGTTCAGCAGGGTCGTCTTGCCGGCACCGTTCGGGCCGATGATCGAATGCACCGAGCCGGGGCGGATCTCGAACGTCAGGTCGGCGATCGCCTCGACGCCGCCGAAGCGCCGCGACAGGCTCTCGACCCGCAGCGTCCCCGGAGGGCGGCCGGCGCTCATGACCGCCAGTGCCGCCAGAGCGCGGCGAGCGTCGGCACGACGCCGCGCGGGAAGAAGATCATCGTCGCCATCAGGAGCGCGCCGAAGACCACCATCTCGTAGTCCTTGAGGCCGGTCAGCAGCTGCGGCAACACCGTGAGCACGGCCGCGCCGACGACCGCCCCGAACGTCGACGCCATGCCGCCGAAGACGACCATCGTCACGAGCTCGATCGAGTGCAGGAACGACGCCTTCGCCGGCGTGATGAAGCCGGCATAGAAGCCGGCGAGGCCGCCGGCGAAGGCGGCGAACACGGCAGAGACGACGAAGGCCATCAGCTTCTGGCGCGCGCTGTCGATGCCCGCGAGCTCGGCGGCGAGCTCCGAGGTGTGCAGCGCCCGCAGCGAGCGACCGATGGGCGAGGCGATCAGGTTGGTCGCCAGCCACACCGCGACGATCAGACAGGCGCTGACGATCCAGTACCAGATGCGCTCGCCCTGCAGGACGACGCCGGCGATCGCGAGCGGCGGCACGGCCATGCCATCGGGGCCGCCAGTGACGCCGTCCTCGGTCGCGATGACGATCGAGACGATGATGCCGAGGCCGAGCGTGGCCATCGCCAGGTAGTGGCCCTTCAGGCGCAGGATCGGCTTGCCGACGACGAACGCGAGCAGCGCGACGCCCGCGGTCGCGGTCGCGAGCGCGAGCGTCGCCGGCCAGTGATAGCGCGCGGCGAGCAGCGCCGAGCCGTAGGCGCCGAGAGCGAAGAAGCCGGCGTGGCCGAGGCTGATCTGCCCGGCATAGCCGATCAGCAGGTTCAGGCCGACGCAGACGATCGCGTTGAGCGCGACCAGGATCGCGACATCCATGACGTAGGCGTTGCGCGACAGCAGCGGCACCAGCAGCACGACCAGCGCGAGCAGCACGAGACCGCCGCGGCCGCGGAGCAGCGCGCGCGGCAGGGCCGGCGCGTGCGCGTCAAACACGCTCGCTGCGGAGGACGCCGAGGAGTCCATCGGGACGGACGAAGAGAACCGCCAGGATCACGACGAACGAGATCGCGTCCTTGTAGGCGGATGAGACGAAGCCGGCGCCCAGGCTCTCGAGAAGGCCGAGCGCGAGTCCGCCGGCGATTGCGGCGTGAAAGTTGCCGAGGCCGCCCAGGATGGCGGCCGCGAATCCCTTCAGGCCGAGCATGACGCCGGCGTCGTACGAGGTGAAGGCGATCGGCGCGATCAGCACGCCGGCGACCGCGCCCAGTCCGGCCGCCAGGCCGAAGCTCGCGAACAGCACCAGGCGAACGTCGATGCCGACGAGCTGCGCCGCGAGGCGGTTGTGCGATGTCGCGAGCATCGCGCGGCCGAGCCGCGTCCGGCCGAAGAACCAGGACAGCGCCGCGACGATGACGAGGGTGGCGCCGAGGATCCACAGGCTTTGCGGCAGGATCGTCGCGCCGCCGAGCTCGATGGGCCGCTCACCGGTGAGCGGTGGCAGCGACCGGATTCCCTTGCCCCAGACCAGCTGCGCGACGCCGCGCAGGAATATCGAGGCGCCGATCGTGATGATGATCAGCGTCGTCACGTCGGCGCGGCCGGCGCGCTCGATGGTCAGCTTCTCGAGCAGCAGCCCGATCGTCGCCGCGATCACGATGGCCGCGGGGATGGCGAGCAGCAGCGGCGCCCCGGCCGCGCTGAGCGAGGCCGCGGCCATGCCGCCGATCATGACGAACTCGCCCTGCGCGAAGTTGATGACCTTGCTGGCGTTGAAGACGATCGAGAAGCCGAGCGCGACGAGGGCGTAGATCGACCCGGCCGTGAGCCCGCCGGCCACGTACTGCAGCGCCTGCGCGCTCATTGCCTTGTCCGCTCGGGCTGCGGCAAGTCAGCGAACGACGGCCCAGGTGCCCTTGCGCACCTCGAGCATCCGGAAGGCGGTCAGGTCGAGGCCGAGGTGGTCGGCCGCCGACATGTTGACGACGCCGCCGGTGCCGACGTAGCCGCGGGTCGCCTCGATCGCGTCGCGCAGCTTGGCGCGGTCGGTGCTGCCGGCGCGCTTGAGCGCGTCGACGGTCAGCATGAGGCCGTCGTAGGCATGGCCGCCGAAGGTCGAGACGTCGGACTTGTAGCGCGCCTCGTAGTCGCGCTTGTAGGCGACGACGACCGGCTTCTGGGCGTCGCCGTCGGCGAGCAGCTCGGCGACGAGCAGAGCCGCGGCGGGCAGGCGAACGCCCTCGGCGGCATCGCCGGCGAGACGGATGAACTCCTTCGACGCGACGCCGTGCGACTGGTACAGCACCGGTGTCAGGCCGAGCTGCCGATAGTTCTTGGTGACGATCGCCGGGCCCTGGCCGAAGCCGGCGTTGAGGACGGCCTGCACGCCCGGAGCGGCCTTGATCTTGGTGAGCTGCGCGGTCATGTCGGTGTCGGCGGCGCCGTAGCTCTCGTCGGCGACGACCTCGATCCCGTACTTGGCCGCCACCTTGAGGCATTCGCCGCGCATCGACTTGTCGAAGCCGCCGGTGCCGGAAATCAGCGCGAGCTTCGTCATCTTGCGCGACTGCATGTCGGCGAAGATCTTTTCGCACGCCATGCGATCGGTGTGCGGCGTCTTGAACACCCACTTCTTCACCGGCTCGACGATGCCCACCGCGCCGGCGAGCGAGACGAACGGCGTTCCCGACTGCTCGGCGAGCGGAATCGCGGCCATCGTCGTCCCGGTCGTCGAGCCGCCGACGATGATGTCGACCTTGTCCTGCTCGAGCAGGCGCTTGGCGAACGTGCGCGCCTTCTCCGCGTCGCCGGCATCGTCGTAGACGACCAGGACGAGCTTGCGGCCGGCGACGCCGCCGGCGGCGTTGATCCGCTCGACCTCCATCTCGAGCGTCTTCTGCTCGGGATCGCCGAGGAACGCCGCCGGTCCGGTGACCGAGAGGAAGGCGCCGATGCGCAGCGGCTCGTCGGCGGCAAGGCCCGGCAGCGCGAGGAGGGTAGCGCCGGCGAGGGCGACGGTACGCAAGGCGCGTGGATAGAGTGAGACCCTCATGCTTCTCTCCTGACGGGGTAGCTCGGGCAAGGCGAGATCGATTGGACCGCGCCATTTGGTACTCTGGTACCAAAATACGCCTATGGAATTGATCTGGGTTAACCTTTCGAGCGTCTCCCATGGCTCAAGTCACCTCGCGTCGCCGTCCCCCCATCGCCCGTCCGCCGCCCCCCGGTGAGCGGCAGGTGCGTGGCGCGGCGTCGGCCGGCGCCCTCGTCATTCGCCCCGTGCGCCGCCGTGATCTCGACCCGGTGATCGCCATCGACGCCGTCGTCACGGGCCTGGAGAAGCGCGCCTACTGGCTGTCGGTCTACCGCCGCTATGGCGCGGGCAGCCAACCGGAGCGAGCGTTTCTCGTCGCCGAGCTCGCCGGACGTGTCGTCGGCTTCGTGATCGGCGAGGTGCGCGATTGGGAATTCGGCTCGCCCCCGTGCGGCTGGGTGTTCGCGATCGACGTGCAGCAGGGCGTGCGCCTCGGCGGCATCGGCACGCGCCTGCTCGAAGCGATCGCCGCCTGCTTCCGCGCCGCCGGCGTCACCAAGCTGCGCACCATGCTGACCCGCGACAACACGCTCATCCTGTCGTTCTTCCGCAGCCAGGGCATGATGGCCGGGCCGCTGATCTCCCTCGAGATGGATCTCGATCCGACGGGCCCCGCGGCGTGAGACTGCAGAAGAACACGTCGCTTGCGCTGTACAGCGTGCTCGAGTTCGCGAGCGATCCACTGCGGCACATTCCGGCCGCCGACATCGCTGCCAAGTACGGCGTCTCGCCGCATCACCTCGCCAAGGTGCTCGCCGATCTGGCGCGCGCCGGCATCGTCGAATCGGTGCGCGGCGTCGGCGGCGGCTACCGCTTCGCCGGCAATGCGCGCCGACTCACGCTGATGGACATCCTCCAGCGCTTCGAGGACATTGCGCCGCGTCCGCCCGGTGCGTCGTCGACCCCCGTCGAACGCGCGCTCGGGACCGTGCTCGCCGAGATCGACGAGAACGCCCGGGCCACCTTCGGCTCGATCACGATCGCGACGATGCTCCGGCTGATCGAGCGCCAGGCTGCCGCGGCGACGGCAGCGGGCGCGCCGGTCCCGCCTCGGGTGCGCGCCGGCTGAACGAGGCGGCGACGGGCTGCGGGGGCTCGCCGCGGCGACGATGCTTCAAGCGACGACGGGCACCACCGCAGTCGCCTCGAGCTCGATCTTGCCGGGGCTGTCGAGCAGGTCGGCGACGAAGATCATGCTCATCGCCGGGTAGTGGTCGCCCATGTGGCGGCGCCAGATCGCGCCGAGCTCGCGCCGCGCCGCCAGGTACGCGGGCTTGTCGCAGCAGTAGGCGGTCATCCGGGCGACGTGACAGGGCGCTCCGCCGGCTTCCCTCAGCACGGCGAGCACGTTGCGGAGCGCCTGCTCGAACTGCGGGCCGATCTGCTCGCTCTCGAAGCGTTGCTGCGCGTTCCAGCCGACCTGGCCGGCGATGAAGACGAGGCGGCCGGGATCGACGGCGATGCCGTTCGCGTAGCCGACCGGCGGCGACCAGCCCTCGGGTAACAGCACCTGCATCGCGGCTTCCCCAGCCCGGCTCAGTCGGTATAGCGCGGCGGATCGGGATCCTCGGCCCAGTCGCTGCCGGGCTGCGGCATCTTCTCGATCCAGGCCCTGATCAGCGCCACGTGCTCGCGCTCCTCGTCGCGGAGCTGAAGCGCCGCGTCTCGCACGGCTTCGCTCGGCGCCGTCTCGGCGAGGCGGGCGAAAAAGGTCTCGGCGCGCTGCTCGGCCGAGAGCGCGAGCTGCAGGGCGTGCCACGGCCACATCAGGTAGTGGACGGCGTCCTCGGGAACGCTCTCGGGGCCGTCGGGAGCAAACGGCGAGCGCTCGGAAACCGGCATGTCCGACGAGTCGGTCCAGCCCATCTCGGCCATGATCTGCGCCGCGTGCTTCGCTTCGATCTGCGCCATCTTGCGAAACAGCGCCTCGACCTCGCGGTTGTGGTGCACCTCCATCATGTCGGCAAGCGCGTTGTAGCGCTGGACGGCCTCGCGCTCCATCGCGAGTGCCTGCGCCATGACGTCGGCGAGGGTGCGGGGCTCGCTGCGAGGCCCGCTCATGCGGACACCTCGGCGCACGCGAACGCCGCTTCGAGCGCCGCCGGCTCGCACGGCGTGCCGGCGCGCTTCAGCGGGTAGGGCGTTCGACTGCCCGCGTACAGCACGCCGATGTTGAAGCCGTCGTCGGTCATGATGCGGCGTGCCGCGCGGGCGGCGTCGTCGGTCGGGTCCACCGCCGCTTGGCGAACCTGCTCCTTCCAGCCGCGCTGCTCGGGCCGGAAGGTGACGCACGGGCTCAGGACCTCGACGAAAGAGGAGCCCGGGTGGCGGATCGCCGTGGCGATGATCTGCGCCGTGCCGCTGGTGTCGCCCGAGAACGCGCGCGCGACGAAGCTCGCGCCGGAGGCGAGCGCGATCACGAGCGGATGGAACGAGCGGATTCCGGTGCCCCCCGGGCTCAGCTTGTTGTCCCAGTCGGGCTCGGTCGTCGGCGACGCCTGGCCCTTCGTCATGCCGTAGACGTGGTTGTCCATGACGATGTAGGTCAGGTCGACGTTGCGGCGGCAGGCGTGCATGAAGTGGTTGCCGCCGATCGAGTAGCCGTCGCCGTCGCCGCCGGTGACGAGGACGGTCAGCTCCGGGCGCGCCACCTTCAGGCCGGTGCCGGCGGCGAGCGCCCGGCCGTGAACGCCGTGAAAGCCGTAGCAGGTCGTGTAGGCGGGGATGCGCGACGAGCAGCCGATTCCGGACACGATCGCCACCTCGTGCGCCGGCAACTGCAGGGCGGCGAGGGCGCGGGTGATCGCGCCCAGCACCGTGAAATCGCCGCAGCCGGGGCACCAGACCGGCTTCGTCTTCGACTTGTAATCGCCGTGGGTACGCACGGCGACGGGGGCGGAGGGCTCGTTCATGCGTACTCCTTTTGCGCGGCGGCAGCGTCGACGGCGGCGGAGGCAGCGGTGCCGGCGCGATGCCAGTCGAGCAGCGCCTCGGTCAGTTCGCCGGGCCGCAGCGGCAGGGGGCCGGGACGGTGGAAGCTCGCCGGCCGGCCCGGGAGATCGTGCATTGCGCGCAGCCAGCGGAACAGCTGCGCACCGTGGTTCTGCTCGACGACGATCACGCGTGCGACGCCGGCGAGCGCGGCGTCGAGCTCGTGCGACAGCAGCGGCGCGAGGAGGCGCAGTGCGACGAGTCGCAACTTGACGCCGTGGGCCGAGGCGCGGGCGATGGCCTCTCGCACGGTGCCGGTCACCGAGCCGAAGGTGATCACCGCGGCGTCGCCGTCGCCTTCGATGTCGGCCCACCAGCGGCCGTAGGCGTGCTGCGCCAGCTTGCGCTCGCGCTTGGCGAGCTGGAGCCTGTGGTCGCGCGCCTGGCTGCTCGGGATTCCCGCCTCGGTGTGCTCCAGGCCGTCGGCGGTGTAGGCGACGCCGGCGGTGCCGGGGATCGCCATCGGCGAGACCCCCGAGGGCGTGTCGCGATAACGCTGGTAGTCGGGCGTGTCGGCGGCGGCGGTCAGTCTCGCGGCGACGAAGCCGCAGTCCGCGGGCCGGTCGATGATGGCGCGCGACTGGCCCATGAACTGGTCGGAAAGGACGATCGCGGGCGCCTGCAATGCCTCGGCGAGCTGCACCGCCCATTGCGTGGTCGCCAGGCAGTCGGCGATCGAGGTCGGTGCGAGCACCAGTCGCGGCGCATCGCCGGGCAGCCCGCTGACCGCGAACGACAGATCGCTCTGTTCGCTTTTCGCCGGGATGCCGGTGGAGGGACCGCCACGCATCACATCGACGATGACCACGGGCACTTCGGCGCTGACCGCCAGTCCGATGGCCTCCGTCATCAGCGCAAGGCCCGGGCCCGCAGTGGCCGTCAGCGCCGGAACGCCGCCGTAGGAGGCACCGATGGCCATGTTGATCGAGGCGAGCTCGTCTTCGGCCTGCAGCAGCGAGCCGCCCACCTTGGCCAGCGCCGGCGCCATCCATTCGAGCAGCTCCGTGGCCGGCGTGATCGGATAGGCGGCGACGAAGCGCACGCCGCCGCGGATGGCGCCGTAGCCGGCAGCCTCGTTGCCGCTGATCAGCCAGCGCGCTTCGCTCGCGGGGGGCGGGGCCTTCAGGCGCGGCAGGCCCTCGATTCCCGCGGCCGCATCGATGCCGGCCTGCAACGCGAGCAGGTTCGGCTGCAGCCCGGCGTCGCTGCGCTTCCAGGTGTCGCGCAACGCGGCGGCGATCGCCTCGGCAGGCAGCCCGGCCAGCGTTCCCGCCAGGCCCAGGGCCACCATGTTGATCCAGCTGCCGGGGATCGCCTTGGCGATCTTCTTCAGCTCCACGCTGGCGAAGCGCGCGCCACTGGCGAGGAACACGGCCGGCGGCTCGCCGGCCCCGCTGTCGCCGACGATCAGGCCCGAAGCCCGCAGCGGGATCTCGTCCGCAAACCGGTGCAGGCTCTCCCAATCGAAGGCGAGCAGCAGGTCGAAGGCGTCGTCGAGCGCGTCGATCGGCCGCGGTCCCAGGCGCAGCAGCGCCGCCGCCTCGCCGCCGCGGATCTGCGGGCCGCTCGTGCGCACCATCAAGCCGTAGAGGCCCGCCTTCGCGGCGGCCTCGAGCAGCATCGTCCCGGCGGTCATGACGCCGCTGCCGCCGGATCCCGCGAGGGCGATCGAAAGGCTGGTGAGAGTCGCAGCCGGGGCAAGGTGCGCCGGGCAGGGCTTGGTCTGGGTCTGGACATCCACGGGCGCTCCTCGGCTTCGGCGATGCTGCAAGTGGAACGGCGGCGGCGCGTCCCAACTTTGATCTAGTTCAAAGACGACGCGATCTCGCGTGCCGATGATCGGATAAACTGGTATTAAAGTACCACTTTACTATAAATGCCCTGCAAGGAGAACTGATGAACGCTCCCGAACTCCTGACACGCAGACGCGAGCTGAAAGACCACGAGCTCGTCGACGTCGTCGCGCGACCCGGCCTGCGCTACGAAAAGCGCCCCGCGACACGCCCCGACGGCAGCGTCGCGCCCGGCCTCTACAACGCCTGGATCACGCTCGACAACCCCGAACAGTACAACTCGTACACGACCGACATGGTCAAGGGCGTGATCCTCGCCTTCCGCGCCGCCTCGAATGCACGCGACGTCAACTGCGTCGTCTTCACCGGCGCCGGCGACAAGGCCTTCTGCACCGGCGGCAACACCAAGGAATACGCCGAGTACTACGCCGGCCATCCGCAGGAGTACCGCCAGTACATGCGGCTCTTCAACGACATGGTGAGCGCGATCCTCGCCTGCGACAAGCCGGTGATCTGCCGCGTCAACGGCATGCGCATCGGCGGCGGCCAGGAGATCGGCATGGCCTGCGACTTCTCGGTCGCGCAGGATCTGGCGCGCTTCGGCCAGGCCGGGCCCAAGCACGGCTCGGCGCCGATCGGCGGCGCCACCGACTTCCTGCCGGTGATGGTCGGCGCCGAACGCGCCATGGTGGCGTGCGTCCTGTGCGAGCCGTTCTCGGCGCACCGGGCTTACCAGATGGGCGTGCTGACCGACATCGTGCCGGCGCTCAAGGTCGACGGCCGCTTCATTGCCAACCCGCTGGTCGAGACGCAACGCGCCTACGACGAGTTCGGCCGCCTCCTCTACGGCGAGTTCAAGAGCGGCCCCGCAGCGCGCGAAGCGAAGGCGGTCATCGCGGCCGGAACGGTCGACCTGTCGCTGCTCGATGCCAAGGTCGAGGAGCTGTGCGCGAAGATGCTGCTGACCTTCCCCGACTGCATGACCAAGACGCTCGAGGAACTGCGCAAGCCCAAGCTCGACGCCTGGAACCGGAACAAGGAAAACTCGCGCGCCTGGCTGGCGCTGAACATGGTCACCGAGGCCCGGGCCGGGTTCACCGCCTTCAACGAGGGGCCGAAGAACGACCGCGAGGTCGACTTCGTGCTCCTGCGCCAGAAGCTCGCCGCCGACGAGAGCTGGGTCGGGCCGATGCACGACGCCATCCAGCCGAAGAAGCCCTGACCGTGAGCGCTGCGGTCAAGGCATGGGACGAGCAGGGCGGCGCGCTGCTGCGCCTGCGGCTCGACCGGCCGAAGGCCAACATCGTCGATGCCGAGATGATCGGCGCGCTGCACGGCGCCCTCGAGCAGGCGAAGCAGCAAACGACCTGGCGCGGTGTCCTGCTCGATGCCGAGGGGCCGAATTTCAGCTTCGGCGCGAGCGTCGAGGAGCACCTCGCGTCCCGCTGCGCGGGCATGCTCGCGGCGCTCCACGCGCTCGTCCTCGAGATGCTCGCGTTCCCGGCGCCGATCCTCGTCGCGGTCCGCGGTCAATGCCTCGGTGGCGGGCTCGAGATCGCGCTCGCCGCCGGGCAGATCTTCGCCGCGCCGGACGCGAAGTTCGGGCAGCCCGAGATGAAGCTCGGCGTGTTCGCACCGGCGGCCTCGGTGCTGCTGCCCTACCGCGTCCACCAGCCCGCCGCGGAAGACCTGCTCTTCTCCGGCCGCTCGATCGGCGCCAGCGAAGCAGAGGCGATCGGCCTCGTGCGAGCGGTCGCCGACGACCCTGCCGCCGCCGCGCTCGCCTACTTCGAGCAGCACCTCCGCGGCAAGAGCGCGGCGTCGCTGCGCTGCGCGCTCGTCGCCGCACGCGCGCCGATGTTGCGCGATGTGCAGGCGCGCCTGGCTGAAGTCGAACGTCTCTATCTCGACCGACTCATGGCGACCCGCGACGCGAACGAAGGCCTCGACGCCTTCCTCGCCAAGCGCCAGCCTTCCTGGGAGCATCGATGAACACCATCCCGATCACGCCCGTCGCGGCCATCGTCGAGCGTTGCCAGACGCTCTTCGACGATCTCGACTTCTCGGCGGTCAAGGCGTGGAAGGCGGCCGTGCCCGGCCGCAAGGCGATCGGCTACATGCCGGTCTACGTGCCGCGCGAGCTGATCCACGCCGCCGGCATGCTGGCGGTGGGAATCCTCGGCGGCGGCGATTCGCTCGAGGTGATCCAGGGCGATGCCTACTACCAGAGCTACATCTGCCGCATTCCGCGCTCGACGATCGAGCTCGGCCTTACCGGCCGGCTCGACTGCCTCGACGGCATGCTGTTCCCGTCGATCTGCGACGTGATCCGCAACCTCTCCGGCATGTGGCAGATCCTCTTCAAGGACAAGTACGTCAAGTACGTCGACGTCCCGCAGAACTACCAGGATTCCGTCGGCGGCACCTTCTACATCCAGGAGATGGAAGTCGTGCGCGAGGATCTCGGCCGGCTGCGCGGCAAGCCGATCACCGACGCCGAGCTGAACGACTCGATCCGCGTCTACAACGACAACCGCGCCGCGGTTCGCGAGCTCTACGCCTATCGCGCCGCCAAGCCCTGGCAGGCGCCGACCGCCGAGGTGTACCTGCTGCTGCGGGCCGGCATGGTGCTGCCGCCCGAGGACCACACGGTGCTGGTGCGCGAGTACATCGCCGCGACCGACCGGGTCCCCCGCCCGAAGCGCGACAACGCCCGGGTCGTGATCAACGGCTCGTTCTGCGAGCAGCCGCCGCTCGGGCTGATCAAGTCGATCGAGATGTCCGGCTGCTACATCGTCGACGACGACTTCATGCTCGTCACCCGCTGGCTTCTCGATGAGGTGCCGGCCGACGCGAACCCGCTCGACGAGCTCTCGAAAGCCTTCCTGCACCGCAGCGCATCGACGGCCGCGAAGTACGAGACGACGCGCGAGGAAAAGGGCGTCTTCCTGATGAAGCAGGTCAAGACCGGCGCTGCCGAGGGCGTGATCTTCGCGGCGCCATCGTTCTGCGACCCGGCGCTGCTCGAGCGGCCGATGCTGCAGGACGTGCTCGGCAAACACGGCATTCCCTACACGGCGTTCAAGTACGCCGAGAACACCGGCCAGATGGCTCCGATCCGCGAGCAGGCCGGCACCTTCGCCGATTCGATCAAGCTCTGGAGCGCCGCATGAACACCTCGACCATCGCCATGCCCGCCCCGACGGGCACCGCCAAGCGGCCGCCGCCGGTCCAGAAAGAGGACGCGATGTGGCTGCAGAAGGAGCTGATCAACCGGAACTACATGGAGCTCGCGACCGCGCGGGCGAACAACCGGAAGGTCTCGGCGACCTTCGTTCCGGGCAACCTGAACGAGTTGCTGATGTGCTTCGATTTCGCGCGCAGCCTGCCGGAGACGAACGCGCTGCAGAACGGCATGCGCAAGAAGAGCGGCAAGATGATCATGGACGCCGAGCGCGACGGCCAGAGCGAGGACGTCTGCACCTATGTCAAGGCCGATCTCGGCATGATGATGGGCGGCGAGATCGGCCCCACCGGCGAGCCGCTGCCGAAGCCCGACATCCTGCTCCTGTCGTACACCGGCTGCTTCACGTTCATGAAGTGGTTCGAGCTGATCCGTCACAAGTACGGATGCGAGACGGTGATGCTCCACGTCCCGTACCAGGGCGAGGGGCGCATCCAGCCGAACATGCGCGAGTACGTCGTCAAGCAGCTGAAGGAGACGGTGATCCCGACGCTCGAGCGCATCTCCGGCGTCAAGTTCGACATCGACCGGCTGCGCCAGTACATGCGCGAGTCGGTCAAGGCCGAGAACGACCTCGTCGCGGTGCTGCAGTCGGCAAAGCACCGGCCGAGCCCGATCGACGGCTACTTCGGCGCGGTCTACTACATCGGGCCGATCTTCACCGCCTTCCGCGGCACGCCCGAGGCGACCGAGTACTACCGGGTGCTCCGCGGCGAGATCGAGCAGCGAATCCGCGACGGCAAGGGCCCGGTCACGCCTGAAGGCGAGATGGGCGAGGAGAAGTACCGGCTCATCGTCGAAGGACCGCCCAACTGGACGAGCTTTCGCGAGTTCTGGAAGATGTTCTACGACGAGGGCGCTGTCGTCGTCAGCTCGACCTACGCCAAGGTCGGCGGCCTCTACGACTTCGGCTTTCGCCACGACCCGGACCACCCGCTCGAATCGCTCGCCGACTACTGCCTCGGCTGCTACACCAACCTGAACCTGCCGTCGCGGATCGACATGATCTGCAGGTACATCGACGAGTACCAGGCCGACGGGCTGCTGATCAACTCGATCAAGAGCTGCAACAGCTTTTCCGCCGGCCAGCTGCTGATCCTGCGCGAGGTCGAGAGGCGAACCGGCAAGCCGGCGGCGTTCATCGAGACCGATCTCGTCGACCCGCGCTATTTCTCCGGAGCCAACGTGAAGAACCGCCTCGAGAGCTACTTCCAGATGGTCAAGCAGAAGCGCACGGCCTCGGCGGGCGCCGGGGGTCCGGCGTTCATCCCGATCGCTGCGGCGCACTGAGGCGGAGATCACCATGCGCTGCTTCATCGGCATCGACCTCGGCTCGACGACGACCAAGGCCGTCGTCATGGACGAGAACCAGAACATCCTCGGCCGCGGCATCACCAATTCGCGCTCGAACTACGACACGGCCGCGGCGATCGCCAAGCAGGAGGCTCTCGTCAACAGCCGCTTCCACCTGTTTCGGGAGGCGCTCGGCAGCACCAACGCGCTGAACGGATCGCTCGATGCCTTCCTCGGCCAGCTCGAGCGCGACTTCCGCTCCGAGCAGTACCTCGAGCAGCTCGGCGACCTGGCCGAGACCTGCCAGCGCAGCCTGGCGACGGCGAAGTTCGGCGCGGGCAGCGAAGGGGTCGGCGCGACCCTCGTCGAGGTGTTCCGGCGCATCACCGCGGAGGCGCCGACGCTGTTCGCGCCCGGCGCGAACCGCAAGTCGGACTTCTTCCGCGACATCGCCGGCAGCCAGTACCTCGCCACCGGCGAGATCGTCGCCAAGGAATCCGGCACGCGCTACGACCACCTCCTGAACGTCTTCGACCGCTCGATCATCGAGGTCGAGAACCGCGTCTACGGCGATTCGATCCGGCGCCACCTGCTCGCCGCGCTCGAGCGCAGCTTCCTGGCGCTGCCGGAGACGGCATCGCGGCGCGAGCAGGTCGAGGCGCCGATCAAGGGAATCCTCGACACCGAGCTGGAGGAGACCTACACGGTCGGCACCGGCTACGGCCGGGCGCGCCTGCCGTTCTCGAAGGAGCACGTGCGCTCGGAGATCCTGTGCCACGGGCTCGGCGCGCACGTGATGTATCCGCGCACCGCCACCGTGCTGGACATCGGCGGCCAGGACACGAAGGCGATCCAGGTCGACCCGAACGGCATCGTCGAGAGCTTCCAGATGAACGACCGCTGCGCCGCAGGCTGCGGGCGCTACCTCGGCTACATCGCCGACGAGATGAACATGGGCCTGCACGAGCTGGGGCCGATGGCGATGAAGTCGACCAAGTCGATCCGCATCAACTCGACCTGCACGGTGTTCGCCGGCGCCGAGCTGCGCGACCGGCTCGCCCTCGGCGACAAGCGCGAGGACATCATGGCCGGCCTGCACCGCGCGATCATCCTGCGCGCGATGTCGATCCTGGCGCGCTCGGGCGGCGTCCGCGACGAGTTCACCTTCACCGGCGGCGTGGCCAAGAACCAGGCGGCGGTCAAGGCGCTCAACGATCTCGTCAAGGAAAACTACGGCGAGCTCAAGCTCAACATCGATCCGGATTCGATCTACACCGGAGCCCTCGGCGGCGCGACCTTCGCCTGGCGCGCCGTCGTCGAGGACGGCAAGACCGCCGAAGCGCGGGCATAGGCCCCAAGGAGTTCACATGACCGTCACGATCGGCATCGACATCGGCTCCGGAGCCGTCAAGAGCACGCTGTTCCGCGTCGACGGCGGCGAGCCTCAATGGCTCGCGAAGCGCTGCGAACGGATCCGCCGGCGCGACCCGATGACGCTGGCGCAGGAGGGCCGCGACGGCGTTCTCGCCGAGGCCGGCCTCGGCCTCGACGAGGTCGACTACATCGCCACCACCGGCGAGGGCGAGAACGTCAAGTTCGCCACCGGCCACTTCTATTCGATGACGACGCACGCGCGCGGCGGCGTCTTCCTGCATCCCGGCGCCAGCGCCGTCGTCGACATCGGCGCGCTGAACGGGCGCGCGATCTACGTCGATCCGCGCGGCAAGGTGCTCGCCTACAAGATGACGAGCCAGTGCGCCTCGGGCTCGGGCCAGTTCCTCGAGAACATCGCCCGCTACCTCGGCGTCGCCATCGAGGAGATCGGGCCGCTGTCGCAGAGCTCGCAGAACCCGGAGAAGTGCAGCTCGATCTGCGCCGTGCTGGCCGAGACCGACGTCATCAACATGGTCTCGCGCGGCATCGCCACGCCCGACGTGCTCAAGGGGATCCACCTGTCGATGGCGTCGCGCATCGTCAAGCTGCTGAAGGTCACCGGCATCAAGCAGGGGACGGCGCTGATCACCGGCGGCCTGGCGCTGGACAGCGGCCTGCTCGCGGCGATCCAGGAAGAGATGGTCAACGAGAAGGTCGGCGTCGTCGCGGTGAGCCATCCGGACTCGATCTACGCCGGCGCCATCGGCGCCGCGTTGTGGGGCGCGTTCCGCCACGCCAAGCTGAACGGGCTGCGCGAGCTCGCCGCGGCCTAGTCCGCACGGCCCGGGAACCCAGGGGAGATCTCCATGGCACTGCTCATCAACGACAACTGCACCGCCTGCGACGCCTGCAAGCCGGTGTGCCCGAACGAAGCGATCAGCGTCGGCGAGCTGATCTACGTCATCGACGCGCTGCGTTGCACCGAATGCGTCGGCGCCGAGGACGAGCCCCAGTGCAAGCTGGTGTGTCCGGCCGACTGCATCGTCATCAACCCCGACTTCGTGGAGACTCCCGACGAGTTGCAGGCGAAATACGAGGCTCTGCATGCCTGAGCCGCATGCCGCCGCGCCATGGATTTCGCCACCTTTCTCGTCCAGTGCCTGAACGGGCTGCAGTACGGGCTGCTGCTCTTCCTCGTCGCTTCGGGGTTGACGCTGATCTTCGGGATCATGCGGGTCATCAACCTGGCCCACGGCAGCTTCTACATGATCGGCGCCTACATGGCGTTTTCGCTGGCGCCGGTCGTGAGCGGCACGTTCGGGGGCGGCTTCTTCGTCACGCTGCTGGTCGGCGTCCTGCTCGCGGTGCTCTTCGGCTATGTCCTCGAGTGGGCGTTCTTCAGCTTCCTCTACCGGCGCGAGCACCTGCAGCAGGTGCTGATGACCTACGGGTTGATCCTCGTCTTCGAGGAGCTGCGGAGCCTCCTCGTCGGCGACGACGTGCACGGCGTGAAGCCGCCCGACATCCTCGCCGGCAGCCTGCAGCTCGGCGACCTGATGAGCTATCCGGTGTACCGGTTGTTCATTTCGTTCGTCTGCCTCGCGCTCGCCCTCGCCATGTACCTGGTCCTCTCGAGGACGCGTCTGGGCATGATGATCCGCGCCGGCAGCACGAACCGGGAGATGATCCAGTCGCTCGGCATCGACATCCAGTTCCTGTACCGGGTGGTGTTCGCCGCCGGGGTGGCGATCGCGGTGCTCGCCGGCATGGTGGCCGCGCCCGTGTCGTCGGTCTATCCCGGCATGGGCAACACCGTGCTCATCGTCTGCTTCGTGGTGGTGGTGATCGGCGGCATCGGCTCGATCCGCGGCGCGCTGCTCGCCTCGCTGCTGGTCGGCATGATCGACACCTTCGGGACGGTCCTGCTGCCACAGGCGGCGGGCGTCCTGGTCTACGTGCTGATGGCGCTGATCCTGCTGTGGAAGCCGGACGGGCTGTTCCGGGCGGCATGACGCGATGGACCGGCCGAAGACGCTCTTCGTCGCGCTGACTTTCGCAGCGCTGGCGCTGTACCCGCTGGTCGCGGGATCGTTCGGCATCGATCTCGTCACCAAGACGATGATCTATGCCATCTTCGCGCTCAGCCTCGAGCTCCTGGTCGGCGGCACGGGGCTGGTCTGCTTCGGCCATGCCGCGTTCTTCGGCGTCGGCGCCTATTCGCTGGTGCTGCTGTCCTCGTCGATCGGCTCGGCATCGCTGTGGTGGCTGCTGCCTTGCTGCGTCCTCGCCGCCGCGGCGTACGCGCTGTTCGTCGGCTCGCTCTCGCTGCGCACCCGGGGTGTCTACTTCATCATGGTCACGCTCGCCTTCGCGCAGATGGCCTATTACGTCGCCCACGACACGCCGCTGGGCGGCGGCACCGACGGCATCTACCTGACGCTCGCGCCCATCCTGGGCGGGCTCGATCTCTCCCGGTCACCGGCGGTCTATGCCTTCACCCTCGTCTGCCTGGCGACGGTGTTCGGCTTTCTCGCGCTCCTGCTGCGCTCGCGCTTCGGCCGGGCGCTGACCGGGATCCGGATCAACGAGCAGCGAATGCGCGCCACGGGGTTCTCGACCTACGGCTACAAGCTCGCCGCGTTCGTGATCTCGGGCGCACTGGCGGGCCTCGCCGGCGCGTTGTTCGCGCTCAAGGACGGCTACGTCAACCCCGAGCTGATGGGCTGGCACCTATCGGGCGCGGTGCTGATCATGGTCATCCTCGGCGGAATCGGCCACCTGCGAGGGGCCTTGATCGGCGCCTTCGCGTTCGCGCTGCTGCAGGAGCTGTTCCAGTCGGAGGCCATCTTCGGCGGCTTCGCCAAGCACTGGCACCTGGGGCTGGGGCTGGCGATCATCGCCAGCGTGGCGCTGCTGCCGCGCGGCCTCGTCGGCGTGCCGGCACAGCTGCGCGAGCGGCTCCTCGGCTTCAAGGCGACGCCGCTCGCGGAGATCTCCGATGCCGTCGCCTGAGATCCTGCTGCGCGGCCGCGACATCTCGCGTCGGTGGGGCGGCCTGGTCGCCGTCGACCGGGTCTCGCTCGAGCTCCGCCGCGACAGCGTGCACGCGGTCATCGGCACGAACGGCGCCGGCAAGTCCACCCTGATCGACATCCTCTCGGGCGAGACGGCGCCTTCGGCCGGCAGCGTCGAGCTTCTCGGCAAGGACGTGACGCGCTGGACGCAACCCCGTCGTGCGCGGCGAGGTCTCGGCCGCAGCTATCAGCGCAACACCATCTTCCCGGGCTTGACGGTGCTGGAGAACTGCCGGCTCGCGGCGCAGGCGCGCACCCAGAGGCCGTGGGCATGGTGGGGCGCCGCCTCGGCCTGCGCAGCGAGCGTCGAGGCGGCGCGGACGGCGGCGGCGCGCACCGGGCTCGACGACCTCCTCGGGCACGACGCCGGCCTGCTGTCGCACGGCCAGAAGCGTCAGCTCGAGATCGCGATGTGCCTGGCGACCCGTCCGGACGTCCTCCTGCTCGACGAGCCGCTCGCCGGAATGGGCGCGGAGGAAACCGAGCGCATGCTGGAGTTGCTGGCCGAGCTCAAGAGCGGCCACGCGATCCTGCTCGTCGAGCACGACATGGACGCGGTGTTCCGCATCGCCGATGTCGTCACGGTCATGGTCGACGGTGCCGTGATCGCGTCGGGCACGCCGGACTTCGTTCGCGCCAGCCCGGCGGTTCGCGCCGCCTATCTCGGCGATGCCCATTGAGATGGACGCCTCTCTCATCGTCGACGCCCGCTGCCTGCATGCCTGGTACGGCTCGAGCCACGTGCTGCACGGCGTCGACCTGCAGATTCACCGCGGCGAGACCGTCGGCCTGCTCGGCCGCAACGGAATGGGCAAGAGCACGCTCATTCGCACGCTGCTCGGCCACGTCAGCCGGCGCGACGGCTACATCGGACTGTTCGGTCAGGACATGTCGCGGGCGCAGCCGCATCAGGTCGCCCGCTGCGGCGTCGCCTACGTGCCCGAGGGGCGCGGCGTGTTTCCGAACCTCTCCGTGCGCGAGAACCTCGTGATGGCGGCACGGCCGTGCGGCGACGCCGGCGCGGGCTGGACGTACCGCCGCGTGCTCTCGACCTTTCCCCGCCTCGGCGAACGGCTCCACCATCTCGGCGCACAGCTGTCGGGCGGCGAGCAGCAGATGCTGTCGCTCGGCCGCGCCCTGCTGACGCAGCCCCGGCTGATCATTCTCGACGAGGCCACCGAGGGCCTGGCGCCGAAGACCGTGCTCGAGATCTGGCGCGTCATCGAGGAGATCCGCGCGAGCGGGATCGCTTCGCTGATCGTCGACCGCAACTACCGCAAGGTGCTCCAGGAGTCCGACAGCGCGGTCGTGCTTCTGAAGGGGCGGGTCGTCCTCGCCGAAGCCTCGAGCCTGCTGCGCGAGCGTTCCGAGCTCGCCTCGCATCTCGGCGTGTGAGCACCAGCGCCGGACGCCACCGCTGCCAGAGGAGAAAACGATGCAACTCGACCCCTACGTGCATTTCGACGGGCACTGCGAGGACGCGATCCGCTTCTACCGCCACGCCCTCGGTGCCGAGGTGACGACCCTGGTGCGTCGCAGCGACGATCCGTCGGGGCGCGCCGACGATGCGACCGGGGACCCCGACACGGTGCTGCACGTGAGCCTTCGCATCGGCGAGGCGATGCTCTCGGGCACCGACATGCCCGGCCGCGGCGGCTCCGGCTGGCTCGGCTACTCGGTGACGCTGCCGGCGGCGAGCGACGCCGATGCCGAGCGCCTGTTCGCGAGGCTGGCCGAGGGCGGTCAGGTCACCATGCCGCTGACGACGACGTTCTTCGCGTCGCGCATCGGCATGGTGACGGATCGGTTCGGGGTGCCCTGGACCGTCGTCTCGGACGGCTGACGTCTCAGGATCGCCGAAGCGTCGACGCGATCGCGGAGCGAGACCACGGTGCCGATCACGATCAGCGCCGGCGGCTTGACGCCGTGCACCAGCGCCAGCGTGGGCAGGGTCTGCAGGCTGCCGGCGATCGTTCGCTGCTGCGGCCGCGTCGCCTGCTCCACGACGGCGGCCGGGGTGTCCGGGCTCATGCCATGGCGGATCAGCTGCTCGCAGATCACGGGCAGGGCGCCGACCCCCATGTAGATCACGACGGTCTGGCGCGGCCGGGCCAGCATGGGCCAGTCGAGATCGACGACGCGCGCGTCGCCCTGCGCGCGCAGATGGCCGGTCGCGAACACCAGCGTCGCCGCGTGGTCGCGGTGCGTGAGCGGGATTCCGGCGCTGGCCGCGGCTCCCTGGGCCGCACTGATTCCGGGGATGACGACGAACGGGATGCCATGCGCTGCGAGGGCCTCGGTCTCCTCGCCACCGCGGCCGAAGATGTACGGATCGCCGCCCTTGAGCCGAAGCACGGGTCGGCCGCTGCGCGCCAGGCGAACGAGCAGATCGATGATGGCGTCCTGCGTCAGCGTGTGGTGGCCCGACTCCTTGCCGACGTAGATGCGATCGGCCGAGTGCGGCAGCAGGTCGAGAACCTCCTTGCCGACGAGGTGGTCGTAGAGCACGACGTCGGCCGCGCGCAGTGCCTTGGCCGCTTTCAGCGTCAGCAGATCCGGGTCGCCGGGACCCGCGCCGACCAGCGTGACCAGCGCCGGACCCGCGGCGGCGGCGAACTGCAGCGGTTCGTTCAGCAGACTCATCGCACTCCCTCGTTCGCTGTCCAAGGCATGGATGGATTGTGAAAAGGACGACTCGCTCGAGTCCTTGAACCAGGTCAAGGACGCTCGCCGGTCAGCGAGCGGACGATGCGAACGCTTGCAGGAGTCACGGTGACGGGCCATGTGCCGATGCGCCGGCCGGTCCGAACCGCGAGCACAAACGCAACCGCACGGAGTGACCATGAGATCCCATCCCATCGCGCCGATCGCCGCACTGCTCGTCGCGGCCTTGTCCCTGACGGCTCAGGCCCAGGCACCGGCCCAACCCGCGAAGCCGCCTCCGGAAGCCCACGTGACGCAGCCCGAGGTCAACTACCAGGCCGGCACCTCGCCGCTCGTCAACGAGCCGATGTACCAGAGCGCCAATCCGAAGGCGCCGCCGATGACGCAAGCCGAGTTCAACCTCGGCCGCAAGACCTATTTCGAGCGCTGCGCCGGCTGCCACGGCGTGTTGCGAAAGGGCGCCACCGGCAAGCCGCTGACGCCGGACCTGACGATCGGAAAAGGCACCGACTACCTGAAGATCTTCATCTCGTACGGCTCGCCTGCCGGCATGCCGAACTGGCTGACGTCGGGCGAGATGGACGAGAAGACGGTCGACGTGATGGCCCGCTACATCCAGCAGGACCCGCCGGTGCCGCCCGAGTTCGGCATGGCGCAGATGAAGGCGACGTGGAAGGTCATCGTTCCGCCGGCCCAGCGGCCGACGAAGAAGATGAACAACTACAACATCGAGAACATCTTCTCGACGACCTTGCGCGACACCGGCGAAGTGGCGCTGATCGACGGCGACACCAAGAAGATCATCAACATCGTCAAGACCGGCTACGCGGTGCACATCTCGCGCACATCGGCGTCGGGCCGCTACCTGTTCGTGATCGGGCGCGACGCCAAGATCAACATGATCGACCTGTGGATGCCGATGCCCGACAACGTGGCCGAGGTGCGCATCGGCCTCGAGGCGCGCTCGGTCGACACCAGCAAGTACAACGGCAAGGAAGGCAACTACACCGACAAGCTGGCGATCGCCGGCGCCTACTGGCCGCCGCAGTACGTGATCATGAAGGGCGACACGCTCGAGCCGCTGAAGATCGTCGCCACGCGCGGCATGGTCGTCGGCACGCAGGAATACCACCCCGAGCCGCGCGTCGCCTCGATCGTCGCGTCGCACTTCAAGCCGGAGTTCCTCGTCAACGTCAAGGAGACCGGCAAGACGCTGATGGTCGACTACTCCAACCTCGACGCGCTGAAGGTCACCGAGATCGGCTCGGCGCCCTTCCTCCACGACGGCGGCTGGGACTCGACCAAGCGCTACTTCATGGTCGCGGCCAACCAGAGCAACAAGATCTCGGTGATCGACGCCAAGGAGGGCAAGCTGGCCGCGCTCGTCGACGTCGGCAAGATCCCGCACCCGGGCCGCGGCGCCAACTTCATCCATCCGAAGTACGGCCCCGTGTGGTCCACCGGCCACCTCGGCGACGAGACGATCTCGCTGATCGGCACCGACCCGGTCAAGCACAAGGAGTACGCCTTCAAGAAGGTCGCGGAGCTGAAGGGTCAGGGCGGAGGCGCGCTCTTCATCAAGAGCCACCCCAAGAGCCAGCACCTGTATTCCGACACGCCGCTCAATCCGGAGCCGAAGATCGCGCAGTCGGTGGCGGTGTACGACATCCGCAACCTCGACAAGGGCTACGTCGTGCTGCCGATCGCCGAATGGGCCGGCCTCAACGACGACGGCGCCAAGCGCGTCGTCCAGCCCGAGTTCAACAAGGCCGGAGACGAGGTATGGTTCTCGGTGTGGTCGGCAAAGAACAAGCAGAGTGCGCTCGTCGTCGTCGACGACAAGACCCTGAAGCTGAAGGCGGTCATCAAGGATCCGCGGCTGATCACGCCCACTGGCCACTTCAACGTGCACAACACCCAGCACGACATCTACTGAAAGAACCACGAACCATGAAGACCAAGACACTCCTCGTCGCGAGCCTCGCGCTCTTTTCCGTCGCCACCTGGGCGGCCACCCCCGACGAAGCGATGAACAAGGCGGGCTGCATGGCCTGTCACGCCAAGGACAAGAAGATCGTCGGCCCGGCGTTCAAGGACATCGCTGCCAAGTACAAGGGCCAGGATGTCACCGCCAAGCTGATGGAGAAGGTGCGCAAGGGGGGATCCGGCAACTTCGGCCCGGTGCCGATGGCGCCGAACCCGCCCGACAAGATCAACGACGCCGACCTGAAGGCGGCGGTCGAGTCGATCCTCAAGTCCTGAGGCAGGGAGACGATGTGCGCTCGGTCGGCGTGCTGCTGGTGCTGCTGGCGTGCGGGCCTGCGCTCGCCCAGGGCGTCCCCGCGGCACGCGCGGCCGAGCTCGTTCGCATCGTCCGGCAGGACTGCGGCTCCTGCCACGGCATGCGGCTCACCGGCGGCCTCGGCCCGGCGCTGACGCGCGAGGCGCTCGCCGACAAGCCGCCTTCCGCACTCGCCGCGACGATCTTCCACGGCCGGCCGGGGACGCCGATGCCCGGCTGGCGCGGCCTGCTCAGCGAGGCCGATGCGATCTGGATCGCCGAGCGGCTGGCCAGTGGCTTTCCGGAAGAGCGGGGTGCCACGCCATGAAGCGCCGCGACCTGCTCGGCGCCCTTGCCGTGGCGCCGCTGCTGCCCGGCTGCGCCACGCCCGCGGACTCTGCACCTAGCGGCAGCGGCGACCTCGGCGTCGTCGTCGAACGATCGCGCGGCACGCTCGCACTCGTCAATACCAGTCGGCGCACGCTGCTCGCCGAGATCGGCGGTCTCGGCGACCTGTCGCACGCCTCGGTGGTTTTCTCGCGCGACGGCGCCATCGCGTACGTGTTCGGCCGCGACGGCGCGCTGAGCAAGGTCAACCTGCTGACTCGTCGCGTCGAGCGGCGATTGATGCAGGCAGGCAACTCGATCGGCGGCGCGATCTCGCAGGACGGCTCGCTCGTCGCGGCGCAGAACTACACGCCGGGCGGGATCAAGGTGTTCGACGCCCAGAGCCTGGCGCTCGTCGCCGACATCCCGGCCGAGCACGCGCCGGGCAAGACCTCGCGCGTGGTCGGTCTCGCCGATCTCCCCGGCCAGCGTTTTATCTTCTCGCTCTTCGATGCCGACGCGATCTGGATCGCCGACCTCTCGCAGCGCTCGCAGCCCGCGCTCGTCAAGCTCGAGGGCGTCGGTCGCCAGCCCTACGATGCGCTCGTCACGCCCGACGGCCGCCACTACATCGCCGGCTTGTTCGGTGAAGACGGCCTGGCGCTCGTCGATCTCTGGGACGACGTGCCGACGGTGCGCCGAATCCTCGCCGGCTACGGCCGCGGCGAGCAACCCCTGCCGGTCTACAAGATGCCGCACCTGCGCGGCTGGGCCGTGGCCGGTCGGCACGCTTACCTGCCGGCGATCGGTCGCCACGAGGTGCTGGTCGTCGACACCTCCAGCTGGCAGGAGGTCGGCCGGATCGCCGTCGCGGGGCAGCCGGTGTTCGTGATGGCGCAGCCCGACGGCAGGCAGGTCTGGGTCAACTTCGCCGTTCCCGACTACGACCGCGTCCAGGTCATCGACAGCCGCTCGCGGCGCATCGTGCGGACGATCTCGCCCGGGAAGGCCGTCCTGCACATGGAGTTCACGCCGCGCGGCGAGGCGGTGTGGATCAGCTCGCGCGACGCCAACCGCGTCTCGGTGATCGACACGCAGCGCTTCGAGACCCTGGCCACGCTCGACATCAGCGAGCCGAGCGGCGTGTTCTTCACCAGCCGCGCCGCGCGCATGGGGTTCTAGCGTGAGCGCACTGGCCTTTGCCGATCTGCGCTTCAGCTTGCTGAACGACTGGCAGCACGACTTCCCGATCGTCGCCACGCCGTTCGCCACGATCGGCGCGGCCTGCGGTGTCGAAGCGGAGTCGGTGATCGACGCCTACCGCGAGCTGCTCGCCGATGGCGCGATCAGCCGCATCGGCGGCGTCTGGGGTGCCGGCGCCGCAGGCGCTGCGCTGCTCTGCGCCTTCGCGGTGCCGGCAGAGCGCCTCGACGCCGTCGCCGCGATCGTCTCGGCCCATCCCGGCGTCAACCACAACTACGAGCGCGAGCACCGGCACAACCTCTGGTTCGTCGTCACGGGCCACGACGCGACAGCGGTCGACGAATCAGTCGACACGCTCGAGGCGCAGACCGGCTGCCGGGCGCTGCGCCTGCGCATGCAACGGGCCTACCGGATCGACCTCGGTTTCGACCTTCGCGACCCGATGGCCGCGCGCTGCCGCGCGTCCGCGCAGCGCGTGCGCCGGGTTCAGCCGGCCGACGAGCCGCTCGCCGCGCTCCTGGAAGACGGACTGCCACTGGTCGCGAAGCCCTACGAGGCCTGGGCCGATGCGCTGCGAATGCGAACGGAACACGTGCACGGGATGCTCGAGCGCTGGCTCCGCGAGGGCACCTTGCGCCGCTTCGGCGTGATCGTCCGCCACCACGAAGCGGGCTTTCGCCACAACGCGATGACGGTGTTCGACGTCCCCGACGACGACGTCGATGCCTGCGGCGAGCGGCTCGCCGGAGAGCGCGGCGTGACGCTGGCGTATCGGCGCGAGCGTGCCGAAGGCTGGCCCTACAACCTGTACTGCATGGTGCATGGCCGAGACCGCTCCGAAGTCGAGGCGGCGATCGCTGCCGCGATCGCGTGCAGCGGACTGCAGGCGCGCGCGTGTGCGGTGTTGTTCAGCCGCCGGCGCTTCAAGCAGGCGGGCGCGCGATATTTCCGCCGCCGCCGCGTCGCCGAAGCGAGCGTCGCATGAGCGGGTCGAAGCTGCTGCCGCTCGGTGTCGATGCCCGCGACGCACGGCTCATCGATCGCCTGCACGGCGACCTGCCGCTGGCGGACCACCCGTTCGCTGTCGTCGGCGCCGAGCTCGGCATGGACGAGGACGAGGTTCTCGAGCGCTTGCGCCGACTGCTCTCGCAAGGCGTGCTGACACGGATGGGCCCCCTGTATCACATCGAGCGCGCCGGCGGCAAGTTCGTGCTCGCCGCGCTCGAGGTGCCGGAAGAACGCTTCGACGAGGTGGCCGCGCTCGTCAACGCGCTGCCCGAGGTGGCGCACAACTACCGGCGCGAGCACGCCTTCAACATGTGGTTCGTGGTCGCGACCGAGTCCGCTGCGCAATGCGACGCGGCGCTGGCCGTGATCGCCCAGGCGACCGGGCTGAAGGTTCACGCTTTTCCGAAGGAGCGCGAGTACTTCGTCGGCTTGCGGCTGCCCACCGTCGCCAACCGGGGAGATAGCTGACGTGCGCCTGGCCGAGTTCGACCGCCGGCTGATCGCCGCCACGCAAAGCGGCCTGCCGCTCGTTCCTCGGCCGTACGAGGCGGTCGGAGCCATGCTCGGGGTCAGCAGCGACGAGGTGCGCGAGCGCTTCGCCGAGCTGCTCGCCAGCGGGCTGGTCCGACGCATCGGCGCCGTTCCCAATCACTACCGGCTCGGCTACTCCGCCAACGGCATGACGGTCTGGGACGTCGATGATGCGAGGGTCGACGAGCTCGGCGACCGCGTCGGCGCGCTCCCGCGCGTGAGCCACTGCTACCGGCGTCCGCGCGAGCTGCCGCGCTGGCCCTACAACCTGTTCGCGATGCTGCACGGCCGCTCGCGCGAGGAGGTCGAGCGCCAGCGAGGCGAAGTGCGCGCTCTGCTCGGCGATGCCTGCCGTGGCGACGCCGTTCTCTACTCGAGCGCGATCCTGAAGAAGACCGGCCTGCGCCTTCCGGAGCCCTGATCATGTTTCGCATCAGCCACTTCATGCGCCTGCTCGCGGCCGCCGAGCGGCATGGCACCTTCGCCGCGCCACGCCGCGCTTCACCGCCGGGGCCGGTGGTGATCTGGAACCTGATCCGCCGCTGCAACCTGACCTGCACGCATTGCTACGCGCTCTCGGCCGACCACGAGTACGCGGGCGAGCTGTCGAACGGCGAGGTCTGCACGGTGATGGATGACCTGAAGCAATTCGGCGTCCCGGTGCTGATCCTCTCCGGCGGCGAGCCGCTGCTGCGTGCCGACCTGTTCGAGATCGCGGCGCGGGCGAAGGCGATGGGCTTCTACGTCGGCCTGTCGACCAACGGCACCCTGATCGACGCGCCGGTCGCCGAGCGCGTCGCGGCCGCCGGCTTCGACTACGTCGGCATCAGCCTCGACGGCCTCGCCGCCACGCACGACAAGTTCCGCCGCATGCAAGGGGCCTTCGCGAAGAGCCACGCCGCGGTGCGGCTCCTGCGCGCGCGCGGGGTCAAGGTCGGCTTGCGCTTCACGATGACCGCGCTCAACGCGCACGACCTGCCCGCCCTGCTGCAACTGATGCGCGACGAGGACGTCGACAAGTTCTACTTCTCGCATCTGAACTACGCCGGTCGCGGCAACATCCACCGTGCCAAGGACGCGCAGTTCGCGGCCACGCGCGACGCCCTCGAGCTGCTGTTCGAGCGCGCCTGGCGCGCCGCGGAGGAAGGCCGCGACGAAGAGTACGTGACCGGCAACAACGACGCCGACGGACCCTGCCTGCTGCAGTGGGCGCAGCGCCGCTTGCCGCAGTGGCACGCGGTGTTGCGGGCGCATCTCGTCGCCTGGGGCGGCAATTCGAGCGGCGTCAACGTCGCCAACATCGACAACCTCGGCAACGTCCACCCCGACACGATGTGGTGGCACCACTCGCTCGGCAACGTTCGCGAGCGTCCGTTCTCCGCCATCTGGGCCGACGAATCCGAGCCGCTGATGCGTGGCCTGAAAGCACGGCCGCGGCCTGTCGAGGGCCGCTGCGCGCAGTGCGCGTACTTCGACATCTGTGGCGGCAACACGCGCGTTCGCGCGCAGCAGGTCACCGGCAACCCGTGGGCCGAAGACCCCGGCTGCTACCTCGACGACAGCGAGATCGGCGTCGCGCCGGGTGCGCAGCGGGTCGCTCTGAAGCCTTTCGAACACGTGGCGCATTGATCATGAGCGATGCCGTCCGTCCCGGAATCTGGCTCGGCCCCGCTCTGGCCCTGCTGACCTTCGCCGCGGGCGCGGCTTCGCCGGGCGACCCCGGCGTGCTGTACCAGCAGCACTGCGCCGCCTGTCACGGGGCGCAGCGGACGGGCGTCATGGGCCCGGCGCTCGTTCCCGAAAGCCTCGAGCGCCTGCGCCGACCCGACGCCATCGGCGTCATCACCCGCGGCCGTGCGGCGACGCAGATGCCGCCCTTCGGCGACAAGCTCTCCGGCGACGAGATCGCCGCTCTCGCGCAGTGGATCTACACGCCGGTGTCGCCGGCACCGGTGTGGGGCGATGCCGAGATCCGCGCGTCGCGGCTGCAGGTCGCCGACGCGGCCGCGTTGCCGAACCGGCCGCGCTGGTCTGCCGACCCGATGAACCTGTTCGTCGTCGTCGAGGGCGGCGACCACCATGTCTCGCTGGTCGATGGCGACCGGTTCGAGACGATCCATCGCTTTCCTTCACGCTATGCGCTGCACGGCGGTCCGAAGTTCAGCCCCGACGGGCGCTTCGTCTACTTCGGCTCGCGCGACGGCTGGATCACCAAGTACGACCTCTGGAACCTCACCGTCGTCGCGGAGGTGCGTGCCGCGATCAACACCCGCAACGTCGCTGTCAGCGGAGACGGCCGTTGGGTCCTCGCCGCCAACTATTTCCCGCACACGCTGGCCCTGTTCGATTCCGATCTCCAACTCGTCAAGACCTTTGCCGCGACGACCCTCGACGGGAAGAAGAGCTCGCGAGTCTCGGCCGTCTACGACGCGGCGCCGCGGCACAGCTTCGTGGTCGCGCTGAAGGACATCGCCGAGCTGTGGGAGATCTCGTACGACCGCGCAGCCGAGCCGATCCACGACGGCTACGTGCACGACTACCGGATGGGCGAGGCGATCGCCAAGCCGGGCTACCTGAATGCGCGGCGCACGCCGCTCGAGGAACCCCTGGACGACTTCTTCTTCGACCAGGACTATCGTAACGTCGTCGGCGCGACGCGCCCGGGCGCGAACGGGAAATTCGCAGCGCAAGTGGTCAACCTCGATGTCCGCCGCAAGGTCGCCGACCTGCCGATCGCCGGCATGCCGCACCTGGGCTCGGGCATCACCTTCCCCTGGAACGGCAGCACCGTCCTGGCGAGCCCGAATCTGCGCGACGGCGCTCTCGACGTGATCGACATGAAGACCTGGAAGCAGGTC
>JADGRJ010000376.1 GCA_017881025.1 Rhizobacter sp. | reverse complement strand
CTACCGACATGCAGATGCTCGGCAGCCGCGAAGGCATGGGCGGCGGCGCGCCGAGCGAAGAAGGCGGCGGCTACGAGCGCGCGGCGCCGGCGGCGCGGCCCGCAGCCGCGGCGGCGAACCGGCCGGCCGCGAAATCGTCGGGCTTCAGCGACATGGACGACGACATTCCGTTCTGAGTTGCCAGCCGATCAGCGCGAGCCGCGGTAGCGGCTGACCTCGAGCGTCGAGACCGCGGCGGCGCGGTGCCCCCACGAGGCGCGCAGGTACGAAAGCAACTGGCCGACCTCTTCGTCGGACAGCACCGTCGCGAACGGCGGCATGCCGTAGGGGCGCGGGTTGCCCGGCGTGGTCGGCAGGAAGCCGCCGTGCAGGACGATGCGGACGAGGTTGGCCGGCGGGGTGATCGCGATCGCGCGGTTGCCGGCGAGCGCGGAATACACGCCGGCGACGCCTTCGCCGCGATCGCCGTGGCACGCTGCGCAGTGGTCCGCGTAGAGCTTCGCGCCGATCTCGCTGGCGACAGGCGCCATGGGGGTCTCAGCGGTCGCACGGCGCGACGCGTCGCCGTCACTCGGCAAGGTGCACAGATAGACCGCCATCGCCTCGAGGTCGTCATCGCTCAGGTACTGCGTCGATCGCGCGACGACCTCGGCCATCGGCCCCTGCACCGAACCGCGCGCCGACAGGCCGCTCTTCAGCAGCGCGACGACCTCGCGCTCCGGCCAGTCGCCGACGCCGGCTTCGCCGTTGTCCTCGAGCGAGGGCGCGTACCAGTTCTGGATCGGGATCAGGCCGCCGTCGAGGTCGAGCGGGCCGACCGTCGCGCCGAAGACGTTGCGGCGCGAGTGGCACGCGTTGCAGTGGCCGAGCGTCTCGACGAGGTAGGCGCCGCGGTTCCACTGCGGAGATCGGGCGGTGTCGGTCTCGAACTGCGCGGGGCGAAAGAAGAGGGCGCGCCAGACCGCGAGCGACGCCTGCTGGTCGAACGGGAATCGCAGCTTGTGCGGACGGTTCTTCTTCGCCACCGGCGGCAGGCTCTTCAGGTAGGCGAACATCGCGTCGGCGTCGGCGCGCGCGAGGCGCGTGTAGTTCGGATACGGGAACGCCGGATAAAGGAAGCGGCCGTCGCGTGAACGGCCGTTGTGCAGCGCGCGCCAGAAGTCGTCGCTGCTCCACGCCGCCAATCCGGTCGCGTCGGCGGTCAGGTTGGGTGCGTTGACGATGCCGAAAGGCGTCTCGATCGCGCGCCCGCCGGCGTACGGCGCGCCGCCGGGCTCGGTGTGGCAGCCGAAGCAGCTGCCGGCGCGGACGAGGTACTCGCCGCGCGCGATCCGCTCGGCGCTGCCGGCCGGCGGCACCGCCGCACGGATCCGCTCGGCGCTGCCGGCCGGCGGCACCGCCGCACCGCCCGCGCGGCCGGCGTCGTCATCGCGATTCAGCCAGGCGACCGCGACGCCAGCGAGCAGCATCGCCGCCGCCACAATGACGAGCGCGATCGATGCCTTGCCGACCTTCATCGCCCGGGACCGCTCGCGGCGTCGGCCGATGCCGCGACGCCGCCGCAGGCGAGCGGCAAGGCTGCCGGGGCTCCGGCGGTCGCTGCCGCGTGCGCCGGGACGGGCTGCGCCGCCAGCCACGCCGACACCGCGCCGATGTCTTCCGGCGACAGCCGCTGCGCGATCTGCGCCATGCAGTCGGGCGGCTCGGCGCGCCGCTGGCCGCTGCGCCACGCGCCGAGCTGGGCGTTGACGTAGTCGCGCGGCAAGCCGAGCAGGCCGGGAATGAACGGCGCGCGGCCGGTCATCTGCGCGCCGTGGCATTCGATGCACGCGGGCAGGCGGTGCGCCGGATCGCCGCGACGCACGAGCGCTTCGCCGGCGTCGCGCAGCGCCGCCGACGCGACCGACGCGAGCGGCGCCGGATACGGCAGGTCGAGCGAGGCGAAGTGGTCGGCGATCTCGCGCAGGTAGGCGTCGTCGAGCAGCGCGAGCAGCCCGTTCATGAGCTCGTAGTGGCGCCGCTCGTCGCGAAAATTGCGCAACTGGTTGAACAGGTAGCCGGCCGGCTTGCCGGCGATTCGCGGGTAGTAGCCGTCGGCCGCGGCTCGGCCCTCGCGGCCGTGGCAGCCGGTGCAGGCGAGCACGCGCTGGGCGATCGTGTCCTCGAACGGGGCGGCGGCGCGCGCGAACCCGGCTGCGGCGACGCCCGCGAGAACGAGCGCGCAGCCCGCGAGCGTCGTTCGCCAGCGGCCGACGCGTGCCCATCGATCGATCGTCATCGCCAGACCGCGCAAGCCGCGAACCCGCGGCGTCGCTTCGCTCAAGCGCCGCCGCCCGGCGTGCTCACTTCGGCGGCGAGCGCGGTGTCGTCGCGCTCGCGCAAGAGGCCTTCGGCGACGCCGGCGCGATCGGCGGCGGCGCGGTTCTGGCTCACCTTCCACTTGCCGACGAGCGAGCCCAGCGCGATCTCGATCCCGACGATCGCGCCGAGCATCGTCTCGATGTAATCGGCAGGTGCGTCGGCGACCGCCCACGGCGCCGGGCGGCCGCCTTCGTGCCGCTCGGTGAGGCGGGTCACGAAGGCGCGCAGCCAGGCTTTGTCGTCGATGGCGCGGAGCCGGCCGCGCGCCTGCACGATCACGTAGTTCCAGGTCGGCACGACCTTGCCGTGCTCGGCCTTGCTCGGATACCACGCCGGCGAGACGTAGCCATGCGGCCCCTGGAAGACGACGAGGGCGTCGACGTCGTCGCGCGCGCTCGTCCAGACCGGGTTGGCGCGGGCGACGTGCGCGCGCAGCACGCCCGGCGTGCCGTCGTCGCTCGCGTCGAGAAAGAAGGGAACGCTGTTGGCGTCGATGCCGCCGGCGCGGCTCTGCGTCACCAGCAGGCCGAGGGGATGGGCGGCGATGAAGTCGCGCAGCACCTGCGGACGCGATTCGGCGAAGTGGGCGGGCAGGTACATCGGCGGCGGGCGCGGGTCGGGTGAGACCTCAGTATGCCGGCCTTTACCTCTGATTACGTGACGCGTCGCCACGCCGCTAACCTCGACCGATGACTTCACTTTTACCTTGTTCGCGCCGCCCGTGGCGCATCGTCCTGGCCGCGCTGTGCGCGCTGCTCGCATCGTGCGGCGGCGGCGGTGATTCGGTGGCGCCCGGCGGCACCGCCACGAGCGCCGCGCCACCGGCGAGCGCGCCGGCCG
>JADGRJ010000375.1 GCA_017881025.1 Rhizobacter sp. | reverse complement strand
CCTGCGCGTCCGCCTCGCGCTCGCCCTGCCGGTGGCGCTGCTCATGGCGCTGGCGATCCACTATGCGTTCTACAAGCTGCTGCGCGTGCCGCTGCCGTGGGGCGTGCTGCAGGGCATCGCGTGGTGACGACATCATGAATCCAGCCTGGGCCGAGGCCTTCAGGCTCGTCTTCGATCCCTACAACGTGCTCGTCATGCTGGGCGCGTCGCTGTTCGGCCTGTTCGTCGGCGCGGTCCCCGGGCTCACCGCGACGATGGCGACGGCGCTGCTCGTGCCGGTGACCTTCTTCATGGCGCCGATCCCGGCGATCGCGGCGATCGTCACCGCGACGGCGATGGCGATCTTCTCCGGCGACATCCCCGGCTGCCTGCTGCGCATGCCGGGAACGCCGGCGTCGGCGGCCTACACCGACGAGGCCTACGCGATGACCAAGAAGGGCCAGGCCGAGATCGCCCTCGGCGCCGGCCTGGTCTTCTCGGCCGTCGGCGGCCTGTTCGGCACCGCCGTCCTCATGGTCTCGGCGCCGGCGCTGGCGGAGTTCGCGCTCAAGTTCAGCTCGTTCGAGTACTTCTGGCTCGTCCTGATGGGCCTGACCTGCGCCGTCTTCATCTCGTCCGACGCGCCGCTGAAGGGGCTGACGACGCTCTTCATCGGCCTGCTCGTTGCCGGCGTCGGCCTCAACAACCCGGCGGCGTTCCCGCGCTTCACCTTCGGCAGCACCGACCTGCTCGGCGGCATCGGCCTGATCCCGCTCATGATCGGCATGTTCGCGGTCTCGGAAATCATCCGCTACATGATCAACACCGAGGGCGAGGCGCTGATCGTCGACAAGCCGATCGGCAACGTCTTCAAGGGCATGTGGGGCCTGGCGGTCAAGTACCCGATGCAGATCCTGCGCGGCAGCGCGCTCGGCACGCTGATCGGCGCGCTGCCGGGCGCAGGCGCCGACATCGCGGCGTGGATGTCGTACGCGATGAGCAAGAAGTTCTCGAAGGAGCCGGAGAAGTTCGGCACCGGCCACGTCGAAGGCATCGTCGAGAGCGGCTCGGCCAACAACAGCGCGCTCGCCGGCGCCTGGATCCCGGCGCTGGTGTTCGGGATCCCGGGCGACTCGATCACCGCGATCGTGATCGGCGTGCTCTACATGAAGAACATGAACCCGGGGCCGACGCTCTTCACGACCCACCCGGAAAGGATCTACTCGGTCTACCTGCTCTTCATCATCGCCAACCTGATCATGCTGCCGCTCGGCTGGATGTGCATCAAGGTCGCCAAGCGGATCCTGCGCGTGCCGCGCGACATCCTGATGCCGGTGATCCTGCTCTTCTGCATCGTCGGCGCGTTCGCGATCAACAACACCTCCTTCGACGTCGGCGTCATGCTGGTCGCCGGGCTCATCGCCTGGATGCTCGAGGAGAACGGCTTCCCGATCACGCCGCTCATCCTCGGCGTCGTCCTCGGCGGCATGCTCGAGGAGAACTTCATCTCGTCGATGATCAAGGCCGACGGCAACGTGCTGGCGTTCTTCACCCGGCCGATCGCGGCGGCGCTGGGCGCGCTGACGATCGCGATCTGGTTCTGGTCCCTGCTGCGGCGCCGGCGCGCGGCGATCGTCGCTACGGCCGCACCGTGATCGTGCCGCGCATGTACGGGTGCACCGAGCAGGCGTAGTCGAAGCGGCCGGCGCCGGCGAAGGTCTTCACGAAGCTCTGCCCCGGCAGCAGCAAGTCGCTCGCGGCCGAGCCATCGGCGAAAGCGAGCGCATGCGGCGCACCGTCGTCGTTGCGCCAAGTGACGGTGCTGCCGGCATCGACCGTGAGCGCGGCTGGCACGAACGCGAAGTTGGCGATCGCGACCGATCCGCCCGCGCTCGCCGCCTTCGCCGCCGCCGGCTGGACGACGATCTTGCGCGGCGCATTGCCGACGGCGATGGTCGCAGTGCGGCCGCTCGCGAGGTCGACCGCAGTGACGTCGTTCGAGCCCTCGTTGGTGACCCACACCGTCTTGCCGTCGGACGCCATCCAGTGCGGTTGCCTGCCGACGGCGACGCTGCGCAGCACCGCCTGGCTTGACGGGTCGAACAGGAGCAGCTCGCCCGGGCCCTGGACGACGACGGTGCCGACGGCGGCGCCGGCGAACCATTTGCCGATGTGCGGCGAGGCGCCGGTCGCGATCTCCGCGACCGTCCGGTCCGATGCGGCGTCGATGACGCGCAGGGCGTTGACGCCGGCGCTCGTGACATAGAGGAACCTGCCGTCGTGGCTGAACTCCGGGTCGCGCGGCGGCTTGTCGAGCTCGATCCGGCGCGTGACGGCGCGCCGGGCCAGGTCGACGACGACGAGGCCGAACTGCCCCGGCTCCTGCGAGGCGACGTAGGCGACCTTGCCGTCCGGTCGGACGGCGATGGTGTGCGGCTTGGCGACCGGCACGGTCGCGACGACGCTGCCGCTGGCGGTATCGACGAAGGCGACGCGGTCGGCGCCGTAGACGCCGACCAGGATCGTCCGGCCGTCGGGCAGCATCGCCACGCCGTGCGGCGTCGCGCCGACTTCGACCGTGCGCGCGACGGTGTCGCTGCCGGTATCGATCACGCTCATGCTGCTCGACGCCTCGCCGGTGACGTAGACGAAGCGGCCGTCCGGGCTCGTCGCCATGCCGTGCGGCCCGGCCGCGACCGCGATTGTCTTGATCACCGCGCCGGCCTGGGTGTCGACGACACTCACGGTCGAGTCCTTGAAGTTGCCGACGTAAGCCTTCGCACCGGCGGCGGCCGCGACGGCGCTGAAAAGCGCCAGGGCGGCGCCGGTGAGCGCACGGACGAGGCAGGCGGAGGGAGAGAGGGGAATCGGCATGGCGATCTCCGGGAGTGAGGAACGAGGCGACCGGCACGACGCCGCCCTGCCGCGGACGACCATCGGGCACGGGAAGCCTTACCGCCCCACCGGCGCCGTTATTCCGCCGGGAATAGAAAGGTGCTGCGCGCGGTAGCGCATGAACGACCGTCCCGCCTCGCCATGACCGCCATCGCCCGCTTCGAGGCGCAGGTGCTGCCGCACCTCGATGCCGCCTACAACCTCGCGCGCTGGCTGACGCGCGACCCGCACGACGCCGAAGACGTCGTCCAGGAGGCGTGCGTGCGGGCGCTGCGCTACCTCGGCGCGTTGCGCGACGGCGAAGCGCGGCCCTGGTTCCTCACCATCGTGCGCCACGCGA